>CANHVO010000535.1 GCA_947463915.1 Planctomycetaceae bacterium
ATCAAGCGCATTTTGCCTTGCTTTTTTGAACGCACTTGAAATAGCGGAGTATTGCCGGGTATCCCAAGCTTGCGGTAGATCGTTTTTGGGGATGTCGACTAGGCGATAGCCATCGATCGGCAACCCTAGTAGCAACATCAGCTCGGATTTGTAAATATCAACCGCAACTGGATCGACAGAGTTTGGATTCAAAATCGAAGCGCCTATGCGCGGTTGAGATACCAGCGTGTCATTCATCATTACTGAAACAGCTTTTGACCTTTGTCCTTCTGCCAGCCAGGTTTTTGCGAGGAGCACTATTGGCCGATCTTTAGCATCGTAGCCTTGGAATTGCTGGCTGTTACAAAGTGGCTCTAACAACTTGATTGCGGTCATTCGCGTTTCTGGACGATCCATGAAGAGCTTCGCCAATTCGTGTGCAACTGTCTCCGGGCATTCCACGAACAGCCGTTTGTTCCTGGACAAAGCGGTCAGAATCTTTGCACTCTCCTCTGGCTGCTCTACTCTCGCTGCAATCATTGCCAGCATGACTTGCCCCGCAAGCCAACTTGGGAATCGATCCGCTGCGACTTGAACGCTACGTTGAAGTTCACCGGCAACATCCTCTTTCCTATGGCATAAGAGTATACGGCGAAGGAAAAAGGACTCGCTGACTCGTTGAGCCATGATGTCATCGAGCCCATACCACGGATTGCCTCGAACATCGTTTTCGTTCGGAATGAGAGCATCGCGGGTGAAACTCAAAAGTCTTGGGTAGAGTACTTCATCGGGATAGTAAGCATTCATGAGAGCGTGTGGCAGCAACGAATTATCTGTCTCAACAAGTTTCTCTAAAATGGTTGCTCCAACCTCAAAACACTTTCCGCTCTTGAGAATGAAATTGCCGACTCCAAGCAACATTTGTTGATCGCGAACGGAATGGAAGTTTGCCTCTCGAATCGCTTTCAGTAGTTCGTCGGTCCTTCCGCATACTTGAAATGCAACTTGAGATTCGCCAACCGTCATGAGTCCAAGCGATGCATCTCTTCGAATAAGCTCCAGATACTGGTCACTGGCTTCTGAGTATTTGCGTGAGTCACGTAAATACTCCGCAAAATGAAAACGCAACGAGTTGGCATGGGGACGAACACTGAGAGCCTCGTTCAGAAACTTCTCTGCGTCCGTTTGTGCATTTGGCCCCATCTGTTCGTACAGTTCTGCCAACCGCTCAAGTAGAACAAACGACTTCGGCTCAGCTTCGAGACGCTGTTTTGTCTCGTCAATGAGCTTTTCTAGGTCAAGGTTTTTTCGCAAAACATCGAAAGCTGTTTTTCTTGGATCAAGATTTTCGGATGCATTTGTTGCCCTCGATTGGATCGCCGAACTTCTTTGCTTTAGTTGGAATGCAAAACTCGTGGCGGCCATAGGAATTCTTTCCGATGAGAAAACTCTCGGCTGACTAATTATTTGACGAGCGATCTTGACTGCCTCCTCCTTTTTGTCATCGTTGGACAAGCGAACCATTTCTTGGACTTGGGTTTCGCGTGCTGTCAACGAAGGCTTCGGTTGAGCGGGTACCACGGTTCGCGATTGCGGTTTAACTACCGTGCCACGCGATAACATCTTCGCGAGTGGTCCTGAGTTTCTCGCCATGTCCTTGGCCGTGCTCTGCTGAAGTACGTAATAGATCCACAGTGCCGTTTGACTATCAATCTTGTGATTCGCAAGCATTTTCAAGGATGCTTCTATACGAGCGCTTTCGTCCAACGCTATAGAAGCAAATAAGATAATCAATTCGCGCGACAACGCATCTTGAAGGTTCGCTGTTTCGAAGTTTTCCGCAATCTGGCGAGCCTCGACAAAGTTTTTGCGATCCATCAATCCAGATGCCGCAATCAACGCGCACTCAGGCTCTTTGCTGATCTCTTGCAAAGCATCGACAATCCGTTTTTCGTCTTCTTGAGGCTGGAACTGGGAAGAATGGCTAACGACCAAGTGAAGCATCGATAAAGGTTTGACGATCCCTTCTGCCCTGTCGATTCGATTCTGAAGAACATCGGAAATGTTTTTGATTAGGCCGGCTGAGAGAAGCAATTCGTCCAAGCCTTCCGAAACAAAATTTGCCGCCCAGGGGTGGCTCGCCAATGCTGAATTGGACTTTCGTGTAACCAATCCGCGATTTATTCCGCGATTTTGATTTTGGGGCAAACTCATTACGGCGTTCAAGGACAGGCCAGCGGGGGTCACAGGCGTGAATGTTCGATTGCGGAATTGTTGAATGGAAGTATCGATAGCTAGCTCCACACAACGAACTACGAAATCCGTAGAAATCTCATCGCCGTATTTTTCAATGAGTCGCCCCGCAAATTCCGTTGGGTTTCCCAATGCGGTAGCCGTCCCCGAAGTGCTCGAAGCCGAGCCTCGCGTTTGAGAAACGCCCAATCCACCGTTAACCTTGAATTCATCTAACTGAAGCTCGAACCATCGCACTAAAGGTTGTTCGATTTCTTTGAATTGCTCCATTCGAAGAAAATACTCACAAAGGTTTGCTAACTGCCACTTCGCTTGAGTCGTGCTCCCAAGTCTCGCTAGGAATGCTTCCGCCTCGTCCGCCTGCCCTGCAAACCTGAGTTCGTTGATAACAGACTGCAGTACCCCTACGCCTTGATGACTACTCGTCGGGGGTGTTGGATATACGTTTCGGATTTGACGAACGTTCGCGTATTGCGAGTTGGTTGCGGCATAGGTTGGCCAAGCATAGGACGGCAACTGCGGAATCATCCCACCGGCAAATTTGGGGGACACCGATGGACTCGTAGGCATGTTTTTGGATGACGCGTAAGCCGACTTTAAGATCTCGATCTGCGCAGCTGTAAGTGGACGCTGAGTCTTATTCTCGGACGCATCTTCAGAAACCTGGCGGCCGTAAACCGTTTCCAACAAGGCTTGATTCATGTCCGATTCGCCGCTTTCGATTAGCCAACAAAGGGCTTGTATTTGCCCATCGAAGTCTTGTCGATACTTTGCTATCGCCAATGCGTCCATCCAGTCCGCGAGGGAAGCCGTATTCCCAGTTTGTGCCCTAGCCTTTGCGATCCACGACGAGGG
Organism: Planctomycetaceae bacterium; assembly: GCA_947463915.1. Taxonomy (GTDB): domain Bacteria; phylum Planctomycetota; class Planctomycetia; order Pirellulales; family Pirellulaceae; genus JBKCUI01. Next base: position 3,088 of record CANHVO010000535.1, read on the forward strand.
GTGCCGCACTCCCTTTGCATCAGCCCGGACGAGCCATGCGAGACAAGCCCATCGTACTTCACCGTAGGTCTTCGGAGACCATCTGCTTCCAATTCCGCGTTGTGCTCCGGCGTCTGAAAAGCCTCCTCGGCCGGTGGCAATGTTCAATAGTTCGGATCGCTCAATCGTCTCAAACTCTTTGGCTACAGGAAGCATCGAGTTTATGTTTGCAATGGCAGAGTCTGCTGTGACTCTGTTCTTTTTCTCCGCCGGATTCGAAATGCGGAAGGTTGTGTCGGTCCGTTCCACATCCAGCGCCAGGATTTGTTCCATCGTTGCTTGTGACAGATTCCATTCATCGATTCCTGCCAACGCAAGTCCCTTTCGGAAAAGCAGCTCCCAATTTTCCGGCTGCTTTCGAAGCATCGGTTCCAGGGTTTGCAGAACAAGCTCCCTTTCTCCTCTCTGCAACAAAGAATCGATGTTTTGCAAAACGGCATCGGGATCGCGCTCGTTCTGCAAGAGCTTCACGACAATCGCATTAGCTTCGTCCCACTCGCCGTTTTGCCTGAGCAAGTTGGCGAGTTGCGACTCTGTCTCCTGTCCGGGGACCACGGCGACTAACTGATGCTGGTATTCGATGGCCTTTTCGAGATCACCCGCAGCATCGCAGACCTTGGAAAGTTGCTGTAGCACATTCGAATCGCGTACGCGGGTGGAAAGAAGCTGTTCAAGTACCCGTTTGGCATTTTCAAAATCCGAAACAGATTGATACACCTGGGACTGGCAAAGAGTGAAGTCATGGCGCTGCGCAGGGTCTTGTTTGCCGGATTCGAATCGATCGATCAGAGGCAATACTTCTTCTAAACTCCTTGTTGCAGAATTGGATCCGTTCTGCGATTGATGGAGCTTGGTCAGCCGCGATGTCAGGTCTAGCTTGTCATCGATTTTGGTCGCTTTGACGAGTGTCTGCCAATAAAGTTCGATGGCTTCGGATTGTTTATGGCTTTCTGCGAGCGCATTTCCGAGTGCAAGGGTTAATGCCATTGAAGTAGGGTCAATTCGAAACGCTTTTCGGAGTGTCTCAATTCCCAGGTCCCGCTTGTCTGCTTGGAAGCAAATCTGTGCCATGAATTCGTAGCCTTCCACCTTCGAGGGGAAAGCCTGAACAACTTCCTTGGCTGTTTCGACGGCATCCATTGGCTTTCCAAAACGAATTTGAAGCCTC
>CANHVO010000536.1 GCA_947463915.1 Planctomycetaceae bacterium
CAGCCATTGTCGTTTCGTCAGTAAAAGGGAACAGGCTCGCAATTCGCGAGTTAACAGTTAACTGACAACTGAAAACTCTCAACGCGATCCTTCTGCATCCGTCGATCTAGCTTTGTCAAAATGAGCCAGAAGCGAGGGGAGCAAGAACAAATCGCAAAGCAAAGCTGACAAGAGGGTTATGATCCCTAAGCTCGCAAAGACTCGGTGGTCGCGAGTTTCGCTGATCAGTACCGAACCAAAGCCGGCAACGAGCACCAGCGTTGTCATGATCATTCCAGTTCCAACACCTAGAAATGCTTGTTGCAAGGCAAGCGTGCGATTCGGCTGCTGATGAAGTTCTTCGCGATAGCGAGAAAGAAAGTGAATCGTATCATCCACAGCGATTCCTAGGCAAATGGTAAACGCGCAAACGCTGACCACATCGAGCGGCCAATCGGCTAGGACCATAAACGTTCCTGCCGCCGCCAGCGGAATCATGTTTGGGATAATCGCAATCAAACCCAGACGCAGAGATCGGAACGCAAGTCCCATCACAATCAAAATCTCGATGGAAGCGGTTCCCAAACTCATCGCGAGATCGGAGACAATCTGATAGAGATTCTTCCAACGTCGAATTGGGTTCCCTTCCAAAGTGATATCCACTCCAGGGTTCTCTCCTCTGACTTCTTTGATGGACGATTCAATTCGCTGGAAAACCGGTTTGTACGTTGCCGTCCCTAAGTCTTGGACACGGAATGTAATCTTCGCAAGATGCTGATCTGGATCGTACAAGGCCAGCTTGAGCGGCGGCGGCAGAATCTCCACCATCGGCATCTTCTCGACAGGAGCTTCGTCTCCTGGCAAGGCTTTCAGGATTCGAACGATCGAAAGTGGGTGGCCAGCGAGACGTTCGCTATCGAGGACCGTATCGATTTTGTGAACGATCGAGGCGACTGCCATCGGCTCAAGTTCCTTGCCTTTCCAACTAACATTGATCGTGCATTGCTGCAGTCCCCCTAAGGCAGTGTCCAAATGGGCCATCATCTGCTGCTCGGGACTACCAGTTGGTAGTTCATTTGAGAGTCGATCGTCGGGGCGGAGCATCAATGCTGTCGCAGCCAAAACAATCATCAAGGCGACAGCAAAATAGGCGACTAACCTAGAGCGCCGCATCATGCCTGCCACGGGCACGCCGATTTGTTGAATGTAGCGATCTATCAGGCCGCGTTCGGCCCCGCGCTCCAAACGTTTGCCCCAGGGTGTGCAACAGGCGAGTGGAATCACTAGCAAAACAGACACTAGAATAGTGGTCGTCCCCATCACACAGGACCAAGCAAACTCGCGTACGATCTCATGGTTGGAAAAGGAGAGCGACCCCATACCAATCGCCGTTGTGATGGTGGTTATGCTGCATGCAACGCCGACGGTGGCGAGCGCGTTGCGGCAAGCTTCGCGCGGCGTTTGGCCTTGGCTCAGACAACTCCGAATGTAAACCATCATATGTACCCCATCCGCAAAGCCAACCAAACTAAGCAAGACGGGCAAGATCACTTCACTAAATGGATTGTCCTCCCAACCTAGATAACGCAAAAATCCAATTGCCCAGAACACACCTGTGGCGGGAGCCAGCGCTACCACAATCACCACAGTGAACCCTCGAAACAAAATGATGGCCATGAGCAAAATCATGCCGTAGCCAATAAACTGATATTTGACGGAGTTTGACTTGTGGATGCTAGTGATTCGCAGTCGCAATGGCACTTCGCCAGTTAGCCCGACGCTCATCGTGACCCCAGGATGTTTTGCGATGACCTGTTGGGCAACCTCGACAAGCTTGGTAGTACAATCCGCCTCTTCCGTTACCATGACCCAATAGAACGAGATGCCCAACAGCATGGTCTTGGCGTCTGGCGATAGCAATTGACCAACGACCAGAGGATGCCGCACGGCTTTCTGCTTGGCATTCTCAAAACGTTGTTCGGATGCTTGGCCCTTTGGCAGTATGGGCTCGGGCAGTCCAAAAATGTTCAACGGTGGCGCTTGGTCGAGCCAACGAACACCAGAAACGAAGTCGAGGTCCTCGAGAGCTTGCACCACTTCGCGAATCGCAATTGAACCTTCGCGAGTAAAGAACTGATCGGATTGCAGCACGAGGAGTGCTTCTGCGCGTCCGAGCGAGTCGCGTTTGACTCGGTTTGACGCAAGGAAGGGAGCATCGCGTTTCTTTTCCGGCTCGACCTTAGCGACGACAGGCTTAGGCCAGATCCAGTTTGTGATAGGAGTTGGCCAACCGGGGCGGATATACCCTGCTGCGGCGACACAACTGATGACGACGAGAAAACAGACACAGATCCATGGATTGTCCACGATCCGAGCGAAATTTCTCGCGACGACGGAGCGCTTCCAAGTTTCAGTCACGACGCTTCCTTGTCGTCGTTGTCACAATTTCTTCCTTCGTAACGATCCCGTTTCCGTTGGCATCCAACTTGGAAAAGGAATAATCGCGAATGATCTGCGGCGCTTCCTCTCTTGAGAGCTGTCCATCGCGGTTTCGATCGTACTTTTGTAACAGATTGTCAGCAAAGGCAACCGCCTTTGGATCTTCAGGCATTGCATCCGCCTTATTGGCTGCGGATGGATTCTGCTGGCTGAACGAAACGGAATTAGTCGCGTCTTGGATATCATTCAACGGCTTTGCAACCTCTAGAAAGGCCACCGCCATCTCTTCCCAGGTCTGATCCCCCCAAAGAACATACTCATCTGGATTGGGATTGAAAGGATTGTTTCTCGAGTTGTCGAACGACACCATAATATTGAGTTTTTGCACCGAGTTAAGCGGCAACGGCGACTCGAGTTCGTATGTGTGCTGCCAGTTGAAGTCGTAGCGAGGAACGTTCAATAGTGTCGAGCTCGATGTGTCATCCGCCGGTTGCGATTTGGCATTTGCCGTCAATCGAAACGATTTCCCTCGAAGATGCATGTGTGGCATGATCGCGAGCAGTTCGCTATTGCGAGGCCATCGCGAGACGGAGGTCGAGACGAGATGGTCGGCGGCATGAGGAGGAATTTCAAATTCTTGATCCAAACCGACCAGCGTAAAGACTTCATGCGTGACTTGGTCTGGCTCAATGAAGTTAACACCGATTTTCGTGATGTCCGATTGTTCGACGCCGTTGGGAGTGTAGTGCATCTGGAAGACCAACTTCGAACCCGCTGGCACGCGCCGTGCATAACCCAGCGGGAACATGGTCGCACGCTGGCCCGGCACGAAGGCCGTAAGCCATCCAACGCCATTGGAGTCAACTCCATCAGGCGGTCGAATGAATACGATGGCGTGGTGAACTACGGAGGAGTTGCCCGGAATCACTTGTGCGGCAGACACCCAGCGATCCTCAGTGATTTTGGGATCAACCACGAAGTACTGGTAGTCGATGGCCCCTGAAGCGGCGATGGTGTAAGGTTGTTCGCGCATCGCAACAACTAAGTCTGGTGATTTTGGAAGTCGCCAGCCGCTCCGGGTTTCGGGCAGCTTCGGCAAATCAGCTGCGATGCCGTAGGGAGCTCCATCTTTGACCCATTGCTTTAAAACGTCCAAGGACTCTGGGGGCAAGTGCCGAGCATTTTTATAGGCATATTCTGTGTCCGTCGCATGCCATGGAGGCATCCGTTTTTGCTCGATAACTTCGATAACCATATCGGCCCATCCTCGCATCTCCTCGTATTTGCTAACGTCGAAGGGGCCAATCTCATTAGGGCGATGACACTCGTAACAGTGTTCATAAAGAATGGGCGCTACCTGCTTGCAGAAGGTAATCGTGGCGGATTCATCCACCTTTTTCTCGAACGTGATCAAGCATCCCACAGGTTCCGTCCTCGCAGACAATGGAAGCTTTCCATCGAGCAAACGGGTCAGCGTGTCCTCTAGTTCATTTCGAGTCGCGATCGTTCTCTTGACGCCAGGAGCGTATTGGTCGTCAACTCGTCCGCGATAGAGAATTGTCTGTTTGCGGTCAGTCACGATCACCTCAGCGGTTCGTGTCGCACCGAACGCGCGGGCTATCGATTGGTCGGTATCTTTTACTTGCGGAAAACTCAGTCCTAGTTCTTTTGCAAAACGTTTCAAATCGTCAGTTGAGTCGTGCAAATTGCTGTTGATCCCGACGAACTGAATCCGGTCTGAATATCGCTTGGCAATCTCATCGATACGTGACGCATAGAATCGTGCAACTGGGCAATCGACCCCAAGAAAGCAAAAAACCCGCATCTGATTTGGCTCCGCCCACTCTATCACTTCGCCATTCACGTTGACCA
>CANHVO010000537.1 GCA_947463915.1 Planctomycetaceae bacterium
CAAGTGAGCTTGGGCGCAAAATCGACCTATCGCTACCGTTACTGGATCGTGGTTGGTACCGCTGAATCCATCTCGCCGCGACTAGATGAACTCTGGACAAAGTACTCTAAGGACAAAGCGGAGCTTAAGTAGAAAAGGGAAGCCCAGCCTCTTGGAATTCGAGTGTCTCAAATGGAACAAAAGTTAATAGTCAGAGATCGTGAACCCCTGGCCTCGGTAGAGCCCAATCCCAAGCCCCAACGGGAATCGCATGAAGCATTTTGTTTTGCTGAAAACAGGCTTTTCGGTAGCGAAAGTCGTCAAGACTTTCGGCTGCATTACATAAACCACCGAAACTCTTGACGAGTTTCGCTACAAAATGCTTCACGGCGTTGCCCAACGGGGCGACCGCTGATCAATCCTTTCGCATTTCCGCTTCGTAGTCCCCTAGCCATTGCAAGCCAGAGGGTCGACGATTGGTGCGAAGCCAGCTCTCAAACGAAATCCGCTTTTTGCTGCCAGGTAGCGGCTTGTTCCATAGCAAGCCGTCGCCTTGAAAATTGGCAGATGCATTCCCGTTCATCATTCTCGCTCGCAACTCGATCTCCGTCCGGTCCTTGGTAAAGGTAATGAACAAATAATCGTCTTCTCGTATTCCACCATCCTTCCCTTTCCAGCCGAGGCCACTTAACGCTTCGGTAACCTTTTTGTCCAAATCACGCAGTGCCGTCGATTCCAAAATCACATCGATGGTCTTGGCCTGTACATCGATTTTTGACTCTTTCGACAACTTGAGAATCGGAATGTCTGAAGCTTCGAGTCCGACTGCTGGTCTTTCTGATTTAGCCTGCTCCTTGGGCTTCGCAAGTTGCCACGAACTGTTTTCGAAACCCGTGCCAACCTGAAGGAGCGTACCAGTCGCATCGGCACGTTTGACCATGGCAATGGTGATGTCCTGTTGCCCTCGAAAATAAGACAACCAGTCTCGGTCTTCCTTGGCTGTTCTATTCAATGTACGAGGCAACCAGCCTTGCGCCTGCATCTCGCGTTCATAAAATTCCCGAGTCTGAGCCAATTCCATGGTTGTGTTGGCTACCAAAAGCGGTTCCGTTGCCGAGCTGAATTCGACAAAGCCGCAATCCTTAGGGATGGGAATCGAATGCAACGTCGTACTCGCCGAATAACTCACGTTGAAGCTCTCGAGATCCGGCGGGAATTTGCTAACCGAAACGTTCAGCTCCAATCCGTTCTGAACGAACGCAAATTGCCGTGAATCGGTCTCTTCGTTGTGGCTACTGTTGAGCCTCGAGTAAGCAGTCCAACCAGCCTCATGCATTTTGCGCAAAAGGTTTATCTCGATTGGAAGCAGCTCGGCTTTTGTTTTGTAAAGAATCGTACTTTCATTTTCATAGGTCACTTCAATCGGGGCTCCGTCAAAGCGAGGTGCCCATCGCAGATCGTAATTGCCCATGTTGACGAGATTGACATTCGTTCCCTTGCCTGAGTCGCTCAAAGACACCATGAGTTTGAACCCGCTCTTCTCGAACTGCAAATAGTGGGGGGCCGCTGGATTGGGCGGTGCTTCCGACCAACCCATACCTCCAAGCGTGTATCGATAGAAGAGCGATGCGTCCGCCAACGAAGAAGCGGCTTCGTAGCTGATCGAGGTTTCGCTGTTGGTGAGCGGTACCGCGCCGGGCAGCTTCGGCAAACTTCGCAGATCGATTGCCTGGAGCAATTGAGTGGGACTGGCGGGAGTCTTCGTGGAACTGTCCGGAGTCGGAACTGCCTTGTGCATTGGTTTCAAGGCAAGAGCCTCTGCGCATTTTGTGTTCCCCCAGAAACGAACCGTGCCGTCCTCTTTCGCGATGAGTAGCACGTTGGAGTCCGGCAACCAACCTATTCCCACAGTGGCCCATCCCATCGAGTCGATCACTTGGACGACATCGTTGCGAGCGATATCAACAATCGATAGCCTCGCCCCCGTAAAGACCGCCATGAGCTTGCCGTCGGGGGAAAAATCCACCAGCGAGTTGGCTCCAGCAGCACCCAGATAGGTCGAAGCAACTGCCGATTGCGAAATATCCCAAATGCATAGACCCTCCTTGTCGCCAAATGCAAACGACTTGCCATCTTTGGATCCAGCCAACGATGCGTTGTAACGTCCCGGCGAGAGGGTCTTCACCAGCTTGCCTTCGCTGACGTTCCACAATGTCGTCTTCTCTGCAGCTGCCACCAAAAAGTTCTGAGACATATAAAGAATCTGCTTCAGGCCCGCTTCGATTTTGAGCTGGTGCTTTTGCTCGAGCGTTTCTGCCGACCAGACAGTCACTTCGCTCGTGTATGAGGTGGTTGCAAGTTCCCGAGAATCGGGTGAAACTGCAATCTGCGTGATACCGGTCGTGTAAAGTTTTTTTGATGTCCGTTCTTTGCGCTCCGCGAGATCCCAAATGCGAAGCGTCCCCTCGGAGTCACCCGCTGCGACCCATTTGCCGTCGGGCGAGATCGCAAGCGACTTGATGGTTCGCTCTTTGCCTCCATCTGCTAGATCGAGGAAAACGTGTTCGGGCTCAGTGCTGGTTAAGGACCAGAGGGTAACTTTGGTTCCTGCTAAGACAAAATGTTTTCCATCCGGAGAGTACGCAGTGCAGGCGACGAAACCAACCGATGCAGATTGCCGAAAGGCCAACAATTCAAGAGGTTCGTATGCTGGGCGTTTCCACTGTGCAAGTTGCGTTTCGCTTAGCTTGATTGGGGCTTGAGCAGCAGATTTTGGATCAGCGGGTTGCGAATCTGTGGCATTGTCCGATTTTGGTGTTGGATCGGTGGTCGGTTTTTCAATCGTGCTCGGTTTTTCAATCGTGCTCGGATCGGTCGAAGCGACCGAAGTTGGCTCTTTTTTGGGAACAGCCTGCTCTGTTTCTTTCTTGGGGGCCTTTGAGGGCGCTGATTCCCCCCCGCATCCGCTCAAAAGAATAGTTAGTACAACCCAGCATAAGGTCCGCTTTGACACTGTATCGACTCCGGAAATTTGGTCATGGTTATTCTCTGTGTGCCGCGATAGTTTATCGCGATTGAAGCAAAAGAGCCAATTGGAGAATGAAAGGATTGTGAATATCTTGGGCAGTGTATGGGCTGTGTGACAAATGGCCGTTCGAGCATTCTTGAAAGACTTTTCTTAACCTAGTTTTGTTTCTGCCCGTGGATTAAGGGGGCTAAACAAGTAATTGAACCAGAGACTTATTGCGGGCAATTCTCCCCTTCCTCCCCTGTCCGGCTCGGGCTTGTTCCGACCGGACACCGCTTTGGTGTTCTAATGAGGCCGCGTGATGAAAATGACACCCGGATTCGTCGCACCGCCAAAGGCGAGTGTAAAACGATTGTCCTCAATCGTTTCGGAAGTGCAGACCACCATCGCATTCCAATTGCACCTTCAAGTCATGGCTTCTTTGTTCTGCGGGATGGGGCCTAAAGTGCCCGCCGAGCGATTGAGACAATCGCTCTACACTGTGCGACGAATCCAGAGGCGCGCGGTCGGGCGGCGTGAATCTAGAACTCCAAAGCTGCGGACGGAGGGGCAAGCCCCGGCCGTCCTGAAGTGCTTCACAGCGTTGCCGAATCGGCGCGAGGCGAAGGCGAAGGGCGAGGGGGTGGAAATCGCATTGCCTGGCGAGTCGGATCCATTTGGGACACATCTATCTGTATCGACTGAAAGGATTCTATCGAATCTTACAAACTCGAATGTTACTTTCAGAAAAAATTATGCAATCGATTCAGTTTTGGTAATCAGCAAGAGTTACAGTTCTCGGTGCTGCTCCCAGGATTCATTTTGGATCGTGGAAGAATTTGCAGTGTTCGTTCTGACACACTTGATGTGCTATGAATTTCCAAACCGAATTCCGACCTGCTCGGTTGAGACAAAAAAGTCGTAGACGCAGTGGTGCTGCCGTTGTCGAACTAGCTGCGGTATTGCCTGTCTTTGTCCTGCTTTTGATGGGCACAATCGAGACCTGCAACATGATCTTTTTGCAGCAGTCGCTCAAAATTGCAGCCTACGAAGGGGCGCGAATCACCATTGTTCCCGCGACAGACCAGTCCGATGTGGATGGCGCCGTTTCTGGATTGCTTGCCGCGCGGCGTGTGAACGGTGCGACGGTAACCGTCACTCCAAGCAACTTTCAAAATGCTCCATACGGATCCTTTATCCGAGTCGACGTATCGGCGCCATGCAATAGCAATACCTCTTTTGCCCTTCGCTTTTATGGTTCCAAAACGCTGACTGGGTCTGTTGA
>CANHVO010000538.1 GCA_947463915.1 Planctomycetaceae bacterium
CACTACGCCGGAAATGATTGTTGGGGGAAGGGGGCGGTGTGCGCGCAAAAAGCTAAATCTGTGTAAAATGGCCCGCGTCAACAAAAACGGCTATCGGAAATACATTTCCAGTCACCGTATGAATAATCCGGGTTAAACGACTAAATCAACAATCCGCTCACGCCGTTTCGCTAACAAAATGAGTAACATTTGGCCGACGCACACTATCAAACAACGGTTAATTCTCCCGAAGAGCACGTTGAATTGGGGCCAAGGCCAAATCGCTACTACCTAGCTTTCGGCTTAGCCAGGCCTTAGCGAACGTCCATCTGCGCTCGGCTGTGCTCTTGCTCATGCCCTTGAGCTCTGCAATTTGATCCATTTGCAAGCCGCCAAAGAATCGCAGTTTCACAAGCTCGGCTAGCTCTGCATCCTCCGCTTCCAACTCGATCAATGCGTCATTCACGTCGAGGATGTCGTCCGCCAATGGAGTCGTTCGAGCCGGCTCATCATCGAGTTGCTCTCTCTGTTTTGTCCCACCTCGCTTTAAACTACTTTTGGCCCGAGCCGACTCGATCAGAATCCTACGCATCGCCTCGGATGCCGCTCCAAAGAAATGGGAGCGATTTTCCCAAGTGCAATCGCTTGCCCCCAACAATCGCAGAAACGCCTCATGCACCAAGGCGGTCGGTTGCAACGTGTGCCCCGTCGATTCGCGACTCATTTGATGATTGGCAATCCGCTTCAATTCATCGTACAACATCGCAAACAGCCGCTCGGATGCTTGCGGCGTTCCATTGCCCACCGCATGCAGCAGCTGTGTAATCTCCATTGCCATAACCTATTTCTTAAGTAAATCCCGAACGATTCGAGCCAACTCTTTGGCTGCCCCAACAGTATAACCGACATGCACGTGCGCCACCTCGCCACTTGGACCAATCACCACCGTATGCGGGATTCCGGATACTCCCATCGAGTTCATCAACGACTGATCGAAATCAAACAAACTATTAAACCCCACAAGCCCCTTCCGATCGCGAAAAGCTCGAACCACTTCCGGCGTCTCCGTGGAATTCACACCAAAGAAAACAGCGTCCGTCGCTGCAAACTCTCCCATCGCTTCCAAATACTCAGGCAACGACGCAACGCATGGACCACACCATGTCGCCCAAAAATCAAGAACGACTACCCGCCCTGCATGCTCAGACAATTTAAACGTCGAACCATCCAACGCAGCTAGCTGAAACTCAGCCACCTTCTTTCCAAGCATGGAATCAGGAGCGGCCTCCTGCTGCCCGCCTTGCGACCACCGTGGCGCTTTGGCCAACTGCGTGCCCCACACCGAATAAGGCGAAAGTTCCTCGCCAAAACTCGGCTTCAACATCGCGATCGCCTCAATCTGCTCGATCGGCACCATACATTTGCCCAACCATTCGGATTCGTATTCGATTTGACTATCGCGATGGGACATAAACTTGGCCGTCAATCGATAGCCACCCCACAACTTCATAGCTAACTCAGGAACTGTCCCAAGTTCGTCATCGCCCCCTTTAGGTTCAGTTTGTGGTTCCGACTTTTTGGGTGGTGCAAGAAAGCCAATGGCAGCAATGTTATCCCGCTCGATAACCATCGGCTCCTGCTTTGAATCCATTTCAATCGCCTTATCCGAGATGGCGATAACGCTCCCTCGCAACAAGTCACCATTGCTACCCATGAGTACATGAGTCGTGAGGCTCGTTTCAGTGGCACGAGGTATCGTCAACATCATCTCGCGCGACTCCTTAGTAAACGAATGCTTCAACTTCGCCCCATTCACATTGAGCTCAATACCACTCAATGCAACATTGGGAATCACCGCCGATCCACTTACGGGCGTCGAGACCGACGTGGTTGTGTCTGTCATCGAATTCAGCGAACACGGAACGACGTCGCCATTTGCAAAGTACAAAAGGTCTAGGAAGCCATGCGAAAGATCTGCCGACTTTGCTTTGTTAACGACAGATGCTTCGAGAGGCAGCTTGCAAGAAATAGCAACCGGCTCCTTCTGCCCAATACTCTGCCACAATAGTGGCCTATTCCTATCGCCAAAGCTCAATTGACCAGCGACATGATTCGCACCAACGGATAGCTTTGACTGGGATGGTGCCCGAACCGGAACGCCTCCAAGAATAATTCGATCAATGGAATCCAATGCGCATTCCATAACTGGCTGGTCCGCTTGCCGAAACACTTGCAACAAACCGTTTGCGATCGTCGCTTTCTCGCACACCAAAAACGAACCATCCTTCCATCGAATCTGAGTGAGCTGTGAGTCCGGCTTTGAGGGCGGCGACGGCTGAGTTGATTCAAGTCGCAGGACTTCCGATTCCGTTCCCTTTGCAGGCATGCTTCGAGAAACTCTTAGCGAACCGATGGTCAGCCGCTGCCCCTGATTGTGCAAAAGAAGGCCGCTTTTATCGCTGACTTTTTTCTCGCGAGTACTTGCAATCGACTTGCCCTCAGCCGTAATCAAAGACAATTCTCCTGTATTGGCGTTCCAGCTAAGCTGCACCGAAAGCGGCCCCTTTTCGACCGCTCCTGCCAACTCAAAATCGTCCGCCGTGCCAACAATAAGGCTTTCGCCGATTGTGCCAACTCGCAACGACGACTCTGGATCATTACCTGTCGACACCATGAAGTCCGGCTTGTCTTTGCCTGTAAACCCCACAGACAGCACAAACGAATCGGCGAGATCCAACGGCAACCAAAGCTTGGCATTTTCTGTCGTGGTAGCCAATGCACCACGTTCATCAACAAACCAACCTGGCGCACTTGATGTAGCATCGGTATCCGCTCGCTGCCACTGGCCCATATCCCCGGCCCATTCGTACTGAACTTCGCCTAGCTGGCGCAGACTTTGGCATTGGTCCGTCGGGATTCGAACTCGACCGAACTTTGGATCATTAAGCCAAACATAACCATCACTGATCTTTTCGACATCCGTGTGCAGCTGCGAACCGTCCTTCAACACCAACTCATATCGAGCCTCGTCTTTTAACGGGGCCTGAGCCGGCGACAAGAACCGGATCGAGTCCAATACGCTGCGATCGAGTTCGATCGGCTCAGCAAACACTCTCGATTCCAAACTCACTACGCTTTCAGAAATAGCAACAAGACTCCCTGAAAGCACTTCGCCACCATGCCAGCGAACCTCGACGCTTGGCATGTTCGGGAGGGTGAGGCTACTACACAACCAGTGCTTTTCGCGGGAGGGTGAGGCTCCTGCCGAACCGTGGTGTCGCAAGCTCGGCAGGAGCCTCGCTCTCCCGAAGCTTCTTAAAGGACTTGGCGTTAAACAGATGTCTGGAGCGGTGGCCTCGCCCTCCCGAAAGAATCCTAACGACTGGGCTTCGCACACATCGGTACTACCCACGGCAATTGCCAACAGGCACCCAAGTAGGCATGAAGCCAATCGACCGAATGTGGTTCTAGATCGTTCCATAGGACGAATTTCTCTAGCGTTCATAGATAGGAAGGAATCGGTAGTTGAGCGCCAACGCCAATACGGACATTGAGGTTGCGTAGGGCTTTCCATTGCTCGAATCAAAACTACCATCTTGGTTTTGTTCACGGCGAAGACGCCGTACTGTCACTTGATTCCATTTGTTCCATGCGTCATAGTCAGTTTGAAACAACGCTTGAGAAACATAGTACAAGTTGTAATGCGGGTGAGAAAAATCGACCGCTTCCGAGTTCGCTTTAACATACTGGACCACTGCGTTGTACTCTGGCCAGTCCTGGTGTTTGCCAATCGAATAAACCAACGCAGCTATCGCCGACATGTTCGCGCCCATACTAAAGCTAAAGCCTGGCGTGTAGGAAACGTCACCTCGCTTGCCCGTGACCTCACGTATGTATTGCATGGCCGAGTCGATGTTGCTGTCGGGAACCTTTATCCCCGCATTCCTGGCTGCAAGAAGTCCAACGAGCACCGCGCCGGTGACCGAAGTATCAGCGTCCTTGGACTCTGGCCGGTAACGCCATGCTCGCCAAGGATTGTTCTCCTGCGAGGTGATCGCGCAGCGAATCGCCAAATGCAATGCTTTGCCTAACGAACGTCGTCTTTCCGTCGCAACCGTGATCTTGGGATCGCCCCAAAGCATTTCTTCATCGACAACACCGTAAGCCTCCGCCAACGCCAGCATGCCGAACGCATGATTGTACATGCTATTGGGCAGGTATCCTGTATCCGGATCTTGAATGGAGATCATGTGACGCAACGCAGCCCGGATATTGCCTCCATACTC
>CANHVO010000539.1 GCA_947463915.1 Planctomycetaceae bacterium
GAGAATGTCGCCAATCTCAATTTTGGAACTCGGCCCGATGTCTTGATGCCTCGGATGGATCCCATCGATAACCCCGAGTCGCTTGTCGAAGACGCACCGCAGCAAACGATCTCACTCAATGGCATCGCTCTCGGGCGAACTGGCGGACCGGCCCTCCGTATCACGGCGTCCAGTGCCAATACGTCGATCATTCCAAACCCGACGATCGAATATGTCGCAGGAGCAACAACAGGCTTTCTACGATTTACCCCCGCCAGAGATGCCAGCGGTCAAGTGGCAGTCACTGTCACGGCTCGCGATGCAGGAGCCGACAAACAACTCGATACGGCCGACGACGCTGTTCTGAGTCGCGTCTTCACGGTGTCCATCAAGCCGGTCAACGATGCACCCACGTTTGACTTGCCTACATCTCGCAGCGTTACGGCCTTGGAAGATTCAGGGGGTCGAACGGTCAACGGGTTCATCTCGAACATCACTTCCGGTGGCGGCTCCTACGAATCATCGCAAACGCTTTCTTCATTTCTCGTTGTGGCGGACAATCTGTCGCTCTTTAGCGCTCAGCCCGTCATCGATGCGACGGGAACGTTGCGATTCACTCCTTCGGCTAATGCGGTTGGAACCGCCACGGTGACGGTCACTCTCACCGATAATGGCGATACCGACTTCGGTGGGACAAATCGCAAAGTCGATCAGTTTGTATTAACGATCAATCCCGTCAACGATGCCCCATCCATCAACATTGGCGGTAAGCAAACGGTCCTTGTCGGCGCCGCAGCTCAAACTGTACTTGGATTCGCGACCGGCTTTGCGCCGGGTGGTGGAACCGATGAAAACTCTCAAGTTGTTGCTGGGTTTGTTATCTCGGTCGATAAGCCTGACTTGTTCAGTGTTCTACCCGTCATCGATGGCACAGGAACGTTGCGTTTCACCCCATCGTTAACGCGAACAGGGATAGCCAAAGTCTCTGTTCAAGTACGAGACGACGGTGGCTCGAACAGCGGTGGCATCGATTTGTCGACATTAATGCAGTTCGATATCGAGGTGGCTCCGCTTCCTGATACGGTTGCACCTACACCGACCCTAACGTCCTCTAGTCCTACCATCACCAACGTATCGCCGATCGATTTGACGGTCGACTTTGGCGAAGCGGTTACCGGCTTTGCCTTGACCGATCTCGTGCTGACCAACGGCATAGCAGCGAATCTCGTCGATCTGGGGGCAGGCAAGTTCACAATCTCCATCAATGCGACGGCCGATGGCGATGTGAAGGTTTCGATTCCGGCGGCAGCTGCAAAAGACTTGGCGAGTAACAACAACTTAGCGTCGACTCAGTTCGCCCGAACCGTCGATCGTACAGCGCCAACGCCTGCGGTGACTTCTACGTCAGCAACTATCCTCAATCAAAACACGTTTGATGTCGCGATCGACTTTGCCGAGACTGTCTCGGACTTTGTTCTCGGTGATTTGATCGTGACCAACGGAACGGCTGCCAATTTGCAAGACTTGGGATCGGGCAAGTACTCTGCGACCATCACGGCGACCGCCGAAGGTGCAACAACCGTGCGGGTTCCTTCTTCGGCTGGTCGTGATCGCGCTAATAACAACAGTCTTGCCTCGCTCGTACTAACGCGAACGATCGATACCAAGGCACCTTCGGTAGTTCTCTCTTCAGCAACGTTTGCCATCACCAACGTATCGCCTATCGATCTGACGGTCGACTTTGGCGAAGCGGTTACCGGCTTTGGTTTGACCGATTTCTTGTTGACCAACGCGACAGCATCGAATCTTGTCGATCTGGGGGCGGGCAAGTTCACGGTCTCGATCGCTGCAACGGCCGATGGCGAGTTGAAGGTGTCGATCCCTGCGGCTTCTGCGAAGGATCTCGCGAATAACAACAGTTTGGCCTCGACTCAGTTCACTCGCACCGTAGATCGAGTTGCACCGGTCGCAACGATCACGACGAGCGAGCCCAATCCGACGAACAAGCTAACGTTCCCGATCGAGTTCAACTTCGGTGAAGCCGTCTCGGGCTTCGACCTTTCCGATTTGGTTCTTGGCAATTGTGTTGTCAGCAATTTGACTGAAACAGCTCCTGGTCGGTACGTTGCTACACTAACAACGTCGACCGATGGCGTGGTGCTAGTTGGCTTCTCGGCAGGTGTGGCTCGCGATGCGGCGGGCAATGTCAACACGGCTCCAGCGCCACTGTTGATCTCGGTCAACACGGGTTCGGGTACCTATAAACCATTGCTATCGACGAGCGAGTCGTCGATCACGCCTAACCGCAATTTCACTGCTACCATCGACTTTGGCAGGATTGTGACCGGCTTTGTGGCCGCCGATCTGGAGTTGTCTAACGCATCGGCGACCATCAGCGATTTGAGCAATGGCCGCTATCAAGTGAATCTATCCGCAGTAAGCGATGGGACAGTTACTTTCCGATTGCCAGCGGACCGTGTCCGCGATGCCAACAATCGACCGAATGAAGCGTCCGACACACTGACTGTTCGATTTGTGGATACGGCCAACAGCGATTTCGGTGACGCCCCAACCAATACGCAGTCAGGATTCGCTAATAGCTACCCAACTCGCTTGATTGACAACGGTGCGTTCCACAAGCGAAGTGCATTGTTCCTGGGTACGAGTAGCGATGCCGAATCCGATGGCCAGCCCAATGCCTTAGGTACAGGAGACGATAGCAATGGTGGCGATGACGAGAATGGAATTTTGTTCCCGCTGAGTAATGTGATTGGCCTAAGCGGTGCGACGACCTCAAGTTTTATCGCGATTGCGTCGGCGTCGGGCTTTTTGGATGCGTGGATCGATTTCAATCGGGACGGGGATTGGTCCGATGCCGGTGAGCAGATCGCAACCAAACTTGCCATGACTAGCGGTTCCAATTCGGTTGCATTTGCCATACCATCGACGGCATCCGCCGGAACGACCTTTGCGCGTTTCAGGCTAAGCACAGCGGGGGGCCTAGGGGCAACGGGCCCGGCGACGGATGGTGAAGTCGAGGATCATGCCGTGACGTTTGTCGGTGGAGCCACGAAGACGGTTTCCCTCAATGCACTTGAGTTGGGGGGACACGAGATCGCGATCAGCAATGGTCTTTTGGTGGTAAGTTCGGGCAATAAGGTGCTCTGGAGTGCACCGGCATCGGAAATTGCCAAGTTCACGACACTCAACGACACAGGCGCAAAGTTATTCGAGGTATCGGCTCCCGCCGCGAACTTACCGGGCACGGTACGTTACAGTGGCAGTGGCAAGCCAATTGAGCTGGTCAGCAACCGCTCTTCGATCGATCTAGCTGTCCTATCGGCCGATAAGCTCTATGGAGTTCAGTTGGTTGATTTGCGAGTGAGCGGTATTCAAAGCCTGACGCTTCGCCGAGCGGACGTGCTCGCACTCAATTCGGGCAAGACTTTGCGAATCCTAATGGATCAATCAGACACGCTGGTGGCATTGTCGGATTGGAAGAGTCAAACAGGCAGAGTCGAGAACAGCGAATGGGTGCAGCCTTATATCAGTGACAGCGCAAAGATTGAGGTCGTTAGCGCGTCTCCTTGGCAGAACGAGGTGAAACCGACCGACGTCGATGGTGATCAAGGGGCATCGCCATTAGATGTATTGGAGTTGATCAATCAGATCAATGCGAATACCTTCCCGGGTGGGGTATTGCCAACGCGAGTTAGCGGGGGGCCGCAGAGCTTTTATGATCCCGACGGCGACGGCCGAGTTGGCCCATTGGATGTACTCATGGTGATCAATGAGCTCAATCGAGTTAGCGGCGGGGAAGGTGAGCGTTCTAGGTTGCAACCGGACAACATGAAACATGTTGATCAACTGATGTCTGCGGACCTTTTCGATATATTGAGCGATGGGCAGGGAGGGACACGCAAGCGCTTCGCGGCACGAAGGTAGGTGAAGCTCCTGGACGTTTTACAACTTCCGCTACGCGATCTAGCCTAAAATGGCGTTGAATTGGCAGGTAGTGGAATCTCGCAAGAGTTCCTGAAGTGCCTGAAGCTACAGGAAGTTTCACAACTTCCACTACGAAGATTTGCAACTTCCGCTACGAAGTTTTGCAACTTCCGATATGGGGGTAGTCAGACTTTTTTGTAGCGAAAGTCGTCAAGACTTTCGGCTGCATCGCCTAAACGACCGAAACTCTTGACGAGTTTCGCTACAAATGGTTTCACAGCGTTGCCAAAAGGGGCGAGCGCAGCAAGGTCAC
>CANHVO010000540.1 GCA_947463915.1 Planctomycetaceae bacterium
AAATGGCACGATCAGCTTTAATTACAGGAATCACTGGACAGGACGGTTCCTACCTAGCAGAATTGCTTCTCCAAAAAGGATACACCGTACATGGTTTGGTACGTCGATCGAGTAGTTTTTCGACAGGAAGAATTGATCACCTCTACCGTGATATCCACGAAAAGCCCAAGCTCCTGCTTCACTATGGAGATCTCACAGACGGCCAATCGCTAACCAATTTAGTCCAAGAAGTCGAACCAGACGAAATCTACAATTTGGGCGCTCAAAGCCACGTTCGGGTTTCTTTTGACCAACCTGTTTATACGCTCATGAGTGACGGGGTTGGCTCGCTGAATGTTTTGGAAGCCGCTCGGTTGTTGAACAAGCGAAAAGAGGTTCGCGTCTATCAAGCGAGCAGTTCCGAAATGTACGGTATGGTTTTGGAAACGCCTCAAACCGAAAAGACTCCTTTCAATCCGCAATCGCCCTACGCTTGTGCGAAGGTCTACGCTTTCTTCCAAACGGTAAATTATCGTCGCAGCTATGGAATGTTTGCTTGCAACGGCATTCTCTTTAACCACGAATCGCCACGCCGAGGTGAGACGTTCGTGACTCGCAAAATCACACGCGCCGCCACCCGAATCAAATTAGGTCTTCAAGACAAATTGTACCTTGGAAATCTAGATTCGAAGCGGGATTGGGGCTTCGCAAAAGACTATGTCGACGCAATGTGGCGAATGCTACAACACACTGAGCCAGACGATTTTGTGATCGCGACAGGCGAGACCCGCACGATTCGCGAATTCTTGGACATGGTCTTTGGCCAACTGGATTTAGATTGGAACAAGTACGTGGAAATCGATCCGCGTTACCTTCGCCCAGCCGAAGTAGACCTGTTGCTTGGTGATGCGAGCAAAGCCAAAGAAAAACTTGGCTGGGTTCCAGAGACCGATGTCCGTCAATTAGCGAAAATCATGGTGGACCATGATTTAGAGCTAGCTCAACGCGAAAAACACGATAAGAAATTTGTGAACGCATAGTATTGCTGCGGCGCACAACGTTTTGATACTCTCCCGCGTGGTTGTTCGCACGCGGTTTTCGAATCATGGCGAGCATAGCCTTTTTTGCTCACTCCGTTTTTTGCGTCGAGCTGCCATGGTTTCTCAAAAACTCTGCATCGCCAGTTTGCTCATTGCTTCCTCCCTCGTCCTCGCAAACTTAACCGCCGATCAACCTCGACCGGGCGAACGCAGCTTCGTTCTACTGAAAAACGGAAACGTCCTCAAAGGCTCTATCCGCGTGGAGAAAGAACGGATTTCGATTTCAGACGGTTCTAGCAATGTCTTTGTTGAAACCAAGCAAATTGCTTTTGTTGGCCCAACCCTAGAATCGCTTTACCTAAACCAGCGTTCGAACGTCAAGCAATGGGGGACTGGCGAACATTGGCAACTCGCATATTGGTGTATTCAACAGGGACTCATCGATCACGCTGTCGAACATTACGAAGTTTTGGAAAAAACCGCTTCCGATTCTCCACGCTTTAAACAGTTGGAGCATCTTCTTCGGCAAGCGTTGATGGCAGACGAGACCGTGAAACAAGCCGTTCACCTACAAGCCGAGCCTAATCCCGTATCTCGGGCCAATTCGGAAACGCCGCAATCAAAAGCCGAAGACTCGACACCAGATAAAGAGCAAATCGCTGACTCATGGACCAAGCATGAAATTCCCGGTTACATTCGCAAGACGTTTCATACCAGGATCTTGCCGATTCTCGTTTCACGCTGTGGCCAGTCCGGATGTCATGGAATGATGGGCAAATCCGAATTTCATCTTTATCAACCTGTCGGCGACCAATCCGCAGTCATCCTTGCTCGCGATCTCGACGAAGTGTTGAAGTACATTAATCGAGAACATATCCAAGACAGCCCCTTAATGGCTTATGCTACGAAGGCACACGGCATTCAACGCAACCCCAGCTTGAATCAAGCTAAAGCCGAGGAGCGTCAATTGATCGAAAACATCAATTTGTGGGTCAAATCGCTTGCCCTTTCGCAAAAGCCCGCATCCAACATGCCGAGCCAATACCCATCTGTACCACCCGTTGCTTCCGGTGTCACTGCTGCTTCAGCAAACGTTCCGGTAAGCACAACTCCGGTCCGAAATTCAAAGCGGCTGAATGATGTCGAACAAGACAGGAACGCGAAACTCTCCAAGCCGGCGAAATCGGCGCCACCTACCGAGTTTCTGTCCATGTCGGAAATCTCAGACCTGGAAGCGGCCATCGAAAAATTTGAGAAGCAGAGTGGTTCTGGCGCCACGCAAGCCAAAAAAGACCCTTTTGATCCTGACGTTTTCAACCGAAAATATCGATAGAGATACAAAAGTAGCAGGCTCGCTCCGTCGTGCCGTCTGCTGGAGTGAATTGGCAATGATTCTTCGTGAACGGCACATGGAATTTGCCTACGACTTTGACTTTGGTCGGCAGTGTCGTTAGAAGCGGGCCTTTTCGCAGCCTTCAATCTTTCTGGTACAATACGTTGGATATGTGTCGTCGCATCCATGACCCGTTTTTAGAAAGCATCGAATCATGAGCACGGGAGAGGGATCCTCCACGTCTTTTGAGACCATCCACGGTCGCAATTACCCCACCATTCGCCAGTTCACGGTTTTTCTGGAAAATCGGGTTGGACAATTGTTGGAGGTAGTTCGACGATTTGAGGGGACCGGCATCCGTATCGTTGCCCTGTCAATTAACGATTCCGCAGAATGCGCTTTCGTTCGTTTCTTGCTCAGCCATGCGGAACGCGGTCGCGAAATTTTGGAACGGGCTGGCCTGGCAATCATTGAAAGCGATTTGATCGGTGTGGAGCTACCCAAAAGCTCACAGCCACTTTTGCAAATATGTACCGCTCTACTTCAGGCAGAAATCAACATTATCCAGGCTTACCCGCTTCTTTTTCGCCCTAACGGAGAACCGGCTGTCGCGATCATGGTTGATAACACGGAACATGCACTCGAGACCCTCGCCCATAAAGGCTTTCGAATGATTACCGAAGGGGATCTTTTGGACGGTACGGTGTAACAGTGAATCGCAACGCTATTCGAGTTTTAGGAATTGTTGTCGGCCTTTTGGCTGGCACGATCGCTGCCCTAGCTTTCCGCAGCCAATCTTCCAACAACGGAATCAACGGCAAGCAATCCGCTTCAAAAACGCAAGTCAACGAGGCGGGGACGGATGAACCAACATCGCGAGTGTCCCCACCGGATCCAGGTAAACGCAATGAACTGAAGCATATGGTTGCTGAAGCCAAAAAAGAGGACGCATGGATGAAAGAGTTTGAGCTGATCGAACGCTCGGGGCGAACCGTCACGTCGCAAGACCTGCGAGGCGAACCCTATATCGCATGCTTTTTCTTTTCGACTTGCCCAGGCTCATGCACGCGCCAAAGCAATCAAATGCAATTGCTCCAAAGCAAATTCAAAGGCAAGCCGATCAAGTTTGTCAGCATCACCGTCGATCCAGAAATCGATACCCCCGAAGTACTGACGGAGTACGCTGACAAGTTTCAGGCAAGCGATAGATGGCTGTTCTTAACGGGCTCGCTCGACTACATCATGCGAGTTGGCGCAGAAAAGTTTTTCTTAGGCCACGTCGAAAAGCGAGGACACCCCGATCAATTTTGCTTAGTCGATGCGCAAGGGGACATCGTCGGTTCCTACGCATGGCAAGAACTCGCGGAACGAGAGTTGCTGATAGCCCAAGCCAACGAACTGCTTGAAGGCAAATGATCTCGAAAGTGGGATAGGCTATGTGTGACTCGATCCCAACGATTGCTGACAGACCATCCGCATTTGCTGTCACACTGGCTATGCGTGCTAAAAGGCCATCGCTCGCTCCGCCGTGTAGCTCGCCAAGCATTTGCGACTTCGGCGGGACAAGCCCACCAGTCGCTATCCTTCGCAAACGCGGGCTTCACGCACTGCAGCGAACTTGGGCCTTGAGCCCAATGTTCGCAACATGCATGGTGTGCTAAAAGGCCATCGCTCGCTCTGCCGTGTAGCACGCCAAGCATTTGCAACTTCGGCGGGACAAGCCCACCGGTCGCTATCCTTCGCAAGCTCGGGCTTCATGCACCAAAGCGAACCTGGGCCTTGAGCCCAACGTTCGCAACATGCTTGGTGTGCTAAAGGTCACCGTTCGCTCCGCCGTGTAG
>CANHVO010000541.1 GCA_947463915.1 Planctomycetaceae bacterium
CTGAAAATTCGAATCGCCAACTCGGCTAACGCTCAAATCGCTTCGGCTCGGTTTTGACAAATCGGCTCGCAAAGTGCCTGCCAAGCGATTGAGGACAATCGCTTTACTCTCGCTTCGCGACGAACCAAGGCACCCAGTGTAAAACGATTGTCCTCAATCGTTTCGGCGCTGAAAATTCGAATCGCCAACTCGGCTAACGCTCAAATCGCTTCGGCTCCGTTTTGACAAATCGGATCGCAAAGTGCCTGCCAAGCGATTGAGGACAATCGCTTTACACTCGCTCCGCGACGAACCAAGCACCCAGTGTAAAACGATTGTCCTCAATCGTTTCGGCGCTGAAAATTCGAATCGCCAACTCGGCTAACGCTCAAATCGCTTCGGCTCGGTTTTGACAAATCGGCTCGCAAAGTGCCTGCCAAGCGATTGAGGACAATCGCTTTACACTCGAAGTCGACATGTAAAAACACGAATCTCTCGCTGATCGTCCCCGAGATTCACATAATTCGAACTGCATTGCCAACCCGCGGCCACGATCCATTTCTCAAATCGATCGCCCGTGTGACGCTGCGGCTCGCTCAGATAAACGACTCCTCCGGGCGCCAAATGACGTCGCAAGCATGGCTCTAAGATTGGGAACAACTTGAAGTCATACACAATGTCAGATCCAATAATGATCGGATACGGCTGCAACTGAGTGTTGCGGTCTCGCCAGTCCAAAAGCCTGACTTGAACTTTGTCGGCAACTTGCCTCGCATTGAACTTGCAGACCATCAATGCCGTGGGAACTGCGTCGGTGATTAGAACTTCAGCTCCGCGAATGCCAGCCGAAATTCCAGCCCGGCCACTACCGCCGCCTAGCTCCAAAATACGGGAGCCTTTCAAATTTGGCAGTGTACCAAGAAACTGATCGAGCCCTTGTGCGGCACGCCACGAGGCAGCCCAAAAAGGATCTAGCTCAACGGTTCCTTCCTGGCTTTTTGATAGCGCGTTGAGCAACAAAGAATCCGGATCGACCACCCGTGTCCATGGATACTCGCGGCCAGCGATCATCGTTGATGTGTGCTCGATTGGAACTTGCTTTTGAATCCGAGCGAGCAACCGTGCTTCACTGGCTATGCGACTTGGTGATCTGCGGGCCAACATTTCACCTCGGCTCTTCCATTTCTCTGATGTAAGCCCGAAGACGCTCAAGCTCATCCTCTGTCCCCTTAAGCTTGAGCATATTGCTGACTCGCTTTTGCAGCTCATGCGAATTGACAGGCTTCGATAAAAAATCGTCGGTTCCAGCCGCTACTGCCCGTTCGATATCCCCTAGTTCGCTCAGAGCCGTGACCATCAAAATCATGATTCGAGAGCGAACCGGATCCGCCTTGAGCTTGCGACAAACCTCAAAGCCATTCAGCTTGGGCATCATAACGTCCAACAAAATCAAATCAGGATGAAACGACTCGACTTTGTTCAACGTATCTTGTCCATCAACAGCCATCTCCGTATCGCAGTCGATTTTGGCAAGTAGCGCTTCGAGTAATTCGCGATTCTGCGCGTTGTCGTCCGCGATGAGTATTCGTGGTGTGGTCATTGGCCGATATCTTAGAGGAGGTTAAACAGCGATCGCCAAGCCCGCGGCTGGGACAGGGAAATGATTGGTCATTTGCTTGACCTCAGATCGAATCTGCTCAAGTACTGTCGCATCGTCGTGCGATTTGAGCGCGGTAGCGATCCAGGCTCCAATCTTTTTGAACTCATCGACTCCCATGCCTCGCGTTGTCAATGCAGGCGAACCAATCCGAATGCCGCTCGGGTCCATCGGCTTGCGTGTGTCGAAAGGTATCATGTTCATGTTCACCGTGATCCCGCAATGATCCAGGGCTTTTTCGGCGATCTTGCCACCGATTCCAAAACTCGTAACGTCCACCAGCACAAGGTGGTTGTCGGTCCCGCCGCTGATCAAACGCAGCCCTCGCGACATCAAAGACTCCGCCAAAGCTCGCGCGTTGTCGATAACCTGGCGACCATACTCCTTGAAGCTCGGCAACAACGCTTCCGCAAAGCAAACCGCTTTTCCAGCCACGACGTGCATGAGCGGTCCACCTTGAATTCCTGGGAAGACTGCACTGTTGACCGGTTTGGCAAACTCATTCTTGCAAAGAATCAACCCGCTTCGTGGTCCTCGCAACGTCTTGTGGGTCGTCGTCGTCACATAGTCCGCGTAAGGCACCGGAGAGTTATGAACACCAGCCGCAACCAAGCCCGCATAATGCGCCATATCAACCATCAACTTCGCGCCAACTTCTCTCGCAATCTCTGCAAAGCGATCGTGGAATATCTCACGCGGATAGGCGCTCGCCCCCGCGACGATCATCTTCGGCTTGTGCTCGCGTGCCAGCTTGACAACTTGATCAAAATCGATTCGATGATTCACCGGATCAACGCCATACGAATGAAAATGGTAAAGCTTGCCGCTGATGTTCAACTTCATCCCGTGCGTCAAATGCCCCCCCTGGGCCAAGTCGAGACCGAGAACCGAATCGCCTGGTTCAAGAGCTGAAAGGTATACCGCCGTGTTCGCTTGAGAACCGGAATGGGGCTGAACATTGGCATGCTCAGCTCCAAACAGCTCCTTGGCTCGATCAATGGCCAGTTGTTCAATAACGTCTACAAACTCGCATCCGCCGTAATATCGCCGTCCCGGATACCCCTCCGCGTATTTGTTGGTAAGCACACTTCCAACCGCCTGCATAACCGCGGGACTTGTGTAATTCTCGCTCGCAATCATCTCGAGCCCCTCCTGCTGCCGAAGTGCTTCCGATTCGATCGCTGCCCAAACGGCGGGATCCTGAGACTGAAGTATGCTCATTAGACGAACTTATTGAGTGGAAAGGTTGGGAATTTGGAGGTGAGGCAAATATCGGCTAGATTCTCAGCTAGTTAGCCGCCGCCGTCAATCAGAAGTTAACTTCCTTCGCCTCGCTCCATGCAACTGATTTCAAACTCGCAAATCATTGCCCTCCTCCAGCAAAACAACGATTTGAACGAAGTCCCGCGAAACGTTTCCCATTGGGCGTATTTCCCTGACCTCGCGTCTCGCAATGCTTTTTTAACAAAGTCGACTGACATTGGATTCTCTCTGCAATCCACGACCGACCCCACATCACCAAACGAACAATGGGGACTCATCCTCGTTCGCAATGATGCAGTGGACTACCACTCCATGGCTGCATGCGTACTCGCCCTCTACGATTTAGCACTCGAAGCTGGCGGCAAATACGACGGGTGGGAAACTCAAGTGATCAGAAGGGCGGAGGATTAACACGACGCGCAAGCTAGTGAATTTACGAACCCGCTCACTAGCTTGCGCGTCGTGCTAGGAATATCGGCACGGCACTCAACTTAAAGTGCAAATGAGTCATCTTCAATTTCAGAATAGATCGGCATGAATCGGTAATAGACTTCGAGCGTTAGCGTCGCCATGGCGGTGCAGTAGAGTCGGCCGCCGACTTGGTTGAAGTGAGAGCGGCCAAAATACCAACTTCCTTTTTCATGTCCTTCCCGAGCTTGCTCACGCACCAAATAATCTCGATTGAGTACGTTCCACTGCGCCCACTTCTCGAACTTCATGTGAAACAGAAGCTGTGTCGCATAGTAGTTGTAGTAGATTCCGTCGGAGGACGGTCCGAGGTCAGCGATGTACTGAACTCCTTTGAGAACTCGTGGGTCCGTTCTAGACCAGCCGCGGTACAGTCGCAACATCAAACCGATTGCTGTGGTGCATGCCTCCTTTTGCGTGGATCGGTAACCGTAGTAAGAGCCATTGTCGCTCTGTTGACTATCCAAAAATTTATCAGCCCGTTGAATGACTTCAGGTCGAACTTTCATCCCTATCTTTCTAGCGCTTTTCAAGGCCATCATTTGCCAACCAACGATGGACAAGTCTCCTGAGGTGCCTGGTCGATAGCCCCAGGAACCGTCCGGGTGTTGCGATCGTTGAATGAAATCGATGCCGTTATCGCAAGGTGATCGCAAGATGGAATCGCCGGTCATTTCATAGGCTTCGCACATGGCTAACACTGCGATACCATGTTCGTACATTTCGTATTCCGAATTGTCGTCGAGAAAGCGGCCTGTAGGTCGGAAATCGCGGACATTTGGTGAACTCGATTTGATCGC
>CANHVO010000542.1 GCA_947463915.1 Planctomycetaceae bacterium
GTGCAACAAACCATTAGCCGTTGGGCGCTAGCTAGCCGTCGTTAGCCCCAGTTTGTTTTAAAGGGATTTAATCACCCTCCCTCGGAGAGGTCGGCCCCGGGGAGAGTGAACTGACTCGTGCAATAGATGCTGGCACTTCACCCTCCCCTTGCTACGCTCGACCCTCCCAGCGGGAGGGTGTCTAGACCGTCTCCCTGTGTAGGGCGAATTCTAAATGCGATATACTGATGTTTTAAACTACGGCGGCTTTACTCCCAATCCGCTGGCCCCAGGAACAACCGTCCGACGTTGGCTCCATGCACAATACGCCACATACAGTCAACTCACCTCAACTCTTTAGGATCAGCGATCTGAATCCCAAGTCAGATGACTATGGTATTAAAGTCACTGATCGTTTATTGTCGGTTGCCGCAGAGCAAGGAGCCAGTGATCTCCACTTAGATTCTCTCGCAGATGGGTGTGTGGTTCGAATCAGAACCAAGGGCAAGCTTTCTACGCTCGCCGAAATCCATGCCGCTCAGAATTCGCAAGTCATCGCACGAATCAAATCGCTCGCTGGTTTGCTAACCTATCGCTGCGATGTTCCCCAGGAAGGGCGTATTGCGTTGGCCAGTGGCAGCGATGCCAGGGTCTGCACATTACCAACGCTATTCGGCGAAAGACTTGTCATCCGATTTTCCTTATCGCAAACAGAACAATGGCTGCTTGAAGATCTCGGTTTGCCGGCCGCTGTCTTGGAGCGATTGACACAATCTCTCAATGCGGCGACTGGAGTTGTGCTCATTACCGGACCTGCCGGTTCAGGTAAGACGACTACTGCTTATGCACTTCTTCAGAAACTAGCCCAAGCTGCCGCAGCGGATCGACGTTGTCTCATTTCGTTGGAAGACCCAATTGAGCAAGTAATCAGCGGCGTGGCGCAATCGCAAATCCAACCCAGTGTGGGGTTCGACTGGTCTTCCGGTCTTAAGGCCATTCTGAGGCAAGATCCGGAAGTGATGTTGATCGGCGAGATTCGTGATGCGGCGACCGCAAAGATTGTGTTTCAAGCTGCCACGACAGGGCAACTTGTCGTTTCGACAATGCATGCTCGGAGCGCTGCTGACGCTGTCGGGCGTTTATTGGACATGGAAATTCCGAAACATCAAATCCTGGCATCCCTCTTGCTGCTGCTGACCCAGCGGCTTATCAGCACCAACGCCACTTCTAAGCGAGATCGCATTCTTCTCGTGGAAGAACTGCCAAAATTCCAAACCGAACTGAGAGAAGCCATTCTCTCGGATGAGGGCCCCGAACAAATCGAAAAGGCTGCTATCTTGCAAGGTATGAAACCCATGCGGACCATGGCACGCGAATGCCTTGAGCGAGGTGAAATCGATGATAGGTCGTTTCGTCGGCAGTTTGAATCGAGCTGAAAGAACCTATGGAAAAGAAAGATTGGACCGCAGCGCAACGCATTGAATTGTGTGGCCATATCGCGCCCTTAATACTATCGGGATTGCCCATTGACCGAGGGCTTAAAGCGATTGTTTCGGATTTGCCGAAACGATTGCAAAAAATGACCCTAGCGTTGCAAACACGGCTGGAAAATGGAGATTCGTTGCAAGATGCTCTCGCCAGCGGAACGCGTCCTGAATCGCGCAGCCTCTTTGCTACGATCGAGGCAGGTGAGATTTCAGGTGAACTAGGTGCTCTTCTCGAAGGCTGGGCATCCATGCACACAGCCCTTGCAATTGCAAAAAAGCGCTTTCGAATCAAACTGGTCTATCCCCTCTTTTCAATTCTGGTCGCCGTCCTCGCGATTGGATTCACGATCCATACGTTGGTCCCGCAGTATCGGGAAAATCTCTTGAGCCTGCGAACTGCTGTTCCGGATTGGTTTCGATACATCGAGTTCCTTCATCAAAACATTGCTGCTTGGGGAATTGCTGCCGCATGCCTCAGTGTCAGTCCAATTCTCTGGTTTGCATGGCGGCGATGCTCATTCGATCCAATCGGATGGCCCAGGGATCCAGCCTATCGGTCTAGGCTTCGCGCGCATTCCGCCTCGCTAGCAGCCAAGCTCATTCAATCCAATGTTCCGATAGGCATCACGAAAGAACTCACGTCAAGTTCGATGGGGGTGTTACCAAGCCAAGCCCATCGTCTCTCCCCTGCTAGCTTAACGGTTTTTACGCTCTTGGAAAACGGAGGACTCGATTCCGCCAAAGCAATCGAAATGCAGCAGGAAATTTCTCGCTTTTCGTTGAACCAAGCTGTATTGCAAACGGAGGCTCAAGCTCGATGGGTCGGCTATTCGGTTTCGATCGCTGTTGCCATTTTTGTCGGCCTAACCTACGTGCTTGTTGTCTATCTGCCATGGTTGTATTTATTGGATCAACTCAAGCAGGTTTGACTTTGCTCCCCTCGCCCCTTTTAGGCAACGCTTTGCAGCATCCTGTAGCGAAACTCGTCAGGAGTTTCGGTCGTTTAGTGGATACAGCCGAAAGTCTTGACGACTTTCGCTACGCCAACCCCAGTCTTTAGCAGCCCAAAATGCTTCACTGCGTTGCCTTTTAGGGGCGAGGGGGAGAAAGTCGCGTTGTTTTCGTTTCACTTCAACGGAATTAGATTTCTTCCTGCGGTAGTGAGCGGCCAAGCAAACAGCTAAGTGCAATCAACACGGTGGAGGTTAGGATAGAGTCCCATAAGAGTCGATAAAAATTGCTGGCTGAGGAGAGTGTCAATGTGGAAGCAATGAGGCCGACCAACAAGCCAACCAACGGGCCTGATAAATTCCACCATCGATTGGAAAAGTGAAGCCCGACCGCAGTGCCAATGATGCAGCAAAAAAGACTCACGCTGATGAAGGTGGCAACGACGACCGGAATTGGAATTGATTTATAGCTCCAAGCCAGCGTAATGAATAGCATGATGGCAGCTGCTTCAGCCTGCAAAAAAAACAAGGACCTCAGAGAAAGCTGCGAAGGTTCGCGTTGCTTCGAGTCAACTTTAGGAAGTGGTTCTAGCATGGTTACCTGAGACTTGGCGGTAGCTCGCCATCTTTTCGGTGGGCGATTTTCATCAGGATTT
This sequence comes from Planctomycetaceae bacterium, assembly GCA_947463915.1. Lineage (GTDB taxonomy): Bacteria > Planctomycetota > Planctomycetia > Pirellulales > Pirellulaceae > JBKCUI01. The sequence continues at coordinate 3,073 of CANHVO010000542.1, forward strand.
TGGAATCGGTCGAATCGCTCATGAATCGAACTGCACCGTCCGCAAAAGCGAAATGGACTCCTGCGGTATGCATAGCGCCAACGCCCCCTACAAAGGATGCGGGTGAAACGCCGTTGGGAATCGACAGCTGACTCAAATCGATCCACAGCTCGGGTGGAATGTCCGACAAAACATAATCCGGTCCTTTGGAGGTTGCAACAACGTCAACGTCCAAAGCGGGGGCCCCGCCCATGTCCATAGCGGATAATTCGCCGTCTTGATTGTAGGACGTCACTATTCCATGTGGGGTTTCCCTTGGCAAAATCCAACCACTCTTCCAGTGGACAAACCCACTTACATTTCGGAGACTCGATCTAGTGCCACTGCTCCAGCCTAAGTCCGATTGGTCATTCAGCATTTCTGAAATCATCGCTGTGTGCGAAAGTCCATCCTCAACGTCTTTGGCTGGGACAAAGCTATTAAGGAAAAACATTCCGTTGTTGTCTGCGGCGATCGGTGCTTCGCGATCGTGATGGATACCTGCATAGTTTGTGTACGCTCCCGGTGTGAAGTTGGAAGGGCACTTCAAAATGGAGATCTCGTGCATGCGGACGGGAATATTGGCCGCGGCGTAAATCGACTGTTTGCGGTCCAGAATTTTGTAAGCATTGTTTTGCTCGATGTTGGGCAGGATCGCACAAATCCAACTGTGATGGTACCCGACCGGGGTATTCGCAATCGGCCCTTTGGAATCGATGACGCCTGCTGGGAACACTCGGAATGACTGCTCGTATTGATGAACTCCAATCGCAAGTTGGGATAGGTTGTTAGCGCACTGGGCTCGTCGAGCCGCTTCACGGGCAGCTCCAATCGCTGGCAATAACATTCCCACGAGTATGCCGATGATTGCGATCACCACCAGCAATTCGACTAAAGTAAAACCACGGAATCGCTGCTTCATTTTTTGAGCTTTCATTTTGCTTCTACTCCGAAATCAACCATTTTCGATCCCTGCACTGACACACCTTCATTTAGCCCGACGGAGACTTCGATTCGCCAGCGTTGGACAGTTTCCGAATCAAAACCCCCGATTTTGGTCAACTTGA
>CANHVO010000543.1 GCA_947463915.1 Planctomycetaceae bacterium
GCTTCCCGTAGCGAAAGTCGTCAAGACTTTCGGTTGCATTGCATGAACCACCGAAACTCTTGACGAGTTTCGCTACAAAATGCTTCACAGCGAACCCCGCAGCGACGAACTGTCGCCGTGAAACGCAACACTGTTTCACATTTTGCTCAATGCAAATCGGGCTTTCCTGTAGCGAAAGTCGTCAAGACTTTCGGTTGCATTGCATGAACCACCGAAACTCTTGACGAGTTTTGCTACAAAATGCTTCACAGCGAACCCCGCAGCTACGAGCTATTATTAACCGCGCGGGTTGCGGTTGAAGTTTTGGTACGGGAGCCGAACGCCTGCGACCAAGTATTGATCAGCGCGAAGTGCATCCGGAGCTTCGAAGCCTTGCTGTGATGCCACGGTTACCACGTCGTCCTGATCGACACCATCACCGCTAATGCCGAGCCCGCCAACCAGCTTCTTCGCACCAGAGACATCGTCGTACAATGCCGAGCTACCAGGAAAGAAAACAATCCCGTTCTGCCGTTTGATGTTTCTAGGGTCACGGAAGTTTCGCGAAGCATTAAACGAGTCGAACGAAAGCACCGTTGCTGAGGTCGATGCATAAACCGATGCAGGTAACGCCGCACCGGTGTTTTCGCCCGTTAGCGGATTGATCCCAGGCATATTAAGAATACTGAAATCACCTGCCGGAGTACCTTCTGGAGAACCCGAAGGATAGCGAGGTAATGCGAGGAATCGGAACGTCCTGTTTGTTAATGCAGTGCCACTGGGAACGTCCGAAGTACCGTTGTTGTCTTGGTCGATTCGGTCCGCATCGACTAACGCATCGCTTGCGTAGTAAGAGGTGTTTCTGGACTTAGCAACAGCAACATCGACGGAGAAGATGGTTGCATCGTGCATTCGATATAGCCCCAATACTTCTCCGGAGGAGTCTGAAACGGCAAGGACCATCTTCGTTCGTGCACCGGGGCGGAAACCGTTTGCGACATCTAGCCGAATCGCCGCACGTGTCAGATTCGCTTCTGCAATCCCATTGTTGATAATGCGTTCGACTTCGGCTTTGGTGAAGTGCGGATCAACAGTGGAATCATGCGCTTCGATCAACCAGCCTGCGGGAACACTGTAACCAGACAGTTTTGTCACGCTACCAATAGGATTGCCCATCGGATCTTTGGTTAACGGTTGATTTATTCCGGAGTTACTTCCGCGACCTCCTTGATTGGCCCGGCCAACTTGGAATAGGCGTTCTGTACCTCGAACGGCATTCTCTCGAGTTGGGGTGGGGCCGAAGATTTCAAGCGTAATGCCGACAAGATCGATTCGCCCGCCTGGCGCACCGTAACGACCACGCGACGGTGCAGCCCCTTCGAACTCATCGACCTTGGCGATAATGGGCCCCACGACGGTTCCACCAGCAGCAAAATAGGCTATGAACTCCGCCTCAAGAACTTTTGGTGCGTTGAGTCGATCGCTATTGGACTGTGGCCCAGCAGCTCCTCTTTGAGATGCCGGAACGAAGTTTTGCTCATATGAAGCAAAACCATTGGCTCCGGGAAAGAACACTCCGATGCCGCCCACTAACGCTAGTGACTTACCATCGGGCCTGGACTTGTAGAGTGGCATACCGCCTGGAAGCGTCGCTATCCCTCGACCTTGCGCATTAGGGAGTCGACCGGATTGAAATCCATAAGATTCAGGAAACGTCTTAAGAAATGTCTTTGCGTCCGCAGGAACGAAGGCTGGATTCGCATCGAAGCGCCACGCGAGATTACTTGCGTCATCAGCAGTCCCTTTGACCCCATCGAACCCGGCATAATTCGCGCTGTCGCGGCTTTGATGCTCGATCGCAAAGAGATCCACAGGAGGTGTGTTCGATACGACTGGTGGGAAGTGTGCTCCGGTTCCAATAGGTGCAACGAAGCCTGGCCCCCTCAAAGGGGAGTTTGGATCTGGAACATTTGGGTTCGACTCCACCTCGCGCTGGGTAATAGTGGATTGGCTGATAAAGCGGATCGTCCGGGAGGTAAGGGGCGCTTCTTCATTGGAAAAGAACGCAGCTGTTCTTGCCTTGGCTACTGCGCCATCAATTGCGAACACCAAGTCTGCATCGCGGCCAGCATACTTAGAGACAATATCTGATTCAGTACGAACACCCAAGATTCGCCCGGATCGATCTACGATAGCGATGATGGCATCGTTGCTGGATGTAGCCATCGACGCCCGCTGCAAAAGAGTCTCAACATCTGCTTCGGAGATGACTTCGTCATTAACAAATGGGTCGGGGGCCGCTTCGGGTTCGGGAGCCGGAGGTGGCGGTGCGGCAGGGGCATTGATATTCAATTCATTGATGATGGCCAAGGCATCCAACGGCGTGACGACTCCATCGGCGTCTACATCGCAGAAAGTGACTGGCTTCTCTCCTGTTCCCTCGCCCTCCACTCCGCTGTTGCTCCCTCCGTTGATTTGATTGATGACAACCAATGCGTCCAATGGTGAAATCTGCAGATCGTTGTCGACGTCTAAAGGCATGCTCGCATTATGAAAGCCTGGTAGTCCAGCCATCAGCGAGCGTCCCTCTAGTTTTTCCAGGGATAGCCGACGTCGGGACTGAGGATTTTTATTCGAGCGAATTACCATGTTGTTGAAACCACACTTTGAAATCCAAATGACTTGAGTTTTAATGTTATTGATGTTAGTTGCGCAAATTCGAAAAAACCACCTTGGAATGCGATTCTGCGCTTAAGACGAGCCCAGAAGGGGAACGCTTGAAGCATTTGGTAGCGAAACTGGTCAAGAGTTTCGGTGGATTATGCAATGCAACCGAAAGTCTTGACGACTTTCGCTACAGAAAAGACTGTTTTCAGCAGTGGAAAATACTTTACCGCGTTGCCCAATGGGGAGCCCCATGATCGAGAGTGTCGCCCCTTCGTGCCTAGAAATCCTTAGGACTAGCAAGTCCGGTACTCGCGGCAGCGGCAGTGCCGGCATGGACCGCCAAGCGGTCGTGATCTCTTGCTTTGGTACATGGGGGTAAACAAAAGGATGAACCGGAGCTTAGCGGTTTTGCACAGCGCAGCGGCAATTGAGGACAATTGTGCGACACTCTTGTTTACCGCGAGATCGCTGTGGCATCTTTGATTTTGCGTTTTTCCGAGACTTGTGCGGGACGAATGAATTTGCGAAGCGATGCTGGGAATGCGTATGTCCGATCATCAAATGGGTCGTCGCTCACCTGATAGAGACTCCCATCTTTTCGACGGTGCATTCGCGTAGCTTCCTCTTTGTTGAGCGGCCGTGCGCCGATACGTCCGAAGACCGCGATCTGATTGCCTGACTCATCTACCGCGCGATCTCGATCGACTCCACGGGAGATACAAAGGGCGTGGCCATCCTTTGGTAGTTTTCTTGTCGCAATCAAACAGGGATTTGGGCGAGGTGAAAACCCATCGTTGCCCGGTAGCTCGGGACTTGTTAACTGCACCACTCGCAGACCATTCTTTCCGTCAGCGATGTACGCAAACTGGCTGACATTGGTAATGCCAAGCTTCACATCATGCGCGTCGTTGATTTCTCCTCCAGCGTTGTACACTTGATCTACGTAGGCTGCAGCCGGGTTCGCAATATTGAGAATGACTAGCCCGTCGTGACCACCTGCCACATAGGCATAGGTACGACCCAGGTAAACGCTATTGGCTTCATGAAGATGAACCGTGTGAACATGTTGAGGGAAGCCAAGTTCGGTAACGTCAAAAACCTTGACCCCTTCGTCATCGCAAACAAACGCATAACGAAACTGAACTGCGACGCTCTTGGGATGACGAAGCACTTCGTGACCAACCACCGAAACGAGAGATGGTTTTGTCGGATCGCTCAAATCGACAACGGCTAGCCCTGCATCGCAACAAATGTATGCATAGTGACCCGCAATCGTAATTGCCTTGGCTCCACAAAGGATGCCGTTCGGGTTGAAGGTGACGTCGCGCTTTAGGAAATTGTTCGAGGGGTTACCGTCGAGCAACGTCGCCGCGCTAACCATCACGAGTCCTTCGTATTTATCGGTGACGTAAATGTAGGCATATAAGGGGTGAACCTTGGATTCGAAGTTCTCTGGACGATGCGTTCGAGTTGGATCGGGAGCGATTGTCGTCGGAGCAGCCAC
>CANHVO010000544.1 GCA_947463915.1 Planctomycetaceae bacterium
GAATCGCGAATCTCCATCTTGATCATCCCCGTTGCGTTAGCAGCTTCCATGGTTTCCGCGAACTCCAACAGCGATCCGATCTTCTTGCCGTTGACTGCCGTGATCACCATCCCAGGAGCGATTTCGCCGGCCAAAGGACTGCTACGATTGACTCGCAGAACCTCCACTCCCTCACCCGGCTTTAAATCTAGCTCGTCAGCCGCGTCAGCAGATACGGGGCCGATGGAGACACCGTAGGCCTGAATCGCTTCGGTGCTTGCGGCGGCCAATTTCCGTTCGTCCAGTTCCCCGACGGTTACCGCGACTTCGGATCGTTTTCCGTTGCGCAGATAGGCGACTTTGACAGGTGTACCTGGTTTCGTTTCACCCACGAATCGCCGCATACTAGAATCCGAGGTGATGGCAGTACCGTTGATGGCAACGATGACATCCCCTTTTTTCAGACCTGCCTTGGAAGCAGGAAAATCTGGCGTAACCGAAGCCACAAACGCGCCGCGTGTGTCGTCGGGCAACGAGAGTTTCTTGGCCAGCTCTGGGCTCAGGGTGACCGGTTCAATCCCGATCACACCACGAGTTACTTTGCCGTTCGCGATCAAGTCATCGAGAACGCGTCTCGCTGTGTCGCTCGGGACAGCAAAGCAGATTCCGTTGTAACCGCCGCTTCGAGAAGCGATGGCTGTGTTGATGCCGATCACTTCACCACGCAAATTGAGCAATGGGCCGCCGCTATTGCCTGGGTTGATAGCAGCATCGGTCTGGATGAAGCTGTCGTAGGGGGTGATATTCTGGTCGCTGCGATTGGTCGCGCTGACAATGCCGGCAGTCACCGTTTGAGCCAAACCAAATGGACTTCCGATGGCGATCACCCAGTCTCCCACTTCCATGTTGGCCGAGCTTCCAAGAGACGCAGCAACAAGTCCTGTTGCTTCGATCTTGAGAATAGCAAGGTCTGTTCTTTTGTCGGTTCCGATCACTTTCGCGTTGAACTTGCGATCGTCACTCAAAACGACTTCCAAAATGGTCGCCCCCTCGACGACGTGGTTATTGGTGAGGATATAGCCGTCATTGCGAACGATGACGCCGGAGCCTAAGCCGTTTTCAACTCGTCCTTTTGGCGAATCGACACCGTCCGATCCCTCAAGTTGGTCGATAGGCAAACCAAAGAACTGTTCGAACTCAGGTGGAATGCGAGGATTGCGGGAATTTCTCGATCGTACCGTCAATTGCTCAACGACATTCTTGATACTGACGACGGAAGGCCGGAGCGATTTGGAAACATCCCGAAACACTTTCGACAACTGATCAGCGCTTGCGACGCCAGCTGGATTCGCCAGCCCGCCGCGTGATTGCTGAGCGTCCACTACCTGTTGCGCGTAAACGGCGGAAGGAGGAAGCGTTGGGTTGGAAAACAACCAATACGCAACAGGACCACCAAGAACCAATGTCAATACAAACGGTTTCCAAGATCCAACAGATCGGTTCATTTAAGTTGCTCCAGCAAGAAACAGGTTAAGGACAACGCGGCTTTTGCCAAAATGACTTACGTGCAAAAGTTGCTTCCGGATCAACATCAAATTGCGTACCAAAGAAGACGAGAATTCTCAGTTGTTCGATAGTTTCGGTGGGAAGTCAATTGATATATGTCGCTCGTGGGCGAATCCTCCCTTAAAATTTCCGGAGCTCTGATTTTTAACCACGAAAAACTCGAACCACACGAATACCGATGCTCGGCGCGCGATCAAGGATGCCCGTTCCTTGGCTCCGCCCGTGGACGCAGTGCACGGGATGCTCCCGCCTCTTGAGTGGCAAAAGCATGGCAAAAGCATGGCAAAAGCGTGGCGAAGCCTGATAGCCCGGAGGGCGACATATCTTTGCCGGTGGCGTAAGCCACCGTTAGTGGTGGTGCGATGAAAAGCCCGGAGGGCGACACATCAAATCATGCAAGGATGTGCCGCCCTCCGGGCTCCAATACCAATGAATAGCCTAGACCGGTGGCTTACGCCACCGGCAGGAAAATGCCGCCCTCCGGGCTTTGATGGCAGGTTATTCCCGTGCGTGATCTTTATTCTTTTTCGTGTCTTTCGTGGTTTTCTTTTGGTGCTAAACCAAAGAATCGACGCTAATCTCCCCTACGCACGCTACCAACTACTCAGCTTAACGGGATTCTTAAGGGGGGAGTTCAAAAATGTTATCGGCGAGTAGTGGCAGACAAAGCCGCATTGGATTAAATTAGCGACCGCTAGTACTAGCATTCCGTAACCCCCCACGTCGATTGGGTTCGACACCCCCCTCCCTAATCCCGAGATATCCGATGTCCGCGAGTGAAAATACAACAGTCCCAAACGCCCAACGACTTCTTTGGGCTGGATTTATGGCAATCCTTGCAGCAGGGGTTGGGTTTTCGGTTCGAGGAGGCATTTTAGGTCAATGGGCCGAGCAATATGGATTTACCATGACCGAACTCGGCTTGATCACCGGTGGTGGTCTCGTTGGATTCGGCGTCATTATTTTGATTAGTTCCTTCATCGCTGACGCAGTTGGCTATGGCAGACTGATGTGGATCGCCTTCCTAACGCACCTCGTCTCTGCGATTCTTACCTTGGCTGCGGGCTGGGCGTTTGAGGCAGGGGGCAAGCCGGCTGCATTCCAATGTTTGTATTGGGGCATGTTCTTGTTTGCTGTAGGTAATGGCGTCTGCGAAGCAGTCGTTAATCCTCTCGTCGCAAGCCTTTTCCCTCGCAACAAGGCACACTACCTTAACATTTTGCACGCTGGCTGGCCTGGCGGGTTGATCGTGGGTGGGTTGCTATCCTACTTTATGGCAGGAGGCGATGGTGTTAAAGCGGTCGCTTGGCAGATTCAGATGTCATTCTTCTTGGTTCCCGTTGTCCTTTACGGATTGATGATTTTGGGACAGCGATTTCCAGCTTCCGAAGCAACATCCGCTGGTGTTAGCTCAGGAAAGATGTTTTCCTACTTGTTCCACCCTCTCATGATTGCAATGCTCCTGATCCATGCCCTAGTTGGTTATGTTGAGCTTGGAACAGATTCGTGGATTAGCAAGATCACCGGAGCGATCATGGCGTCGCCACAATATGGTCTGCTCTTGTTCGTGTACACGTCGGGTCTTATGTTTGCTTTGCGGTTTTTCGCAGGGCCAATTGTGGAGAAGATCTCGCCGCTTGGACTTCTTGCCGTTAGTGCGCTCCTAGGATTCGTCGGACTACAACTTCTCGGTTCAGCCACCTCCATTTTGATGTGCGTTGTTGCAGCAACCGTTTACGCATTCGGCAAAACGTTTTTGTGGCCGACGATGCTTGCTGTGGTTTCGGAAAGATTCCCGCAGGGTGGTGCGATTACGATTGGAGCGATGGGTGGCATTGGCATGCTTTCAGCAGGTCTTTTGGGTGGACCAGGAATTGGCTTTAAGCAGGACTACAATGCGTCCAAACAGCTTGCCGATACGGAGCCTGCAATCTACGAAAGATACAAGGCTGGCAATGAAAACAGTTTCCTATGGTTCAAAACCGTGGGACTTGATGGAAGCAAGGTAGCTTGCCTCGATGACAATGGAAAAGAGCTAGCTCGTGCCGGAGAAATCCTTGTCAAAGAAGGCAAAACAGACGAAAACCACAAGAAGCTTGCCGCTTGGTGGGAAACCGCGAACGCAACCGCAGCAACGGACAAAAAGCCGGTGGATGAGGCCGGACTTTATGGCGGCCGGATGGCTCTGAAGATAACGTCCTATATTCCAGCCACTATGCTTGTGTTTTATTTGTTGCTGCTAGGCTATTTCGCGGTATCCGGTGGCTACAAACAAATTCACATCGAAAACGAACCTAAGCACTAATACTCTAGTCGAAAACCAACCATTTCGAATTCGAACGCCGGGCAATTTACCTGGCGTTTTTTTGTCGCAACGTTTAGGCCATGAAGCACGTGCGAGCCAACAAAGAAACCGTCGAAAAGGAAATCATCGCGAGCGGCTTCGACCAAGTAGATGCGCCGAGATCGGACTCAAGGAAAATTATTTTATCGTCTATCAAAAGGCGACGCCTTAGTCGGTTGCCAGACTTTTGTGTAGCGAAAGTCGTCAAGACTTTCGGCTGCATCGACAAAACGACCGAAACTCTTGACGAGTTTCGCTAC
>CANHVO010000545.1 GCA_947463915.1 Planctomycetaceae bacterium
GGAACTTGAGGGAACTTGTTCACTTTGTTTAAAACTCTTGTGACAGGGGCTCTTTCTTTGCAAATTCGCTATACGGCGCAAGGTACGCATGAATCGCTACGGTCCTAATATTGAATAGGATGGTTCAGGTTTTCGTATGCGAATTGTTGGACCAATGATGTTGGGCGCGTTTCATGGGTTAACCTTCCAAAGGTTTTGTCTTCGGTTTGTGAATAGGCTAGTTGCCACACTCGTGGCGCTGGAACCCAATTGACAATGACAAAACGAATACAGTTGCCCAATGGCTTAGGCAGCGCCAAGGACAGGACTGGAAACAACGGATGTTCCGCAATCACGACAACGCAAACTTAAAATCGAATGAAGCGAACGGCTCAACAATCCGTCTCGCTTTCATCGACGTTTTGAATGCTTTGCGAGTGGCAGACAAGCCTCTTGTGACGGCCCCAGTTCTAATGCCATTGCTTTTTGCGGCTACGGCACGCCGAGCTGGCCTGTTGCTTTGGTTCGCCAGTGTCATCGCTTTTCTTGGCGGCTGTCAAACACTTTCTCTACCAGCCATCGACCCGACGGGAAATAGAATCTTTGCGCCGAACGGTTTTACAACACTCATCAACCCGCACGATCCGAACAACGGTTACCCGTCAACGCAACCCGCCTTTCAAGCACCACCGAATCCTCCGGCTTGTACGCAAACCGGCGACAAGAAACTTTGCAAAGGCTGCTTGTCTGGCAAAGGCTGTTTTGCCAAACGAAAAGAAGCCGAAGAAGTTCGCGGCCGATGTGGGCAATTGCTACTAACTCCGACGAGCATTATCGCTCCCGTGGGAGGCGAGGTGATTCTCCTTGCGGGAGTCTGCGGAAAAGACGGCTACTTAGTAACCGACGAGCCGATTGAGTTCATGATTTCGCAAGATGGCGTCGGAGAAATTGTCCAAGTTGGAGACGATTCGAAAGGGCAGCGACCTTCCTTTTTCAAGAAAGATCTTCGCCCGAAAGTCGAAAAGCTCGGCATTGACTTCGCAAAGGGACGTACTAGCCGCGAACCGTGGACGATCACGCGTGGAACATCCACTCCGGATGACGACTTGCCGGTGCGCAAGGGCCAAACATGGATCAGTTTAACCAGTCCGAACGAAGGGACCTCCAAGGTGACGGTCCTAGCCCCGGATAGCGACGTTTGGGATCAACGCCGTCAAACAGCGACGATCTATTGGGAGGACGCGAGTTGGCAATTCCCGAAATGTGTCACAACCGAAAGCGGTAAAGACGCTTGGCTGATCACGACTGTCACAAGAGCTGATCGTGTAACGCCGGCTGAAGGCTATAAAGTCATCTACCGTATTTTGAACCCAGAAATCGCCAAATTTGTGATGCCTGGACGAGTAGGAGCTCAGGTCGAGGAAATCAATGTGGACGATAAAGGACTAGCAGCGGTCCGCCTTCTCCATGACGAAAGAGTTCCACTGGGTACAGCCATGGTGGAGATGGAGGTCGTTCGCATTGCTCGGCCGAAGGACAACATGCGCCAAGTCACACTTGGCCGCGATACGACAACGGTAACTTGGAGCGCTCCGGAGCTTCGATTGGATGTTGGTGGTCCTGAAATCGGTGTTCCTGGCCAACCCGTCAATTACGTCGCCACACTCGCAAATACCGGTGATCGCGTGGCAGAGAATGTTTACTTAAGCGTCGTCATTCCGCCAGGCATGGACCTTCTATCGACCAATGTTCAACCTAGCTCCATAACCCCAAACGGTAGGCGATGGGACATTGGTCCACTGATGCCGCGAAGCGCTTTCGACATCAACCTAGTTTTGCAATCTCAACTAGAAAATCAGGTGGATGTTCTCTTTGAAGCCAATGGAGCCAATAGAACCGAACCGCTCAGGCAACCAGTTTCAACCAGATTTCTTCGTCCAAAGGTCGATGTGCAAATACGACCTATGCAAAATACCAATCAAGTCGAGATTGGCAATGAGGCCAAATTCGAAGTCATCGTAACCAACAATGGCACACAGACACTCAACAATATCCGAGTATTGCTTCAAAGCACGCCTGGACTTTGGCACTCTCGGACAAATAAGAATTCCGTAGAGGACATGATACCCTTTCTGCGAGTTGGCCAGCCGGAAATACTTCCAGCAAACTTCCGAGTAGATGGCGAGGGCCAACTTTCCGTGAAAGTCAAAGTAAGTGCAGAGGGGCAAGAGCAAGAGCTAGCGACCCAATCCGCAGTCATTATCGGCGTGCCTGCTGTTCCAAAACGCCCATCGTTAAGCTTGATCTTGGAAAGCGACGCTGGACAGAATGCCGTTGCCGTCGGCACCGAGTTCTCTGCGCGATGGGCAGTCAACAACACGGGACCAGTGCTCCTTCGTACTCCGGTCGTTCAAATGCAACACAGTCCAAATTTGCAAGTTCTGCAAGCGAATGGCGGATGGCAACTGAGCGAAGGTGTTGAATACATCGAGGCAAGTCAACTTGCTAGGTGGACGAGGTTGGGGGATATCGCGCCAAATGGTCGCCTTGCATACTTGAGCGCTCGCTTCCGAGTCATCGCGGCAGGTCCAGCCAAAATAGATGTCGCGGTGGATTCCGACGGGGTTGGCGACCGCAAGAACATAACTCTTGAGGTAAGAAACAACGGGACTGGAGGAGATATCCTACCCAGCGGCATCTCCAACGGGCCACCCGGCGGTCCGCAACCCAACGGAATAATGAATAGGCCCGAGTTAGCGCTCAAATCCCCGTCCGAAAAACGATTGAGCGTCACGATCCAACCCGTGACGAACTCCATTCGAAAAGGAGATGTTGGGACTTATGAGATCACGATTGCAAACCTAGTCAACAAGCCTGATCAACGTGTCGTATTGAGTATCCTAACCCCTAAAGGTGCGGTGTTGAAATCGATTCGAGCCAAGGATCTGCAGTACAAAATCTCGAATGCAGACCGGCAAATCGACTTGGAACCGATCAAATACTTCCGGGCCAACGACAGTTTTTCGTGTGTCATCCAATTGCGTCACGACGAAGTCGCAGCGGGTGAGTTAGTTGCTTCGGTAACCAGCCTTGGCCAGACCAACGCGATTTCTGAAAGTCATCGCGTCCAAGTCCTGCCTTAATGTGACAAGGTTTAATTGTGACGAGGCGAGAGACAGGCAAAAACACACAACGACTCGTAACTGGATTCGCCAGAATTCAGTACGTACTGAATTCTGGCGAATCCAGCTACGAATCGTGGTATGTTCTCCCCGCCGCTCACCTAAGAGCGTATGAATCAGTGCGTTCCGAGGTGTAAATTGCTTGGCTTATAGTCGCATCCGGCAGATGCGACCCACTTGTACTCTCGCATTTGCCGTAGGCAAATTACTGGGAAAAGAGTTTAATCGCGAAACCAGGGTATAGAAAAAGGGAACGATTCGCCTGCCAAAACGGTGGGATTTAACAGGAGATCGCGTTGAAAGAGGCCTCAACATCAGAAGCTTGCGAATTTGTATCGCAGCGGAGCAACGGATTTCGTCCGAAGGTGGGCTTGATCCTTGGCAGCGGCCTGGGGTTGCTGGCGGAACGGATCGATAATGCATGCCGTATCCCCTACGCCGACATACCGGGCTTCCCTGAATCTCGTGTACCAGGTCACGCAGGCAATTTCGTATTGGGGTACTTAAGCGGAACGCCCGTTGTCGCAATGCAAGGTCGAGCGCATCTCTACGAAGGCTGGTCGGCTGCCAAAGCGACGTTTCCGCTTCGATGTATGCACGCCCTCGGCATCCATTCTTTGATTGTTTCCAACGCATCAGGTGGGATCAACCCACGATTCCATAGCGGCCAAGTCGTATTGATGGATAATCACATCGATTGGATGAATCGCAGCGGTGTGAATGCGAGCGAGGGAGCCAACGGAGCGGCAACGATGAGTGTTCCGCATCGCGTTGGCAACCCTTACGATGCGGGCTTGCTCAACTTGGCCGAGCAATTGGCGATTCGCCAAGGCTTTGCCTTGGCACGAGGCACGTATCTGGCAACGCTTGGGCCGAACTACGAGACGCGTGCCGAATACCGTATGTTCGCAACGCTGGGAGCCGATATGGTCGGGATGAGCACGGTCCCCGAAGTTCTCTTGGCCAACCAACTAGGCTTA
>CANHVO010000546.1 GCA_947463915.1 Planctomycetaceae bacterium
GCTGCTTTCGAATCACTGCAGTGGGAAGGGCAAATGAGTTCCATGTCCCTCCCATTGTTTCCAACTGAAATCAACTGACTGTTGAACAAGTAGCTCCTGACCGCCTCTGCTATAGGCAACTCCGATTGGCTGACCTTACGACAAAAGAGATTTAACCCCGTTTTGCGTTCGAACTTCTGCTTGAGGCTTTGGATGGTCGACTCGCTTTTTTCAAATGCGAGTTCATGATAAATCAGGATGCCATCATTGCTCATGGCGATCACGTCATTATGAAAAACGCCGGCATCGATTGCTTGCGCCGTTTGCTCCACAAAAACGCAATCATCGTCTCCAAGGCCCAGGCAGCGCGCAACAGCCCGGGCCGCATGCTCGGATTGCCGAGCGACGAACTTTGCCACCTTGGATTCATCCGATTGCCCGTAAACGAATAGATGAATGGCATTTTGGCCATCTGGACCACACAGACGCATGTGATTCGCAGCCCCTTCGTCTCGCAACGCCCAAACAGATGGAAGCGGTTCATGTACGTCGCAGTCCGGGACATCTCGAAACATCTGCCGAAGCTGATCTCGACGCTCGATCGCTTCTTGACCGCGATGCAAATTGCTGCATAAATTCGCAGGAACCAAATGCAATCGACCATCCGATGTATCGGTCGCAGGGGCAACCGTGGCTGCGTTGGCGGTCCACATAAATGCCGAACTGTAAGCTGCCGAAAGCAATCGAGGAGACTCGTCATGGCATCGCCGCAATACATCGCTCCGGTCGCCAGAATAGCCGATCGTCTCAAGCCATTGCCAGTTTGGACGAGTTGGCGGAGGTAGGTAGTATTGCGCTACCCCAAGCCCGGCCACGAGTTCCATTTTGGCAAGCCCTTCCAAGGCTGCTTCTCTTGGATTGGAGATTTGGTTTTGGCTGGCATGACTAGCGATATTTCCGACCCCCAAACCTCCGAAGTGATGCGTTGGGCCAATCATTCCATCGATGTTGATTTCGATATTTCTTTCAGGCATCTTCAGAATATTTCCTGTAGTCCAGGTGGCAAGTTTGATGTTGTACTGAGCGCATGATTTTCAATTGAGGCGACGGGGTAACTGCAGTAGTCTGCAGCAAAATAGCCGCTAGGTCGGTGATTTCCGCTCGCACCTGTGCCTCCAAACGGCAGCTTGCCACTGGCTCCTGTCGTGGGGGAATTCCAATTGACGATACCTGCCCGGATGTGATTTAGGAAATGATGGTAGGATGATGGGTCGTCGGTCAGCAGGCCGGCGGCTAGTCCATACTTTGTTTGATTGGCAATCGCGATTGCATGATCCAAATCGTCCGCAACCATTGCAGTAAGCAAAGGCCCAAAATGCTCTTCGTCTATGGCATGAGCTTCGTTCACCAACACGAGGCCTGGAGTCACAACGGCCCGGGATGCGTCCTGAAGCGTGGCTTCGTTCAGGACCACCGCCTGATGAGATCGCAATTCCGCTTGTGCCGCCAAGATGCTCTCGGCTGCCGACTTGGAGACCAAGCTGCCCATAAACGGCTGTTTGTCTGACAACGGATTGCCTACCTGAATCCTCTGGATGCTTCGGCTCAGCTCCTCAATGAATCCCGCATTTTCTGGATGATTGACGACGATCAACCTTCGTGCGCAGGTACAGCGCTGGCCGCTGGTGATGAAGGCGGATTGTATGATGTTGACGATGGCGGCTTGTCGGCTTTTCACCCGGTCGACAACCAGTGGATTATTGCCCCCCATCTCTAAGGCAAGCAGGCACTCGGGCCTTCCTGCAAGCTGCAGATGCAGTTGCTTGCCAGCCGCGTAGGAACCTGTGAATAAGACCCCGGCGGTCGCAGGGGAACCGACCGCCCATTTCGCTTGCTCGACGGCGCCATGAATGCCCTCCAAAACGCCGGTCGGCGCGCCCGTGGATCGCCACGCGTTCATGATCCAATCGCCAACCGCAGGTGTTTTTTCGCTCGGTTTGAAAAGCACCGTGTTCCCCGCCAAAAGGGCTGGGATAATATGCGCGCCGGGCAAATGCAACGGCAAATTGTACGGCCCCAAGACCACCATCATCCCTAGCGGCTTGTATCGGATCGCAGAAAAGGAGGTTCCTGCCCCCTCGCTCGTCGTCCATCGCCGCTTGCCGATCGCATCCATTGCATTATCCACTTTCGCAATCGCCGATTGGACCTCCAGATCGCTCTCCCAAAGCGGCTTGCCGGACTCCAACGTGATCGTTCTGGCTATGGCCTGCCGATTGGCTTGCAAGTAGCTCGCGTAATTTTTCGCAAATCCAATCCGTGTCTCGAGCGGCGTCCGTGACCAAGTCTCAAACGCCGAACTCGCTCTTTCTGCGGCGCTCGCTATGGTCTGGCTATCATCCCATTCGCCAGCCCAGGTGATACTGTCGTCGACAGGGCTACGTTGCGTTCGTCCACCGAAATTTGCCGAAGATTGCATGTCTTTTGCCTTCATGATCCAAGTCGCACCCGGCAGGTGCGACCCACGGTGGATCGCACCTGCCGGGTACGATAAAACACATTCGCTTGTGCCGTTTTACGCAACGCTGTTTCGCATTCTGCTCAATGTAAATTGGGCTTTTCAGTAGCGAAAGTCGTCAAGACTTTCGGCTGCCTTGCGTAAACCACCGAAACTCTTGACGCGTTTCGCTACAAAATGCGAAACAGCGTTACGTTTTACGGCTTTGCCAATTCTGCCGTAAGCTGCCGGATTTCGGCAAGCAATTCAAGGTTTTGTTCGGTTTCTTGGAGACGCCCCGCTTTTCCTGACGTCGAAAAGCTGACGCTTGGATCGGAACGCGGTTCGTCGCCGCGGTCGTCGCCAAGACCAGCGTTCAATTGGCTTCGAGCCAAAATGCGCTCCCGCAACTCGCTCGCGTTGTCCAGTCCTTCCATCAAGCCCACATGCGAACCCATCATGGCTTGCCCCTCGTGGCCACCGCCCCCTCCACCAGCTGTCATCACCATCAAATTGGCAAACCCAAACCAACGTTGAACAGGTCCTTGCGCGATGTGTACGTTTTGGATGTTTTCAAAGGTAATCGTCGTCTCGTAAATGCTCCATATCCCTCGCCGAATTCGTACGCTGCGATCCGTGAGCACATACCAAGTCGTGTCGTATCGCAGATGGATTGCGATGTAAGCGATAATGTCGGGCGCGATGATCACGATGAGCCAAAGCGGTGCCGTCAAAAGTCCAGCCAGCGGCCACCAATACGAAAAGACGCCCCACAAGACAAATAGGAGGACATCAACGGCGAACAAACCAAACCAAAAAAAGAACTTGCGATAATTCAAATAGGCTATAGAAGGCCGAAGGTATTCGACGGCTTCACCCTCCATGGAGGGCAATGTTGGGGGGCCTTCTGGCAAGCGAAAATAGGAGGTCAGTATCCCCCAAACGCCTTGATAACACCACCTGCACGCTTCATGAACCAAGCCGGATTCTTTCATGATTCAGAACTCGATTTTCGTGACTTCTCCACCATCAAAGCCAAATTGTCTCGAATTCCACGCAGCAATTCAGTCGCTTCATCGTATTGATTGTTGCCCTCGTCTGCTCGCGGCGTCGTCGATTCCCCAACCAAGGCTGAAGATTGCGGATTGGAATAGCCTTTGGCTCCTCGCATTCTTTCGTACAACCAGTCTCGCACCTCGTCGGGGTTGGTGACTCCCTCCAGAACGATTTCTGGCATCGCATTTCCGGACGCGGTTTGCACGCTGACACTGGCGATCCCTAGCCAACGCTGAACGAGGTTTCGGCTGACATGGATGTCTTGAATTCGTCGAAAGGCGACAACCACCTCTTTCCGAAAAAAGAGGCCAAGCTGCATTCGCAATCCGGAATCCTCAAATCGATATCGAAGCGTGTTGTATCGAATGATCAGGGCGGGAATGACGAAGATACACGCAGGACCACTCAAGAGCCCTGTGAGGACGTAGTACGTCAAGAGGCTTGGAGAAGGACGCTCCAAGGCTGCGGTTTCGAGCGAGCAAGCATGATTGTTCATGCTTGCAATATACTCGAATCCCTATCGCCGATGAACTACGCGCAAACCCGATTTCGACCCGATTCTTTAGCGCGATAGAGTTGAACATCCGCGCTCTCGAGCA
>CANHVO010000547.1 GCA_947463915.1 Planctomycetaceae bacterium
AAGGGAAAGTCAAAGCCAAAAGGGTTGTCTAGCCACGAAAAAGCACAAGCAACACAAAAGGAATGAATGCAAGGGCCTTAAGTAGTTGCGCGCGGCAAGACAAAAGGTACCGCGAACCGTAGCTGGATTCGCCAGAATTCAGAATGCACTGAATTCTGGCGAATCCAGCTACGGTATTTTTCATTCCGCTCTTTCCTTTGTGGATTTTGTGCCCTCTTGTGGCTAGCAAATTGGCTTCTTAGCGCTTCAATAAAGCATTCGTCGAAAGGCTTCGGCTGCGGCTCCTGGTCGCTCGGCTCCCCAAATCGCTTTGCTGACAGCGACTCGCTGCACACCTGTTTCCATTGCACTTTGTAGGTTCGCTAGATCAATGCCTCCGATCGCGAACGCCGGAATCGTTGACTCGGATGCTTGTAAGAACGCTGCTACTTCGCGCAAGAACGGGAGTCCAGCAAAGGACGAAAAGTCCTTGGTGTTGGAGGCGAAGGTTGGACCACAGCCAATATAATCTGCCCCAACGTCGATGGCATGCTTTACCTGATCGAGATCGTGAGTCGAGAGCCCGACAACGCAGGATGGAGCAATGAGCGATCGAGATTGGGCGACACTCAAATCAGATTGCCCGACGTGAAGACCAAACGCGGAAGTGCACTGCACGATATCGGCCCGGTCGTTGACAATGATGCGAGTTTGTTTCGGATCGACAGCTTCGATGGCCGATTGCGTGAAATGGATCAGCTCCTGCGCATCTAGTTGTTTGTCCCGGATTTGAATCAAATCGACGCCCGCGTGACTTATCTCGTGAACCCGTTGAATAAATTGCTCCAGCGGAAGTTGGCAATCGGCGAGCACATAGAGTTTTGATTGCTTCAGAAACGCCACGTCGCGTTTCTGGGACAGCAGCAGTTGAGCGTTGATGTCGTAGACTTGATAGCGGACCGATTCGATGGCCGCTGCAGAACTAGGGTAGACGAACTTCGATGTCTCCTCCAGACATCGTAGCGACTGTTGAACTCGCTGCGAGGCTGCCTCGGCGATTTCCGACAACCCGCCGGTTCGCGAGGCCTCTGAGGTGGTTTTGGTTTCGCGACCTACGTCTTGGTTTGCATCGCGACTGGCGTAGAGTTGCTCGTGGCTCCAACCTTGGGTAGCATCCCGAAGTTGATGCCGTAGAATCTTGTACTTGGATTGGGACACAGCCTGATCTTGAAAACGGGCGATGTCTTCGAGAGTCCGTAACGCTTCGAAGGCGCGGTTGAGGTTGGCGTCCAGCAGGCGATGGGCAGCCTGGTTGTCGTGGTGGTTCATTGGGTATCAGTGAATAATAGTTTAAGAGACGATCAGTTCAGCAACCAAATCACGCACTCTTGCATGGAGGAGCGGCAATTGTTCCTCGGGGGTAGAAGCGTCGACATCATGGATATCCCAATATTCTACTCGGTCAGCAAATCGATCGAATCGTTTTTGGACCCAATGCAAATGCTCGTCCCGTTTGACTGCAATGATGCGATCGGAATTGGCAAAATCGTCTTCGGTCGCATCCATCGGTGTTCGGACTGGATCGAACGGGATGCAAAGCTGATTGAGGTAGTTTACGGTGTAGCCTGAGATCGTGTTGGGAGTTGATTCAGGTAGAGCCAGACCGCGCGAGTCCGCCGTCCAATTGAGATTCGCAGCCGACGCTTCCCAGTTGAAGTAGATCTCCGCAAAACGGCTGCGGTAATAATTCCAGGTGCAAAGGAAAAGGATTTTGTTGGGCATCGATGATTTTCAAAATAGGTTGTCTGCCAATGCAGTTGCGTTTAGGCCAGTGTCGCACAATTGTTGCTAACTGCGCCGATTGCCGCAATCATATCGTTCCTGGTTACCCTTCGCGTCCCCATTTTCCTCTCGCGTTGAGAAGTTGAATGGGAAGGCAGTGTTAAAATCCAGTGTCGCACAATTGTCTTCAATTGTTGCTGCAATGCATAACCGAAATCCAACGTTATTTACCACCGATTCGCTACCAACCTTTTAGACAAAAAGGACCTAAAGTGCCTGTAAAGCGATTGAGGACAATCGCTTTACACTTTTCGCTTGTAGCCCGCAAAACGTGCGGCTAGTCTAAACCGTCCGAATGGATGTATCTGACATCACTCCCCCTTTTTAAGATTGTGCCAATACGCTGCAATGTTCACTAAACATCTGTTCCTTTGTCTTGTACTCGTCAATGCGATAGCTTCCATCATGCAGGGGCAGGATACAGCGGAAGCCAAAGCGCTCGCACGCTCAAACAAAGTTCGAGCCGCTATCGACAAAGCAATCGCTGCACAAGACGTAAAGGCATTTGCCAGTCTGGTGGACCAAGAGCGATTTTTGGACAGAGTCTTTGAAGATATTCCTGCTAGTGCTACTCAACGTACCACATTCACGAAGCGCTACAAGGAAATGGGCGCAATAACCGTTATGTTGCAAAGCGCGCATGACCATGTCCGAAACGGAGGACGCTATCTGTGGGTCCGTAACGTTTTTGACAGCAACAATGTGCGACCGCTATATCGATTGACAGGGAAAGAATCTGAACTCCGCAATTACCATGAGTGGCTCGTTGAGGATATTCAGGGGGAGCCAAAAATAATTGACGTTTACATACACTTAGCAGGCGAATACCTATCCGCTTCGCTGAGACGTGCAATGCTCCCCGCTTACCTCGCAAGCACTCCGAATAGCAAGTCGGATGCCGCGAAGATCTACACGGACCTTAGCAAGGCTGTGGAGTTATATGAATCCCGAGACTTCAACGGTGCTTTCAAAATATACGAAGGATTACCGAAAGAGTATCGAACCAATAAATCCCTTTTGCTACTCAAATTGAATTCGGCATTGGAAATTGGAGAAAAGACGTCGAACCCAGTTATGGAGGAAATGCAGTCACTTTACCCCAATGACCCATGTCTGAAACTATGCTTGATCAACATGCATATTCAAAAAAAGGAATGGGACAAATTCCTGACGAGCATTGATGAATTGGAGGAATCTATACAAGATCCTTACGTCTCGTCCCTCAAGGTCGACGTATTGATGCTCTTAGGTCGGCAGACTGAAGCCGAAGACGCGATCGAACATGCAATCGAGAACATTCCCGAGATGGTTGAATTGCATTGGAGCAGGCTAGGTCTCATGCTCGCAACTAAGCAGAATGCAAAAATCGCCAGCTACTTGAGCGAAATCAAGAAACGATTCAACATTAAGCATAATCAGGTGAGCAAAACCCCCGAATTCGCTCAATTCGCAGCGTCCCCCGAAGGCAAGAGCTGGATCGCTGCTAACGAAAAAAGATAGACCAGTGTCGCACAATTGTCCTCAATTGTTGCTGCGCTTAAAAACCGAATTCCCAGGTAATCTACAACCAATTCGCTTTCAGCCCATTTTTACAAAAACAGGCCTAAAGTGCCTGCGAAGCGGTTGAGGACAATCGCTTTACACTCTAGTCAATATGAATGACCGCCTTCATTACGCCGGCGTTTGGGTTTAGCCAGTTTGGAAACTCTTTGGGCACGTCTGCAAAATTGGCGTGGTGCGTGATCCAGGGATTGGTATCGATCTGGCCTGCTTCGATGAGGCTGATGATGCGAGTGAAGTCCCTTGAAAGCGCGTTGCGACTCGCCATCAACGTGATCTCGCGCCGATGAAAGAACGGTGCGTGAGCAAACTCGACGTTCTGTTGCGTGATACCAACGTACACCACTCGTCCGGCAAAGGCCGCGAACTCAAAGGCTCGGACCATCGACTTGTTATTGCCCGTTGCATCGATGACCACATCGGCGCGTTGACCTTGTGTCATCGATTCCAGGTTCGCGATGTCCGTTTCGTCATTCTTGATTTGGAGCGTGTCGGGCACTCCCATGGTGTTTCGAACGAAGGCCAAGCGGCTTTCGCTGATGTCTGCGACGATTGGCCGAGCTCCTGACAGTTTCACAAACTCGAGTGCTGACAAGCCGATAGGACCGGCACCTAGGACTAAGACGTTTTCACCCGCCTTGCAACCGCTTCGATCGACGGCGTGACAACCAATGGCCAAGGTCTCGACCAAGGCCGCTTGCTCCATCGATAGGCTTC
>CANHVO010000548.1 GCA_947463915.1 Planctomycetaceae bacterium
AAATGTTTCCAAATCTGGCGGTCCATGTGTCGCCCGCTGGGCTTAGAAACAAGCAGATCAGAATCCGGCGGCTCACGCCGCCGGCAGAGATGTTTCGCCCGCCGGGCTTTGTAGTCACAGACAACTCGCTCCGGTTTGACACGCCGGTGCGTCGATGTTTATACGGCTTCCCGCCAAACATTCAGTTCCAAGCAGATCGCTTGCCCATTGAACCGGCCAGATGGGGTAGATTAGAGATCTGATTACCGGCGCTGCGCCAGAGAACAACAAGTTACTCATAGAGGCAAGAAGCATGAAACCTTTCGTCGCGGTTCTTCTCACCATCGGACTAGTCCTACCTTGTATCGCTGGGTGCAGTAAGTTGTATCGATTCGCTGGAATTGTTGTTGACGGCCAAGGGATTGGGATCGTTGACGCTGATGTCCTTGTCTACCCACATGACGACAAGCAAGCGGCGCGTCTATCGGGTAAAAAGACAAAACAAGACGGTACGTTTGAGACGGGATGGGTTGACGGTCCAGGCAGGAAATTTTTCAGGATGGTAGTATCGAAGAATGGTTACGAGTTGGATAAACGTATTGTGCTTGCGGAAGAAGAAAACCTAAGAATCGTGCTTTCCGTGGCAAGCAGCAAAGCGGAGTAACAATCCCATTCCCGTTGCGGGGAACCCTCCCCACACCACCGTACGTGCGGGGGCACGTACGGCGGTTCAACGAAGGTGAGCAAGCACTTCCCAGAGTGTCTTTAAACTTTAGCCCCCTTGGGTTTGCAACCAAGCGTTCGTTATGCGGACTCTACTTGCGATCTTCTCGTCCAAATGCCAAGTTCAAGTGCGACTATGCCATTCGAGGACTCGTCATCGCCCCCAACCCGCTCCGGTTTGACACGCCGGTGCGTCGTTGTCCGGATGATCCAGTCTGGACTCCCTGACAGGATAATCGTCAGTCCATTTGACCAGCTAAATGGGCTACACTAAGTCTTTCGTTTACAGGCGCATGCGCCAGAGATTTACTAGTTATGTCGCCTAGCCCAAACTTTGTATACGCTATTAGCGACATCACTTACGGGGGCTAGGTGATGGGTGCCGTTGTTCCGCTTAACTAACGCATGGAATTGGATATGATTCACTTCGCTAACACGCTTGTCCTGAACTCAGCACAGTTTCTTGCTTGCTTGATACTTACTCTTGGTGCAACGGCGTGCGTGGCTCAAGAAACCGTCCTTCAAAAAAACAGCGACAGTACTGACGCCAAAGAGCAACGCAAACCTTCCATGCTGACATTGCCCGGATTCGGCATGGAAATCCCTATCCTCACCTCAAGGGATGATCTGGATCGCTACGTTGGCCACGTGGTTGCAATACGTGGGTCGATTGGAAATCGAAAAATACCGCATATTATTGGTGTAGAGGTAACAGGCGGACACAAATTACCTGACGCATGTGCAATTGGGATGCTGGCGAAATTCGTCACTACCGAGAAAGATTGGGAAGAACGAAAGAGGCTGAATCCTCATAAAATTGCCGCAGGATCGTTTGGCCCGGGTACCAGATACAAGCTTTACAGTAGTATGACGGGCGATGGCTCTGAAGCGCAGGCGTGGGGAACCGGCGCCACGAAGGATCCGAGCAGAATCAAAGCTCCAGACGAAAAGAAAAACGCGGAATAACAAAGATCGGCGTAGAGGGCAGATTTCGCCGGCCCCCTGCCAGATTACCTATCGCGTCTGGCCGCACGTGGCGGTTACTCAGTGAGTGTTCCTAACGCCAACTCGCACCGGTTTGACACGCCGGAGCGTCGGTGTTTACTCAATTCTAGCCAAACACACACCCAAGCAGAATGCCAGCCCACTCAACCAGGCAGATGAGGTACATTTAGATGTGTTTACCGGGGCCGAGAATCATTAACTATTCAAGCAAGGTTGTGAAAGTGAAAATCAAAGAATTTCCAGCTGTTCAATCGCCAGCAGGAGGACATTGGAGCGACTTGAACAAAACGCTGTGGAAGTCGATGGTTTTGCAATGAAAATGGTATTGTGAACTTTCAACTGGTCTGGGTGGTGATGCACGATTGCCCAAAATTGCCGCGCCGATAACCCAAGACGAACTAAGCGCTTTGCGATCGATAGCAGGCCGGAAACTTCCGAAAGAATTTGAGACGCTCCTTTTGAAATTTGCACGAAGCGTTGAGTTCTTCTGGGAGGTGCCAGATGTATTTGACGAGTCTCCAATACCAGAGGGGATCTCATTTGGAGGTGGGACACTATGGGACTATTCTCATCTCGCGGATTGTTGCAGAGGGATGGCTGAACATGAATCGTCTCCGTGGTTGGCTTTTCGTGATGGCCTGCGTGAACGTCTTCCATTTCACCATGTCGGAAATGGTGATCTGCTTGCCCTTTGCATGAGAAAGCACGACTCGCACTGTCCTGTGATCTACTTGAGTCACGACAATGATCCAGACCGCCACAATCGGCAGATCGCACCTAACGTCGTAGACTTCATCGCCAATTGGTCTGCGATTGGGTGCGTTTCAACCGACCTCCACAACCTAGATAGTTTCATAAACAAACGCGAGAGGAGACTAAATGGTTACGGAACCGCGGCGAAAAAGTTGCGCAGGGACCTTTTGAGTTTTCCGGTGTTGGATGGTGAATAACCACTACCCAACTCGCTCCGGTTTGACACGCCGGTGCGTCGAATTGGCATAATAGCAAACGGAATGCGTCCGCAGCATCATGCAATTCTGATCCAATACCCCCGGGACCTGAGCAACCGTTTCTCAGCATGCAAAGAGTCGGATTGGGGCTCTGCGATCGATACGCAAATAGCAAATCTCACTGTCCATTTGACCAGCTAAATGGGCTACAATGAATCTTTTGTTTACCGGCGCATGCGTTTGAGATTTACTCGTTAGGCCGCTTCGCACTTATGGACACATCGTCACCGCAACAGGTTAGTGGTAGCACTCGCCGCGTGTGGCCGATTGTTGTTGGAATCGCATTGTTCGCGTCACTTATGGCATTGCGTAACGAGCTTTCATCGGAGTGGGCGAGAGCGGCAGTCGCAAGTTGTGCGTTTGTCGTTCTTGGATGTGGCGTGCTATTGTCACGGAGGCGGCAACCGTGACAAAACTGCCAAACCAATCGCTCCAATTCGGTATCCTTTAATCTGTTCTTGGTTGTTTGAATTTGGTTTTCGTTCAAAGGAAGGCTTGCAAATTGTCCAAAATCCTGGTGCTTTATCACTCCAACTCTGGCAATACTCAAAAGATGGCAGAATTGGTTGCCGAGGGCGCCCGACAACTTGAAGGGACAGAAGTGCGATTGAAAGATGTCTCGAACGCCGATCACAACGATCTAGTGTGGTGCGATGGCATCGCATGCGGCTCACCGACCAACTATGGCAGCGTTAGTTGGCAAATGAAGCAATGGTGGGACCAGCAACCGATAGAAAACTGGGGAAAGCTTGACGGCAAGATTGGTTGCGTATTCACGTCGGCTGGCGCGTGGGGTGGTGGGCAAGAATGGACTTGCATGACTTTGTTGTCGATTCTCATTAACTACGGATTTCTAGTGTTTGGAGTGACGGACTACACGGGAGTGAGGACGGAAGCCAGGAAGCTTGTAGGAGGCTTGGGCTGAGGTTGGCTGAATGGTCTGCAAGCCTCATCGACGGCCGCAAAGATGCTCATCCGCTGAATCAAACCTACGAGCGATTTCGTGAGCTAGGAAAATAAGCTTCCCAGGACGCGTTTACCGTCGCTAGCCGGCGAGGGACAGTCAACGCCGGCGAACTCGCACCGGTTTGACACGCCGATGCTTCCACTTTCAGGTAGCTCGCCCGTCCATTTAACCGGCCATTAAGTGCCTTGGTACTGCTCTTTTTTTCGCGTCGATAGACCTTCGTCACCCCCATTCGATTTTTTGTGATGGCCGCAAAAGAACACAGAGAACGCGAAAGAGGAATAGGGGGTGACAGCCACATCCGTTCAAATCAGCTGCCTTTCTTTTGCGAACTTTGTGCTCTCTTGCGGCTAACGCGAAA
>CANHVO010000549.1 GCA_947463915.1 Planctomycetaceae bacterium
AGTTTCGGGTTAGCCGCAAGAGAGCACAAAGCTCGCAAAAGAAAGGCAGCTGATTTGAACGGATGTGGCTATCGATCTTTCGCGTTCTCTGTGTTCTTTTGCGGCCATCATAAAAACTCGAAGGGTGTTTGATGGCCGACCTAATTGAAGGTGAATATTTGGCTGTGAGCTGAGTATAACCGACGCTCCGGCGTGTCAAACGCGTGTCAAACCGGAACGAGTTGGGGGCAGGGACTAGCACTCAATTACAGTCGCGGGCGGCGGTGGCTTGCATTTTTAATTGCCGACGTCGCAAAGAAGGCAGGACGCCGAATAAGGCGAGCCAGGGAACGGGAAATCCGAATATGGATTTTCAGGATCGTAGCGTTCAAGAGCTTCGAAATTTGGCTAAGGATCTCAAGATCGATGGTAGGAGCAAGATGAACAAAGCAGACCTCTTTCAAGCTATTTCGAAAAGCCACTGAACTTGGCCCGATAGTTGCGATAAGTGAGTATCGTGCGAGCCTCTCGTTCGTAGTACCCTAAATCTGTTTTCACATTGAAAGTGAATGAATACAATGAAAATTTCGAAAACTTGGATTGCAACTGCGATTTTCGCAAGCTGTGCGATGCCTTTGAATGCGCAAAATCCAACCACACCCCAGAACTCAACATCGCAGAATCTTCGTAAGCTTGACAGTACCTCCACTGGTCCTGGTGTTCGCGTTAGTAAGTTAATTGGCATGAAGATTCAGAATTCGCGAAAGGAGAACGTTGGGCAAATTAAAGATATCGTTGTTGATCCAGCTTCGACACGCATCCAATACGTGGCTGTAACTTATGGCGGATTCTTGGGACTAGGCGACAAATTATTTGCTGTCCCGATGCGAGCGATCCAATTCCAACAGGATCCAGACAGTCGTGATCGCGTTGTCCTCGTTCTCGACGTAACCAAAGAGCAGATGAACGGAGCTCAAGGCTTCGATGAATCCAACTGGCCCAACTTCGCTGACCAAAATTTCTCAACTGAGCTTTATCGCCGCTACAAATTAGAAGACTATTGGAGTCGCGACGTAGCACGCAATGAGGGCCATGTCGATGTTAACGTTGGCAAAGACGGCGTCAAAGTGAACGTCAATGGCGAAAAGAGGTAACGCTTGACAATCGCAATCGTCGCCATTTCGAGAACGGTGCCGAACCATTACCTCGATATTGGGTCGATTCGGTGGGTCGAAACGTATCGAACTTAGGGTCGAAGTCTCTGCGGTTGATGCTGGAGGGTTTTCGTTCACAATGCTCAATTCGAAAGCACCACCACAGGAATTCGAACATCTGCATTGCAAGTGATTGCATCTGAAGGTTGAAGGCTTGCGTTGGTCAAATAGCTCGGCAAGGTACGGCAAACTCGATTGCCTAGCGATTTGGCTGACGACTACGATTTCGCCGATTTGGATGTGCAGCGCGTAACAAAATTCTTTTTGCCGGCATCAAACCTCCTACTACTTTGGCTGGAAAGGTTGCGGGGTAGGCTTGGGAGCAACCATTTAATCAAGGTTGCAGGGCATGAGCCTCGGTGCCGCAACATTTTCTAGTGTGAACTTCTCTGATTGCATATGCATCGAGTTGACGTATCGCAATGCTTGGCACGCCATTTGCGAATTCGATCCCGAACTGTTTCGCATTGTGATTCAAGGTCTTTTGTTACTGACTAATTCTGTGAAAGGCAAAGGTAGGGAGATGATCGCGGCGGCCTCAGAGAGCTCTTACGCTATCGATGATGCGTTGGTAGGCAAGCCAAAGTCGTTGACACGGATTTTGATCGTTTCAGGGGAAGGGCTCTAGGGGCACTGCCCCTCTCACGGCGTCGTAAGCAAACCATTTCAATCTCCTTAATGCCGACTGCAGCCTGATGTCAAGAATGAGGTGGAAGCGACTGAAATTGCCGAGTTTTTTCGCGATTGCTAAGCCTTACTGGTACTCCGAAGAGAAATGGAAAGGTCGCGGCCTAATAACACTGCTGGCAATTCTTTTGCTTGGCAACACTGTCTTCAATGTCTTTCTCAACGAGCAAGCCGGCGAATTTACATCTGCACTAGCCGCAATGAACCCTGACAGATATTGGGTTTCGGTCTACAAGTCGATTGGCCTTATTGCAGCGGCGGCACCGGTATACGTGTTCTACTACTTTGTTCGCGACAAACTTGTAAACTACTGGCGTCGGTGGCTAACCCACAATTTTCTGGATACTTATTTTCGAAACAAGGCATTTTACAAGCTGGCATTCAATGCGGCGATTGACAATCCGGACCAACGCATTGCCGAAGACATCAACACCTTTACATTGAAGTCGATCTATTATTTTCTTCTCGCCATTGAGATGGTCTTGCAGTTGCTAGCGTTTAGCGGCGTTCTTTGGTCAATATCCAGAACCCTCGTATTGTTCTTACTGGTTTATGCGGTCATTGGAACGCTGATCACGAGCCTCATTTTCGGTAGGCCCCTGGTTGCACTGAATTTCTTCCAGTTGAAGCGTGAAGCTGATTTTCGATTCAGCTTAGTCCGCGTGCGAGAAAATGCGGAGTCCATCGCGTTCTACGGTGGCGAAGCACCTGAGTCTTCCAACATAAAGCAACGATTTGCTGATGCATTCCAAAACTACAACAAGATCATCAATTGGCAATGGTTTTTGAATCTGTTTCAGTATTCGTTTAGCTCGGTCACTTTAATTCTACCGGGGATCATTTTAGCACCTCAAGTTTTGTCGGGCGACATTGAAGTGGGGCGAGTGGTACAGGCCGCTGGTGCATTTGCCGCAATCTTTGGTGCGTTGACCGTGATTGTCAACAACTTCGACACGCTGAGTCGTTTTGCAGCGGGAGTTAGCCGTCTGGACAAGTTTGCAAATTCGATGGACATGTCGTCCCTAGATCATGCCTGCGGCAGGGAGGTGATTACGACGCAAGAAGGAGAGCGTTTGCTATTGGAAAAGCTTTCTCTCCAAACCCCCGACTATAAGCGGACCTTGATTGTCGACCTTACCTTGGAAGTCAAACCGAGGGAGGGACTTCTCATTGTCGGAGCAAGCGGTGGTGGCAAAAGCTCCCTGCTTCGAGCCATTGCGGGCCTTTGGGACGCAGGAAAAGGGAACATCATTCGACCGCCGCTCGACGACATCTTTTTCTCACCACAACGGCCGTACATGATCATCGGTACGCTACGATGTCAGTTGACGTATCCAAGTGACAAGAAATGCACGGAGGAAGAAACGCTGGAGGTGCTGAAAGCAGTCAATTTGGCCGATTTGGCCGATCGCTTTGGTGGCTTGGACACCGAGGCAGATTGGGCAAAAATCCTATCGCTTGGCGAACAGCAGCGAGTTGGATTTGCCCGCGCACTCATTGCCAAACCTCGGTTAATCATTTTGGACGAAGCCACCAGCGCATTGGATACGAAGAACGAAGAGTTGCTTTATCAACGACTGGTCGATTCTGGTGCGACGCTCATCAGTGTCAGCCATCGACTGAATATCCTAAAGTTCCACACTCATGTCCTCAATCTCATCGGAGACGGCTGCTGGCAAGTATCGCTAGTTAAAGACGTGGATGCTCAAAGCCTATAGGTAAGGTTCGCTATTTAGTGCTTGCCACTTGGAAGCGTTAAGTTCCAAATTCTTACCTCTGTAAAGCGACTCATGAACGTTGTTGTCGAAATGGACTATCGCTTATCAAGTTAGCAACCAGCACACACTCCGTCCCTGCGCATTTTGTCATACACACGACCTACTGACGACGTCGGGGCAAGTCAGTTGCAGCAAGCGACAAGGTTTAAGCAAAGCAATAAGGTGGGGGGGCTGATCGACAAGTACATTGGATTGATCGTTAGGCGGTCAGCCCGCTCGACCACCTCCACGATTGGTGCGACTAACAGCCCGTTGAAAAAAGGATGAAATGCGCTATCCTACCAACATCAATTGTTTTGGTTTCATGGAGGAGTTGGTCAATGGCATTGGGGCGTCGCAAAGAACTGCAGCAGGGCGAATTATTTGTTGCTGCAAATG
>CANHVO010000550.1 GCA_947463915.1 Planctomycetaceae bacterium
CATTGGGCGTAAGCCACCGGGTTAGTGGCAGTCAAATGAGAAGCCCAGAGGGCGACACATCGAATCATGCAAATTGTGTCGCCCTCCGGGCTTAAACACCGATGATTAACCTAGACCGGTGGCTTACGCCACCGGCAAGGATATGTCGCCCTCCGGGCTTTGAGGGATGTACAAACAGAGCGTTGGTGATGCCAGGTAGGAGCCCTGCCAGGTAGGAGCCCTGCGACTGTTCAACCTTTTTGGCGTTCCTATACAAATAGTTTTGACGCCAAACTCGGTTCCGACTCTTGGAGCACTCACAATTGGTAAGCGAAGCTGTCCTTGTGCGTTTACGAGCTCCGCTCGCCTTGTGGTATTCGATGGCGACATAAGCATTCTGAGAGTGGGACGGAGGATTCAGAACGATGTGCCGTGATTTGATGTCTTGACCGAAACTCTTGACGAGTTTCGCTACGAAATGAGATTGCTATGAGATGAGATTAGTACGAGATGAAATTTTTAGTACGAGATGAGATTAAATCGAACCATTGCGACGTCGTACTATCCAGCTAGTAATCCAAGCCCCTAGGATCGCGAACATGACAATCGGCCGATCCCATATTGTTGTTCGTATGATTTGAGGTGGTCGGTTTTGATAGAGACGTTGCTCGAAGCGGTCCACGATTGTTCCTACTTGATCCAATCTCAAGGCCTCACCACCACTGATCATCGCAATACGCCTCATCAAATCAGGACGCGAGTCTGCCTCTAGCTTTTCAAACCATGGGTCCCGAACTTCAATCGCGGTTTCGGCCAGTGTTTCCTCTTTGTCACCTTGAACAACTGTCGCTGTGAAGTAACCAACGTCCAGCGCTCCGAAATCGACTCGGAACATCTCGGGCTGCTCGGTTGGGATCGGCACAAAGCGTTTGGGCAACGAAGCTTCATCGCGGTACATGAGCACAGCGCAGTTTGGCTTGCCGTTGGCATCCAGAAAACGCTCCCTATCGCGAACTAGCAACGATGCGGTCACTTTGTCGCCCGTCAAAAACGTGGCTCTGTCCGGACGAATCGCCACGCTTTGGCCTGGCATCAAGTCCTGTTGTGAGATGATCCATTGCACAAGCGATTGCCACAGTGTTGCATAGATCTTCTCTTTGTCCGCAAACTGAGGTGCGAGGAATGCCCAACGCCACATACCAGCTCCCTCGACAACGATCGTCTGGCCACTGCCGACCGGCTGATAAGTTACCACGGGAATATTCTTTCCCGTCGCATCCGAAATGCTTTGCAGCAAAACTTGAGGTAGTCCCAAGCGAGGCGTTGGTTTGTTGGCCGTCGACAGCGATGGCAATTGTGAAAGCGGGTCTCCCTCCATCGTCAACGAATCAAAGACGGCGGAGTCGAATCCGTATTGGCTAATCTTGGTCCGGAATCGCGACTCCGCTTGTTCGCTCCATTCGATCGGTAGCATGGCATTGAGTTTCGCGTTGGCAATGCGGACGGGTTCACCTCGAGAGCAAACCAGACAGCCACCTTTCGTATTGATCCATTCCATGAGATTTTGAAGACCACGCGGGGACAAGAAAACTTCGGCATCCCGTCCTAGGATCACGACCCGATATTGCTCGAGCGTTTCCATGTCTTCTAGCGGCGACTCCAACTGGTCAAGAATCATCCAGTCGGTGGCGACATTTTCGACAGCTGCGCGAATGTCGATTTCAGGCTCGTCTTTCGTCGAGCTAGGGTCCGGCTTTTTCAGTTCGGGCCGCGGATACTTTTTGCGAAGGAAACGTTTATCGCTGACCCGAATCAGGCTTGTTAACTGCATCGTTGGATTTGTTCCCAAGTTTGCAGCTAGGAATTTGCTGTCCCAATAGGGTTTTCCCTCGAGCAAAATCGCACCGATTGGCTCATCGAGTCGCTGTACGAGGACGGAGGACTGATTGTCCAACTCGGTTGCTTCACCCGCGATTGGCGTCGCCATGATGCGAAAGCGTGTCAGTCGTTGCTCAGGCGGTCGGTCCATGACGAAACGGATTTCTTGATTGGATTCTTTGCCCAAGCGAACAGTGCGCGTTTGCACGATCTCATTACCTTGCATCAATGCCACTTGGGTTGACTCACCCTCCAAACCGGAATGCCCGACACGTACCTTGATGGACAACGGATGGTCAGCAAAGGCGATCATGCGTGGGCTGCGAGCCGCTAACGATAGGTTTTGCGATCCTACTTGTTTGCCCAATGTCACGGTGTAAATGGGAATATCAAGCGACTTGGCTTCGTATGCGGCCGAGAGAACGGAATCGACGCTGCCGACATTGTGTGCTCCATCGCTAATCAGCACGATAGCTTGTCCCGATTCGGTGTTGTTACGAATGCCTTCTCGCAGGACCGCTGTCAAATCGCTTCGATGACCTCGCGGCGAAGCATCTTCGTTGTTGCTCGATGGTTTGCTATTCTGTGTTCCGACAACCAACGGGTGAACATCGGTGTCAAAGGCACTCTTTCGCACATCGACCGTTTCGGTGCTTTCACCAATTTGCGCGGCGGCAGCGATAGCCGATTGTTGCCGCGTCTGATTGGGCCTGTCATCGACGTCGGAGATCTCCATGCTCATGGTTTGATCGACGTAGACCGAAACCAAGGGGCGGCCTGGTGTGGGTGGAATCTCCTCAACCCATGTTGGATTAAGAGCAATCAACAGAGGCCCAACGACGCTCATGCCTAACAAGACCGTCAAAATAGAACGACGGATAGTACCAATGGATTGATCGCGACGAAACCAGTATGCAGCTAACGCCCCTATGCAGATCAAAACCAAACTCCACCACACGAAGATTGGAATTCGAGGCTCAAAACTCCAGAAGGCTATCATCATGCGGAAAACCATCGCAGCGTAATGATCTCGCTGGCCAAACCGAGGATGCAGGCAATGATCAACCAATTCCACCACTGATCGGATTTTTGGTCGGCCGATTTTGCGTCGCGAAACGTAACGACACGATTGCCAGCCAAGCGTCCCTGCAATACGTCTGCCGACAGCGTCTTAGGATCGGACTCGGCAGCCGGTGCGGCTATGGCTGTTGCAATGGCTGGTTCACGTTTGTTGAGCAGTTGGTAGACACCGGGACCGATAGGGTCAGGCCATGCCCACACAAAACTATTTTGAGCTGTGTTCCATTCCCAGCTTCCAAAACTTTCAGCCATGGCCGATCGCTTGTCTGACGACTCAGCGATCAAGTTCGCTGTTTCGGGAATCGAGCTCGACAATTGACGAATGAGCGGTTCGCCGCCAAATGCCTCTGGACTTGAATTGCGATTGCTATAGGTTGCATTGATCAGCTCGTTGAACACAGGGAAAAAGCTCGGTTGAGAACACCAATTGCTTTCATCCAAGTCGGCATTCAGAACAGCGACGGTTCCTGCATCGCTGCTAGTCAAGAACAGGAGTGCTGATGAGTCACTCAATTCCGCGACCACTTGATCTCGCAGTCCCGTCTCGAGCGCACGCGAAGCGAGCCCACCTCCTATTCGCGTCGTTTGCATAGCTGCGATTGCCTGTTCGCCGAAGACATCGAACGGTGGCTGACGAAATCGAATATCGCGAACAAACAAATCTTTTCGTTTGGAATCATTGTCAGGCGGAACAAGCTGGACAGGCGGTTGATAGCCGCTGCCCATGGCTGTTGCAAAAAGGTCCAAGTTGACCGCGTCGACTTGCTCGCCCGCGATGTACAACAGTCCCTTACCCTTACGAACCCGCGAGGCAATCGCTTCCACCACCAAACGATCGAGTGCACCGGAGCGGTGCAAAAGAAAGATCTCCGCATCGCTCAAATTTTCCGAGTTGGCTTTGTCAGGATCGAGCGTTCGGACGTGATTAGATGGAATGTTTTGCTTTTCGTCGGAAGCGGCGGGGCCGTTGATTACGTCGAGTGCTTGTCTCAAGAAGAACGAGCTCATCGCTTCTTTTTTGCCACCCGATTTTGTAATCAAAACAACCTTAGGGGGCTGATCGATAC
>CANHVO010000551.1 GCA_947463915.1 Planctomycetaceae bacterium
AGTCCTTCTTCGGTCGATTTGCGGGTGTAGATCGCGCATCGAACGACCGAGGAAGCCGTAGGCTCTGTGCTTGTGGCTTTGCGGTTCATCGATCACCTCGGCGTCTGAGATTAAAGAACAAGTAGCCATTGCAGTGCGAGCCTGTGATTCGCTTCGCGACAGCGCTGAGAGATTTGAATTTCTCGCCTGCGTATTCGAACCCTTCGTCGAGCACCAGGACTTCGAGCAAACGTCCTTTGTACTCCCGGGTGATCAACGATCCTGGGATCGGAACTCCATTGTTGAGGGATACGGGTACCGGGATCGGTGCCGATCTCGGGGCTTCTGGCTTGGTAGCAGGAGCCTTGGGCGGACGCCTTCGAATGTCGGCGTCGCTAACGATCTCCATTGCCCGTGCTCGCGCTCTCTCGGAGAGGTCTCCCTCGGCGATCGATTGCATTCGCCAGATGATTTTCTTGAGCAACCATTGTTTATTGCGAGCGTTGGTCGTCTCGCCGAACACTTCTGCGTAGCGATTGCGAAGCTGGCCAACGGCCATTTGCTCCATCGCGGCGATCTCTTTTCCGACATTCAGTTGCATGTTTTTCTCCATAGAATTTGGGTAAATCGGACTCGCGGCGAGTTAACCGCCGTGGACGACAGTGAGCACGTTTTCGCCGGAAAGCTCAAGGCGATCCGCAGAGGATTCGGCAGGATTTCCAGCTTGCTTGCTCTCAGGTAGCGAGTCTCGCTCCCGGAGCCGCAGGATGCCGGCAGCTAGTTGGACAGCGCCAACTACTGTGACTGCAAGCGTGATTAACACGTGACGCAGTTGGTACTTAGGTCGATTGCCGCCTCAAACTGCCTGCATGCGCAACTATTGGACGCAAGTACCTGCTCCGACAACACTTAGGATCAATCAAGAAACCAGAGTTGGCGCTGTCCAGCCAGGATCGATGCAACATCGACGATGTTGTTGCTCGTGCGGTGTGTGCGCAGTTTCATCGCAGTTGGTCATGGTGAAAAACTCCACAAGAGAATGGCCACCGATCGTGGCCTGGGTAGGTTCGTGGCCTAGCTTGGCCTCTATTGTTTACCTACCGGGCGGAGGAAAGAATTGACGGAGAAACACCTTTGGAATATTCGTTTGCTTGTCCGTGGTCGCTATTAAAAGACCTTGAATCGCGTTGGAACAGGAATTTCGGCGTAATTCACCCCGATTCGACGGTAATTCTGAAATTCCTCCAACTTTGGTGTCAGATTGCGGCAGTGACCTGAGTTTAGGTTCCTAGGAGAGAATCATGACAGAATTCCCACAAACCCGACTAAGCCTGATCGCGCAAGTCCAATCCCGAGAGGATCGGGAGGCGTGGGATCAATTCGTGCTCATCTATCGCCCTGTCGTCTATCGCATGGCGCGTCGCCGGGGAATGCAGGACGCGGACGCGCAGGACTTGGTGCAGAGTGTCTTGATACGAGTGGCCAATTCCATTCAAGGTTGGGAAAAGAAAGACGCTGCAACCAAGTTCCGTTGCTGGCTGCGGCGGGTCGCTCGCAATACGATATTCAGCGCTTTGTCTCGGCAGCCCAAAGACGCCGCCGTCGGAGGTTCCGAAATGCTTGATTTGCTTGCCGGCCAACCTAAGAACGAACAACTTGTTGAGCAGGAGTTGGCGACCGAAACAATACGAGAACTATACCTTCATGCCGCCGCAGTTGTGAAAAAAGATGTTGATCCAGACACCTGGCGGGCATTCGAACTCACGGTGGTTGGCGAACAATCCTGTGAAGAGGCAGCAGCTCTACTAGGGAAATCCGTGGGGACTGTTTATGCAGCTCGAAGTCGCGTCATGCGAAGACTACGCGAACAGGTTACGTGTTTGCAGGAGAATGACCAATGAACTCGAAAGCCAACCGCTGCAACCGCCAGCGCATCGACGAATTCCTGAGGTCGGACCAAATTCAGATAGCAGACGCCGAGCTTGTCTCTCATCTGGATAGCTGTTGTGACTGCAGAGAGTACTTGGAACAGCAGGCTGCTGATGCTGAAAGTTGGAACCGAGCAGCCAACTTACTGCAGGAAACGGAATTCGACGTAGCCAGTTCCATCGAGTACTCCGCTGGAGCAATCGACTTATTGCGTGTCAGCATTCCGACAGCAATTGAGAACGTTTTGGAATCGCTCACCCCTTCGGAAGACCCTCATCGGCTCGGCCGACTGGACGGATATGAGATCACAGGTGTCGTCGGCGCGGGGGCTATGGGGGTCGTACTGAAAGCCATCGACCCGGCGTTGGATCGGATCGTTGCGCTGAAGGTCATGGCTCCCCATATCGCAAGTCACGCGACAGCCCGGAAACGGTTTGCGAGGGAGGCCAAGGCTGCGGCTGCTGTTTTGCATCCCAACGTGATTCCGATCTATGCCGTTTCCAGCGGCGGGGCAATACCTTACCTAGTGATGGCCTATATCCGTGGCGGTTCACTGCAAAAGCGGATCGATCGCGAGGGCGCATTGAACACTGGTGAAATACTTCGAATCGGATCACAGATTGCCGCAGGCTTGGCGGCCGCCCATGACCAAGGACTCGTGCATCGCGACATCAAACCAGAGAACATCATGCTGGGCGAAGGGGTCGAGCGAGTCACGCTGACCGACTTCGGTCTCGCTCGCAGTGTTGACGATGCCTCGGTCACCCAGCACGGGACCATTGCCGGAACTCCGCAGTACATGTCACCCGAACAGGCTCGCGGTGAGTCCGTCGAGCAGGCAAGCGATCTCTTCAGCCTCGGTAGTGTTCTTTATACGCTTTGCACCGGCCGCGTTCCGTTTCGAGCAGAATCTTCTCACGGTGTGATGAGGAAGATCATCGACGAGGAGCCGGTCCCGATTCGTGAACTGAACCCTGAGATTCCTGAGTGGTTGTGTGACATTGTGGCTAAGCTCATGGCGAAGGACAAAGCAGCCCGCTTCACTTCAGCAAAGAATGTTCACGCCTTACTTGAATCCTGTCTCAGTCACGTGCAACAACCCACAGTCATTAAGCTCCCCGAAATTGTTCGTGAGCTTTCTCGATCCAAATCGACTTCCTCACTTCCCCTCATCCTCGGAGTGAGCGCCATGGCTTTATGTTCGATTTTAGTTTTTTGGTTTAACGGTATGCTCAGACTTTTTGTCCAAGAGCCAGCGTCCGAACCAACGCCCCAAGCAACGTCCATTGTTGCGCAAGAAACAGCCGAAGATTCCTCCGCAGAAGCTCCGCTGACATGGAAAGCACTGACGGGAGAAGATGTTCCCGAGAACTATCCAACAGAACCGTTGCAAGCGATCGATGGATTAAACAAGTCCATTGGAAGCTGGGGATTTTCCGTCAAGGAATTGCGAAATGGCAAAGAAACTGATTTCGAGGCCGTCATGCAGGTTCAGGGCGGATTCAGCAACGACACACTCTCTCTGGGAAGCATGCCTGTTTGGCAAATCAGCATCGAGTGGCCGGTCAACCAGCCCAAACAAGCCGTAAACTTTACACTCGTCCCCTCCTCCAAACCGGACGGAATTGAGTGGTTGTTGTTTTCCGCTTCATTAAGCGACGGGCTAAGGAGCACCGGTGCAAAACAGTTCTATAAAGGTGCGTGGGACACTCCGTCTCGTACACTGTCATGGACGCCCAAGCAACCTCCGTTGCCCAGTGCCGCATCCGGGCAAGATCAAAATGTTGCAGGAACCGAATTTCAAATGATCATCTCGAAGAATGGCGGACTCAACATCCAAAATCTTCAACTGAACGACTCTCTTATAGTCTCGGGGCGGTCGGTGGTTCGGATCGGAGAGTATGTCAAACCAATTACTGAACTACGGATTTTGCCAAATGGTTACAAAATGTTTTTCGCCAGCTCTCGCGAAGTGCTTCTGATTAACAAAGATAATGAAGGTGTTGCCGGGGCCCGTGTCGACAAAATAGGTTTCTCTGAGAACCTTATTTTTGG
>CANHVO010000552.1 GCA_947463915.1 Planctomycetaceae bacterium
ACGTGAGCTTGCCATCGAATGCTTCGAGTACCATTGGCTGGCTTGAATGCACAATCGAAAACGGACAAGTGCTCGTCCTTGAGATGCGGCGCGCCCTCGATCGTGTCTTTTTCGCTGATGTACTTCTCGATTTCGACGATTTGTTCAGGCGAGTAGCCGAGCGTCTTCAAGCCGAGCGACACGGATCGGTTCAAGATCTTGAGCATGCCACCGCCGGCCAGTTGCTTGTACTTGACCAACGCGATATCTGGCTCGATCCCGGTCGTATCGCAGTCCATCATGAAACTGATCGTTCCAGTTGGTGCCAACACGGTTGCTTGAGCGTTTCGGAAGCCATTGCGAGCGCCCTGCTCTAGAACGCGATCCCAAATGTTTCGAGCCGCATCCTTGAGGTAGGCTGGGCCGCTTGGATCGATCTGCTCGACGGCGTTGCGGTGCATTTGCATGACCCGCATCATTGGCTCAGCGTTGTCAGGGTACTCCGTAAAGGTACCAACCACGCCAGCGATTTCAGCGCTAGCCAGATTAGCGGCACCATGTAGCAAGGCGGTGATCGCCCCGCACATGCTGTGGCCAGCTGCCGAATCGTAGGCAGCACCACTGGTCATGATCAACGAACCAATATTCGCGTATCCCAATCCGAGCGGACGGAATAAGTGGCTGTTGTGAGCAATCCGATCCGTTGGGTAGCTCGCATGGTCGACCAAAATCTCTTGAGCAATCAAGAAGATTCGGCAGGTTGCAACGAAACCATCCGCATCGAATACGCCATCTGGTCCTCGATACTTCATCAAGTTGATGGAGGAAAGATTGCAAGCAGTATTGTCCAGGAACATGTATTCCGAACATGGGTTGCTGGCGTTAATGCGTCCGCTATTTGGACAGGTGTGCCACTTGTTGATGGTCGTGTCATATTGAACACCTGGGTCACCGCAGTGCCAAGCGCATTCGGCCATTCGATTTAGAACGTCTTTGGCTTGGTAGGTTGGCGGTTCAATTTCGCACTTGTCGCTGACCCAGCGCGTCTTCCAAACCTTGTTCTCGGAAACGGCATTCATGAATTCGTCCGTCAAACGTACGGACAAATTAGCATTTTGGAACATGACGGAGGAATACGCTTCGCCGTTGAAGTTGGCTTCGTAGCCTTCGCGAATGAGCGCGTGGGCTTTTTGTTCTTCCTTCCACTTGCACTCAATGAATTCCATGATGTCTGGGTGCCAGACTTTGATTGACTGCATTTTGGCAGCGCGTCGAGTCTTGCCGCCCGACTTAACAACTGCAGCGATTTGGTCGTACACTCGCATGAAAGAAAGCGGGCCGCTCGGCTTGCCACCGCCAGATAGCTTTTCGCGACTGCTGCGGATGGTAGACAAGTCCGTACCAGTTCCCGACCCGAACTTAAACAGCATGGCTTCGCTCGTCGCGAGACGCATGATGTCTTCCATGTTGTCATCCACGCTTTGAATAAAGCAGGCAGAGCCTTGCGGATATTCGTATGGGTTCTCAGGCTGCTCGACTTGGCCGGCTTCGACGTTGTATCGCCAGTTGCATTTGGTGCCGACGACATTGTATTGCTGATAAAGGCCGACATTGAACCAAACGGGCGAATTGAATGCTCCGTGTTGGTGCAAGCAAAGCCAGCTCAGGTCTCGGTAGAAGTTTTCGCCATCTTCTGGAGTATCGAAGTATCCGTCTGCAATTCCCCAGTCCGTGATGGTGCGTGTTACACGATGAATAAGCTGACGAACGGAATACTCACGCTCCTCAACGTTGGTCGGATCGCCGTAGAAGTACTTGCTTACGACAACATTGGTTGCCAATTGGCTCCAACCAGTGGGTACTTCGCAATTCGTCTGTTCAAAAAGAACCTTGCCGCTCTCGTCTTTAATAGCAGCACTACGGGTTTCCCATTGAACTGTATCGAACGGAGTTGCCACGTTGGTTGGGCAAAATCGGCTTTCGATTTTTAGCCCAGAGCGTTCGCCTCGAACTTCTTGTGTTGTACGTGATTTGTTGCGACGC
The DNA here is from genome assembly GCA_947463915.1 of Planctomycetaceae bacterium. GTDB lineage: Bacteria > Planctomycetota > Planctomycetia > Pirellulales > Pirellulaceae > JBKCUI01. The sequence goes on from CANHVO010000552.1 coordinate 2,023, forward strand.
TCGCGTCCCATTTCTACAGTTGCCATGCGTTCGTTCGACTCCCTCGAAAAGTATTGCCGTAAGACTAAGGTTGAATTAAAAGCAGCAATAGGAACTACGATGCCAATCGAGCTGCCATGCTACTAGACTTAGAAAATTCCGTTTTTGACCGGGGTTTCGTACCCAATTGGAAAGCTTCCGACGCAATACTAACGATTGGTTTGCCCGGTCAGTTTGGCAAGCCCTTCGGTAGCGACAAATTGGCAGGAAAACCACTACAGGTAGTATACCGTTGGTTTGCCTGCACAACATGTTGCGTCATTTGGGAGCAGTGTATAGATTCCTTTGGCTGTGTCAAATTTTCATTTCAAGGCTCCCTAAAGGCTTGCCTGCAAGGGCTTTGGAAACAATGGCGTCAAAACCGGCTTTCGTTTTTTTGCCCTGCCAGCTGTCGCTAACTCGCGGTTGCGGCTAGGGTTAAGAAATTGTGAACCGAACTCGTGACACGTTTGGTCACTGGCCAAAAATTCCAAAATCTTTTTTGTGCGGTAGTTACGATGAACCAGTTCATGCGAATTGCGATCGAAGAAGCTCGAAAAGGGCTTGACGAAGGTGGGATACCCATTGGCTCCGTGCTGGTCATCGACGGAGAGATTGTTGGGCGCGGCCACAATCGTCGCGTCCAGCAAGGGAGCGCTATCTTGCATGCGGAGATGGACTGCCTCGAAAATGCAGGCAGACTTACTTCGACCGATTACAAGCGATCGATTCTTTTCTCAACGCTGTCTCCATGCGACATGTGCAGCGGCACAGCGTTGCTCTACAAGATCCCCCGAATCGTTATCGGCGAAAACAAAACGTTTCAAGGGCCCGAGCAATATGTTCGATCGCGCGGAGTGCACTTAGAGATTCTCGACGATGCGGAATGCATCGAGCTCATGCGATCCTTTATCGCAGCAAGGCCCGAACTCTGGAACGAAGACATCGGTGTTTGATGAACGCATCTACCAAGCCCATGCCTATCCTCGTTCTTTGCTTGGGGATGGTGATTCCAACGTTGATCACTTGGATTTACTTTGACCTACTGGCTAGTTCGCCTGCCATGGCGCAAAAGATTGCGTATGCTGCCGGCAAACTCTCGCAGGTCGGGATCATGTTAATCGCTTACTGGCTCTGGCGCCAGCGAAGCAAAAACTCACCGGACAAGCAAGCGTTGCTTGGGAAACCAGTTTGCATGCGGTGGATTTCTTTGGGCGCTGTTTCAGGAATCGCTATTGGCTTGGCTGCTATCGCAATCTTTCAGTGGGTTCTCTTGCCGCTCGGCGTCATGGAATCGGTTAAGCTCGAAGCCAAAACGAAACTCCAAAGCCTCGGGGCTGATTCGCCGACAGTTCTTTTGGCGATTGCATTGTTCTATTCTTTGATCCATTCAGGCTTCGAAGAGTTTTATTGGCGAGGGTTTGTCTTTCGTGGATTGAAGGAGCACATGAGTGCGGTGGTTTCGGTTTGCTTATCGAGTCTTGGGTTCATGTCACACCATATTCTCGTGCTAGGAAAATTCTTTGGCTATGATTCCATCATGACGTATCTTCTCGCACTTTCGGTAGCAATTGGGGGCATGATCTGGGCTCTCATGTACCATCGCTTCGGAAACTTGATTCCCGGTTGGATCAGCCACGCGATCGTGGACGCCGCGATCTTTGTGATTGGTTACATCCTTGTTTTCGCCTAGAAATGCAGAGACTGTCCCTTGAGTGTTTTCACGAGAATCAAGTCGCTGATTGGCGAGCATGGCGTGGTGGCCATTGGCACCAAGCTCATTGGCAGACACATGGACCAATCGTTTGAAAGAGCGTATGGATTGGATACGGTCAGTGTGACTTACCTGGATGGTCTATCCATTGAAAGCCGCAATCGCGGCCGAGGGAATTACTACGAGGGGACACGCTTGATGCCGCT
>CANHVO010000553.1 GCA_947463915.1 Planctomycetaceae bacterium
GTTTTTGCCTTGGCTTCAGCCTCCTCTTTGGCCTTCGCCTCTGCTTCTAGTTTTGCCTTGGCCGCGGCATCTTCGGGCTTGCTCTCTGCCCCATCTGGATCAGCCAACTTTGGTGGCCTAGGTGACTCAATTCCGACCTCAGGTACTTTTGCGGCCGGCTTTTCAATCGGTGCACCTTTGACCGACTCCGTACTAGTCGCTTCCGACGGCACTTCGGACTTGGGCTTGGCGGCATCCGATTTACCCTTGATCGCTCTTTCAGACCAAAGCTTGAGAATCGTAGATGCCCTTCGATCAAACGTGAGCTTGCCAATCGCATCCATCCGTTCCTTTTTTGTCTTTTCTAGTTCAGCATCGTTCGCGGCTGCACTGCCCTCCTCGGCAGGGGCCGGTGCCGCGGCAGCAAATACGTCTTGCGCATCTTCCTCTCCACCAAATTCGACATCGACATCGTTTGCAATGACGATTCGTCCAAAAGAAAACTGCGCATTCGCTTTAGGACAACAAATTCCAAAAGCTAGCAAGGCAAGCGAAAGTACCGTTGTTGCGCTGTGCAAAAAACGAAAGTGCCGAATTGGAATGTTAGCTCCATGGCTCGAGCCCTCCGGTCTGGGCCGCCCGGCAACTTGCTCGCAATGAAGCACACTTTGCTCAACATGAGCCGCGGACGCTAGCCGCGACAAACATACTTGTGATGGAAACCGTAACGCGGCAAGCGTTCGTGGCTCAGTTGTTTGATTGCGATGCTTGCGTACGTTGAGCATAGAGAAAGTCCTCGAGATTGGGCGTTGATGCAATTAAGCGATCGGCAGACCTAGATCTGCCATAGGATGGGACCATTGTCCCGTCCGTCTATTCGTTCGGGACAATAGTCCCAAACTACAACTGATAGTTTTCATCCTGCCGCTCGTCTTAGAACCTACGATCCAGTTCCGTCGGGCAATGGACCTGTGTTGGCTCCACCACCTTTGTTTTCCGACTTGCGAGGAGACGGTTTGCCAGGCTTTTTGCATTGACCACTGCAACAGCCTTTGCACTGCGATGGAATCTTCAACGCTTGCAAGGCAGAAAGGTCCATCCTCGCAAGTCGAATAGCCGCTTCCAGGTCATGCTGATGCAACTCTAGCTTCTTTGTGTCACCCGCTTTCTCGGCGCTTTCGGCAAGAAGTCGATAGTGCTGTCGTGAGGCTTCAATCTCAGGCTCCCAAGCTTCTGCGGGCTTCCCCTCAAGCCTCATCAACCAAGTCATGTAATACTGGGCGTTCGCCAAAGCGTCGCGAGTACCGTCAATCACCTTGCCATCCGCACTGGAGTCTTTTTCCAGCTCATTCAGCAACGCTTCCAAGCCAGCCCGAGCTTCCGGCAATTGATTCGATTCCACTTGGCTCTTTGCAAGCGCCAATCGTATCTCATAACTTTCATTTTTCTGTTCGTCACTCAGTTTTGCCAACGCTTGCGTATAGAGCGTCTTGGCGTTCTCAAAGTCTTCTGCCTTGGAAGCAAGACTGGCTTGTGTCAAGAATTGGCCAGCCTCATCAAGTTTCATTTTTTGCTGCCCAGGACCAACGTGGTAAGCCCACGCCAAGAAAGGTATCGTTAGCCAGCAAAGCACCAGGAAAGTACGCATTGTTTTTCTCCGTTCAAATGAAATCTAAGGGACGTGTTGAAAACGGGCTGTCATGTTGCGTATCGTTGCTGACTTCGATCCGACGCTGTTGCTTGAGTCCGCCAATTCGAAATCGATCGGCTTCGGATTCCTGGCAAGTGCGACGTGCCGAAATGTTCTAGCAAAATTGGAAGCAAACTCAAACAGAATCCTCCCAAACCAATCATCAAAAGCGCATATTCTCGTTTCGTCCAAGGCTCTTTCATGTTGTTCTCGCCCCGATTCGCGACCTCGGCCACCAACTCGGATGGCAAATGCCGCTCATTGCCATCGTGGTAAATGCCACGCAGCCGGGTCGCAATCTGCCGCAACGCGAAGACATCCTGCTTCGATTGACGACCGTCGATAAAGGACCCTTGCATGGGATCGCCGATTCCAACGATGAGCACATTGCCTACAGAGGCCGGCATGGCCGGCATCCCTTGAGGGGGCACTGTATCGCCATCGGACAACATAATGATCGTCGTGCTCGCTGGGTTCCAGGGTTTCGCGATCTTGGCACCTTCGGTTAATCCGTCCAGCAAGCGAGTTTGGCCCGACTCAAACGCTTGATAAAGAGGCAGGTCGGCCAGCACGCCATCCACAACATCCAAGTCTCTGGAGTCGACCACCACCGGTTTCGCTCCGTTGTAAACCGCGATGACTGAAACCAAATATTGATCCGCCGGAATGCGTTCGAACAGCGACCGCATGATGTCGCGAGCTCGATCTTTGCGAGCTTGTTTTTTCGTCGGGCCGGCGTCTTCCAATCGCATGCTAGGCGAGACGTCCAACAAGATCAACAAGTGCTGCTCTTTGCCTGGCTGCACGCTCCCCTCCGGCCGAAACGACTTGGGCTTTCCTATCAAAAGGGTCGTCAGCCCCCAAGCCAACGCAACCATTGCAAAGGTTCGCAAAAACGGTGACGCGTAAGCCCACAATCGAGGCTTGCCGCTCGCTCCGAACGCCAGCGACGCGAGGCGTGCCGCTCGTCGAATATGCAACGCTTCCGCAGCGAAGGCAATGACCAAGACAAGGATCGCCACGATCTCTGCAATGAACGGCTCCGCCGATACTGACCCTACCATGGCGTGTACCTCATTCCAAAGAGGCTCATGGCAAATACACCCAGCAAGGACAAGCCAGCGATCGCGGGGATGAAGAAATGGTCATGGGTCTCCGCTGCAACCTTCTCAAGCTTGGACTTGCGCATTTCATCGATACGCTTAAAAACAGCGGCTAAAGCCTCGTGGTCTCCTGGCTGAAACACTTCACCATCGGTCAAGTACGCGATGTTAACAATCTCTTTGGGAACCTCACCGTCCGCTACGTGTACGTCGATAACAACGATGCCATCCCGTTTTAGGGCAGCTGCGACTTCTGCGTCGCGGCCGCCATACAAATCCGCACTCGCGCCGTCCGAAACCAAAATGATCATGCGATCACCATGCTCTCGCTGGAGCAAGGTCTTTCGGCATTCCTCAAGCCCCTTTCCAATCTGTGTTCCACCACCCAGCCCCGCCGGCAATGGCAACCGCGGATCCATAAAGGGGAGCGCATATTGGAACGCAGAAGTGTCCGTGGTGAGCGGTACCCACTGCAAAGTCGCATCGCTGAAAAAGGTCAAGCCAAACGCATCCCCCTCGCGGAAGTCCACAAACTCATGAATGGCTTGCATCGACGCTTCGTATCGCGATCGATCGCCAAAGGCCGTGGTCATGCTCGCCGAGTTATCTACGCAGAACTCGATGTTGGTCAGCGCCCGCCGGGAACGGGGCTGGCCGGTTTCCTGTGGCCCAGCCAACAGGACAATCACGATCGCAAGCAACACAGCCGGCATGGACTCAAAAAAACCAATGATTCGACGCCAACTCCGCCCATCCCCTTGTGTTCCATAGTCCATCGGAATTGCAATCTCACGCCCTTTACGACGCCACGTCCAAGCCAATAGACCAATCGGAAGGACGAGCAACGCGAGTACTGCAGGGTAAGTGAAACTAACGATCATGCCGATGCCACCTCAAAATCCATGTCCTGCACCTCAGCATAAGGCTTCAAAAGCACGTCGATATCGACCGACTTGGGCGGGTCAGGACAATGCAACCATGCTTCGAGACTATGGACCAACGGCCCTGCCTCAGCATGTTCGCGCAGCTTGGACATAACTTTACCGGGAGCCACGTCGCTCAACTGCAACCTTTGGCACCAATAAGCAATCAACACACGCTCCAGTGCAGCTCTTTGTTCAGACGCAAGGGTGCCGTCCCGAGCTGATTGCACCAGCGGCCGCAAACGGTCCGCCAACGACGCA
>CANHVO010000554.1 GCA_947463915.1 Planctomycetaceae bacterium
GACGATCGAATCGCTTCATGGCATCTTTGGCAAATCGGACGCAAAGCGCACGCCAAGCGATTGAGGACAATCGCTCTACTCTCGCTTCGCAGCCAACAGTGTAAAACGATTGTCCTCAATCGTTTCCGCGCTGAAGTTTCAAATGCGCAAGTCAGGCAACGCTCGAATCGCTTCATGGCAACTTTGGCGAATCGGACGCAAAGTGCACGCCAAGCGATTGAGGACAATCGCTCTACTCTCGCTTCGCAGCAGTTCTGGCAAGCCGGGCGCAAAGTGTACTACTTGCGTCCGCTACCGCACGGGCAGGGCTCGTGTTGAGATGTCATCCGAGAACCTAAAGATGTGGCCCCCCAGTGCGAAAGGACTTCGACATTAGGAGAACTCGACTAACTCCACAATTCCATGACTGGCGAACCGTTCTCAACGATCGACGCGGGCCTGTTTTCCGAATTCACAAGTCGCATCTCGTGGTCGATTCCCATCGCATGGTAAACAGTGGCAGCGAGGTCCTCAGGCGAGACCGTTCGATCCACAGCGTAAGCTGCTTCCTTGTCGGATCGGCCCAGCCATTTTCCACCAGGAATTCCTCCGCCCGAAATGGTTGTTGAAAAGAGTGTGCTCCAGTGGTCGCGTCCCCATTGTGCATTGGCCTTTGGGGTTCGTCCCATTTCTCCCGTAGCGATGACAACGGTCTCGTCCATCATACCGCGTTCGTCCAGATCGGTTAGCAACGCCGAATAAGCTTGGTCAAAGGTCGGCAGCAAGCTCTTTTTCACATCGTCACTATTGCGATGCGAGTCCCAACTGTATCCATCCACGCAATCGTAATGAACGGTCACGAATCGAACTCCAGCTTCAATAAGTCGTCTCGCCATGAGTACGGATTGGCCGAACAAGTGTCGACCATAGCGATCGCGAATGTCGGCGTGTTCGCTGCGAATGTCCAACGCACGTCGTGCCGCCTCAGAAGTAACAATGGAAAATGCCCGTTGACGGAATGCATCGTAGCCTTCTACAGCTTGACGTTCGTCCAGTTCTCGTCGCTTTTGATTCAGTTGCGACAGTAGCGATTGTCGCGTTTGCAAACGATCCAGCGTTAGTCCTTCATGCGATTGCATTCCCGCAATCTGGAAAGTCAATTCCTGATCCGTGCAGTCACGCCAATACGGGTTGTCCGTTAAAGATTGTTTGTCAATTTTGGTGGTCAACGGATTGTATCGATTGCCTAACCAACCAGCGTGTTCGCCGGGGCGCGGGTATTGTCCTGCCTCTTGCAGTCTCCCCAGTGTGTTTGGCAAAACCATGTACGATGGGAGCGGTTGCTCGGTGCCCAGTCGTTGCTGGTCGGCGTATTCAACGATCGAGCCCATGGAGGGCCAGTCGCGAGGAGTGGGCGAAAAACCGGCTCCGATAGGAACATGCCATCGCTTGCCAGTTTGCAGATAGTGCGCACCGCCACTGTGATCGTTGAAGTCGTGAGACATGGTTCGGATCACGCAAAATTTATCCGAGACCGCGGCTGTCTTGGGCAAATGCTCCGAGATCAATAGTCCGGGAGTTCGGCAACCAATCGGCTTGAACGGTCCGCGTATCAACTCAGGCGCGTCGGGCTTCATGTCAAACGTTTCGAGTTGGCTCGGTCCGCCGAACAGCATCAAAAAGATGACCGACTTCGCTTTTGCTGTAGCGCTTTTGGGTTCAGCGGCTTGGGTTTCGGCACGAAGTAGGTCCGCGAGCGTTAAGCCAAAGAGACCAGCACCACCTGCCTCAAGAACTTGTCGTCGCGTCCACCCCTGACAGGATCGACGTGGATTACCAAGAACGGTAAGCATAGGCGGGACTCGGTGGGTAGTGGAGAGGGGGAAGGCGGGATGTTCTCGTCATTATACGGTTTAGCACGACGCGCAAGCTAGTGAATTTGCTTTCCAATTCACTAGCTTGCGCGTCGTGCTAGTTGAATTGGCCCTCGCCGGCCGCCTAAGTGGACAAAGTTTCGCCGAGACAAGATCGTGGATTTTTTGTTAATCTAGACTTAATGTTGGAGTGGTATACTATCTGCAGTCTCGTCTTCCTTTTCTCGTCGGTCAAAGCCCTCAAGGGTCTTCATTTTGAATCAGCCGTTGGCTTCGCCATCTCTATGGAATCCCACTGCGTCCGAAAGCCAATCGCGGACGGGTGAAGTTAAGCTTGGTGCGTATGAAATCAAGTTCTTAGTGGATGAGTCCCTCGTGGAACAGCTCATTCCAGTTGTCCAAACCAAAATGAAACCGGACTCCTTCGCGGATCCGAAAACAGGCGGTTATTCCGTAGAGGGAATTTACTATGAGACGCAGGAACTAAATGTTTTTAATAAAACCCCTGGCTATTCCAGAAAAAAGTTCCGCATCCGACGTTACTCAGAGGGGGCGACTCTCTTCCTCGAACGAAAGTCTAAGCGAAAAGGAATTGTTACGAAACGGCGAATCCAACTCGACGCCAATCAGCTCCTAGAAATGCTTCAGGCAACACCAACATTCGAATCGTTAAACACGCCCAACTCAGGGGCTTCTGGCGACACCGAATTGAAATGGTTTGCACGGCGATTGGAAAGGCTGCAGCTTCGTCCGACTCTTTGTATTGCCTACGACAGAGTGGCTTTTTTGCAGATGGACCAGCTCGGGCCAATTCGATTGACAATAGACCGACGTGTCGGTTGCTGCAGGTTAAATCAATTGGACTTTCCCGATCGATCGAGCTACCAAAAAATTTTGGAAGGTAAGTGCATTGTCGAGCTCAAGTATCGCGAGGCCTTGCCCAACACCTTTCGCCAGTTCATCGAAGATTTTCAGCTGAGGGTCCAGCCGGTATCGAAGTTCCGTCACGGGATACTTGCAACGGGCTTGGCGTGGCCTCAAGATCGTACCGATTCGGAGGGAACCGAAACATGTTAGAGTGGTTTGTGGATAGCCCGACGGTTGCGGGGCCAAATTCCGTATTCGTGACGTTTGTCCGACTCATCGCTGCTTGTCTGTTTGGATTTTTAGTTGCTGCATCCTATCGACTTCATCGATACCCGGCGCCAGTACCTGCGACTTTTCCGTTGACACTTGTTTTGCTGTCGATTCTGATTGCGATGGTGATGCAAGTGATCGACGATCGAGTAGCAAGAGCGTTTAGTCTCGTCGGGGCACTTTCAATCGTTCGCTTTCGAACGGTTTTGGACGACACCCAGGATATTGCGTTCGTCATTTTCGCCGTGGTTGCCGGGATGGCATCAGGCACAGGAGCCATTGGTGTTGCCGCCATCGGTTCAGTGGTAATGATTGGAACGCTTTGGGTTTCGAGATTGCCCGTGTTTGGCCAATCAAAATCACCACTCGCCGTTGGGGCTATACCAGATGCGGATCTTGCTCTTCGAACGTCCGTAGGAACCAGCGAACAACACATCAAACCGTTGCTTGAAACGAACCTCATGTCCTACCGATTGCTTTCGGCTGAAACAACGCGAGGAGGTTCAATACTGGAATGGCGGTATGCCGTTCAATTCAAGAGCGATGTTACGCCGGCTGACTTGATTGAACGGTGCTGCAAAACGGACGGGATCCAAAACGTTGAAATCAAGATGAGAGAATCCTGTAAATAAGTCTCTTCCATATTGTCCTTTTGCCAATTAGATCACCATGTTGAAATCCCGAAAAAAGAGAATTGCTTTGGCGGTTACGTGTGCGATGGCCTTTATTGGCACTTCAGCGTTACTGCTGCTTGCTCAACCACCAGAAGGCCCCGGCGGAGGGATTTTTGGAGGATTTGGATTTGGTTTCGGTGGGCCAGGGCCGGGAGGACCTGGGGGGCAGGAACGAAAGCTCGTTGCGAAGTTTGATCACGACAAGAACGGCTGGCTTGATCAATCGGAGCGTGCTGAAGCTCGCACAGAAGCAAAGTCAGGTGGCGGCTTTGGTGGCCCCGGTGGTGGC
>CANHVO010000555.1 GCA_947463915.1 Planctomycetaceae bacterium
ATCTGGCCTTGCAGGTGTGGTCGGAAAGTCATCAAGAATAGCCTGAAGCGCTTTGGGCAACTTCGAATGATCCGAAACGAACTCTGTCCAGTTGCGTGATCCAGTGATCGACATCAGTATTGCGACGACAGCATACCACACGAACGGAAGCGAGACTGTCACAAGTGCCACGATTTTGATAATCGTCCATTTTCGGCTAGTCGTTGCTGCCATGGCGAACCCATCAATTGGACGTACTAGTAATTCTCAGTCGATTGCGTTAGTAAGCAAAAGTTTATTGAAGCCTATTTAGCCGGCCAAACTGGCTGTGAGAGTGGTTAGATTGCGACTCTTACTTTCTATCTAATTGTATCCCAAAATGGCCGGAAGGCTACGAGAGTACAGGCCATTCACTTGAGGTGCTTCGCAATATCCCATACGTTTGCGGTTCCGTCGCTGTTAGCTGCGACAAGGCACCCGTTAGACTGAAAAGCTATGTCGGCAACGTAAGCAACATCAGAATTACAAACCAGCAGTTGTTGAGATGACGCAACATCCCAAACCCTTACGGTCCCGTCAGCGCCGCTAGCAGCCAAGTACTTGCCATCATTCGAAAACTCAATGTCAAGAATAGTACTCGTACTCCCCAGCAATTCGCGTCCAATCGGTTCACGCGTTTCCAAACTCCAGAGCTTAATGCCTCGAAACCTAGTGGACGTAGCTGCGAATCTGCCGTCAACTGAGATTGCAACAATTTTCGTAGCCAAATCAATCCAGCTAGGGTCCAACTCTCCAAATATTTCCGGATAATCAATCAACGAATGATCCTGAATTTTCCACGCATTGCGAAACGGCAGGTTCCCATAGTTGCAGCTGCAAAGTATCAATCCATGAGGCGAATACGCCAACGATCCTGACCTTGCGGATCCAGCTGGCTTCGAGGCTTTCACGGTACCGCTTCGGGCATCAAGCACCTGGATTTTATCACCGAGAACAATAAGCGAATTTCGCTCTGGGGCAAAACGAAGGCCAGTTATTGAGCCAGAGCTTCTCCATCTCTGAGTCGTATTTCCTAAAATGTCATGCATATGTACGCCAGAGTCAGCATCGCCTATAGCCAGAAAGTTACTATCCGGTGAGAACGCAAGTGACAGTACCTTTGATTTCAAGTCAATTGTGCGCATCATTTTTCCCGTGGACTGCACCCACAATATCGCACGTCCATCGCGTCCACCGGTTGCGATTAATTTCCCGTCATTAGAAGTCGCAACCGCTTGAAGAGCATCTGTGTGCCCATCGTATGTCAGCAGCTTTCCATCATTGTTTAGATCAAACAGGTCAATACGACTAGCACTCCCCAATGCCGCCAATTGTCGGTAATCAGGAGACAAAGCAAATGCATGGTAGACATTCTTGAGAGCGAGTCTTTTCAAAAACTTTTCGTTCGAAGTGAGTAATTTGGAATTGTCCGAGTGCAAATTCAAATCAGGTCCAAAGAAGGCTAAAACGTCGTCTAAACGAAAGTTTTCATCCACCTTCACAACCTTCGATAGATCTCTCCATGTAATCGATTGCCGCTTATTCCATTTGAGATCTGTTTTTAACGAAACAACTTCGTCATTGGCGATATTCCAAGCCCAGATGTTTTCATCATCGACAAAAATCAAATAGCGATCATCCGGAGTAAAAAAAGAAAAGCGGCATTGTATTTTTTCGCCATGCTTTCCCCGAAATTCGCGAGCAATTGGATTGAAGGTAAATGGGTCTCTTGATTGTATGTCGCAAAGATAGTCACCCGTAAAAAGAAATGCACCATTGTGCGAAACTGACGCATGAACGCACTTGCAATCTAAGCGCATTACCTCTGTCGCGGTTTGTATATCCCAGAGTCGCAAAGGGTTGCCGATGCCTCCTGAAACCATCACAATCGATGTTCGAGGAATGGCGGCTATTGTCCATATCCAATGATTGGCTTTGTAGTTCAATACCGTGTCGATAACTGCTTTGCGACTGCCCGTTTTCGAATCGAAAACACTTAGGAATCGCTCTTGCTGCGCAGCAACCAAATATCTTCCATCGGCGGAGTAGGCGATTGCTTTGCCACCGGCGGCAGGTCGAAACTTGTGCTCTCCTAATTGGGCGTCGGGAATGCGAACGGTTCGTGGCGGTACAAATGGTCGCGATTGCTTTTTCGGTGTGCTTAAGTCTAAGTGAATTTGACGTCGTTTTGCAAAATCTGCGTCTGAAACACCGGATGCGTCCGGCTTATTCGGATCAGCCCCGTATTCGATGAGATAAGGTATCGCAGAGCCTTGACCATTTTTCATCGCATATCGCAAAGGAGTCAGCCCATCTTGATCACAACGATTTGCATCTGCACCTGCATCTAGGAGAGAAACCAATCGCTTCGGTACTGGTATGGGCCATTCCTGTCTTGGAACGGTCGGTAATTTCTGCAATCGCTTCTCAGCCATTTCTGCTTCTCGAGTCGATTGATCATCTTTGATCTCATACTCAGCATCGTCAATCGCGTAAAAGAGAATGGGGGTCCCCTCGTCGCTGGTGGCATTAGGGTCCGCCCCGTTGGCGAGTAATGCCGGCAAGAGCCAGTCCGAACTCTTCATCGCTTCGTAATCGAGTCTGCGCTCAGGCAAATGAAGCCCTCCACGCGGTTGATGATCGAGTTGGCTCGAGAGGTCAAAATCAGAGACGGGAACAACCGAAACCGACTTTGATTGCGGTATTTGGTCGATCAAGCTCATTGCTACTCGGAAGCCGTTATGACTGCTAGCGCCGGAAAAATCCTCTCGATAATCCGCTCGGCATTCATTTGCTTTGGAAGAGATGTCGCCACCTCGCACTACACGCGTGTAGCCGTCCTTCGGTCCTCGTGGATCAGTTGCAGTTCCTTTCGGATACGGCGCAAAGTGGTCATGGCAGAACTCACTGACGTTTCCATGCATGTCGTACAGCCCCCATGCATTTGGCTTTTTCTTGCCTCCGGGTTGTAGACCACGGGGCATAGCGACTCCAATCGGATCAGAGAACCAAGCATACTCTCTCAGTTGCTGAGGCGAATCACCATAGCAATAGGCGGCTTTGCTTCCAGAGCGACATGCAAATTCCCATTCCGCTTCGGTCGGCAATCGATAGACGCGCCCAGCAGCTTTTTCCTCCTGCAATTCCGATAAATTGTCGCAAAACTTAACAGCGGACTCCCAAGTCATAAGCGCAGCCGGCAGGCTAGACTCGTCTTTAGGATTCCTCCCAGGGGTATTGCCCAATATTCGATAGAACTGCTCGTTTGAAACCTCAAGTGCTCCCAAATAGTAAGAAGTCGTGAGTGTCACTTCGTGTTGCAGGGTTATGTTTATCTTCGGATCCGAGGGCCATGGCTGACGTTCATTGTCCGGAGCACCCATAATAAAGGTGCCCGACGGGATTCGAACCATTTTCATCCCAATGGAGTTTGTAAACTCCGATGAGTCCTGTCCGAGAAGAATACGACTGAACACTAACAAAAAGACTACGAGCACCCATTTGACTCGGGACATTGTGAGCGATCTCTTTCGTGTATTAATGCGTTCGTTTCAGGATGGCCGCGAAAAAACTTTAATTGAGTGAGCTAACTACTTGTTTTTCAGAACCTAACCTCGACCATTTTTCACTGCATCCGTGTTCGGCACTGCGGAATCCACAAAGCTATCACCTATTGCGATCACCAGCTTGGCGAGAGTCTCGTGGCTCCGTCGCGGCGCCGGCAAACACATTCTAAATGTACCCGATCTGGCAAGTCGATTGGGCATTCCTGAATGATTTAAACACATTACTATTGCTCGAGGTGGGCCGTGTTGAGTAATTCGGCGACGGACGCAAGATCGCAGGCGTCATTACGGAGTGCCCAGGCCGAACCGTGGAGTGGAAGTCCAGGCTGAAGCTCCCGAACACAGACGCACCGGCGTGTCAAACCGG
>CANHVO010000556.1 GCA_947463915.1 Planctomycetaceae bacterium
CGGGATGGGGCCTAAAGTGCCCGCCGAGCGATTGAGACAATCGCTTTACACTATTCGTCGCACCGCCAAAGGCGAGTATAAAACGATTGTCCTCAATCGTTTCGGAAGTGCAGACCACACTCGCATTCCAATTGCACCTTCAAGTCGTGGTATTTTAGTTCTGCGGGATGGGGCCTAAAGTGCCCGCCAAGCGATTGAGACAATCGCTTTACACTGTGCGACGATTCCGGAGGCACGCGGTCGAGTGGCGTGAATCTAGAACGCCAAAGCTGCGGACGGAGGGGCAAGCCCCAGCCGTCCTGAAATTCTTAACAGCGTTGCCTAAAAGGGGCGAGAGGAGCAAAGGCATAGATAAATCGGTAATGAGAAAGCTAACGCCCACCGGGTACTTGAGCGGCAAGATTAATGGCTATGTGCATATTCAAAATATGCTTGCCCGAAACGGAATCTCTAAATAAAGCTTACTGCTTCTTGGTTCGCCAGTTCAACCTTGGGCGAATGACTGGGCCGAGCCAGGAGCCTGTGTACTCCTGTCGCATAGCCCCAGTGTCGTGAACCACGAATGACAATGCCGAATCGTGCCGTACAGAAACAATTCCAACCTCAGGGCCGATGAGAACGCTTACGAAGTAGCGTGTGTCGTTGAGAAAGTTGGCGGGGATACGGCATTCGCTTCGGTAAGTGCCTGTCGCATGTGGCTTCGCAAACCATGGGTCTGGCTCCAAGTTCATCGATGGTGCATTAGCGGACCAGAAAACATATGCACCTGTCTCGTCCTTGACTTGGATCTGAACGCAGCAAGGCGTATCAGCCACGAGTACTTTGTATTCCACGACGATTGCAATCTCTTGGTCGATGTCGACTTCGCTGGCCGGCGCCTCCGAGCCGTTGCCTGTAACCGATACCGATCTAAGTCGAATTTCGCGTGAACTCGGTGCCGATTCGTCATCCTCCCAAACACGTTGCCCATCGCCTGCTCGCATTTCCGATAGATACTGATCGATTATGCGTTCGGGGACATCATCTGCAACCAGACGACCGTCCCGGATCAAGACAGCTCTTTGGCAGAGATTCGCCACCGCAGCGAGGTTGTGCGAAACGACTAACACTGTCCGTCCCTGTGCCCCCAACTGACTGGCTTTGCCCAAACACTTGCGTTGGAACGCTTGATCGCCCACGCTGAGCACTTCGTCGATGATCAAAACATCCGGTTCCAAGTGCGCAGCAACTGCGAACGCTAATCGTACAGCCATGCCGCTCGAATAACGTTTTACCGGGGTCTCCAAAAAGGACTCGATTTCGGCAAAGGCCACGATCTCGTCAAATCGTTTGCGAATCTCAGCTCGGGGCATGCCAAGGATGGCACCATTTAAGAATACATTTTCTCGGCCCGTTAGTTCTGGGTGGAAACCCGTCCCTACCTCAAGAAGCGATCCGACACGTCCACGCACTCCAACACGCCCTTGCGTCGGCGTCACGATCCGAGCCAATATTTTTAGCAGCGTGCTTTTTCCGGCACCGTTACGTCCGACAATGCCTACGATTTCTCCGGACTGGATGGAGAGCTCGATGTCGCGCAAGGCCCAAAACCAACCCGCTTCGATCCGATCCGCAAAGGAATCAGGAACGCGAATGGCTGCTGCATCGTGAGATTTGCGAAAGAGATTCTTTACCCCGGTTGCGATGGCTTCCGTGAGCCTCCCGTATTCATTGGTCGCACCAAGCCGAAAACGCTTGCTCACCTTGTCCAGTTGGATCGATTCGATACTCATGGCTATATCCGATCCGCAAGCTGTTGGTCGGCATGCTGAAACCAAGCCAAGCCGCTGAAGCACACCAAAGCGGTGATGGCCGCTGCCATAGCCATTCCAAGCATGCTCGGTAACTGAGTGCCGAGCAATGACCATCGCAGGAGACCAATGCAAGTTGCAATCGGGTTGGCTTCGTAAAGCCAAACCCATCGATCCGTCAGGAGACTACGCAATCGCTCCACGTCGTAGACAACAGGCGATACAAACATGCCTAACTGAAGCACAAACGGCAGTGCATAACCGACATCGCGATAATGTGCGTTCAAGGCAGATAGCCAAGCGATGCATCCCGCGCAAAACAGGATCAGCCACATCGCGATCGGAATCGCCAGCCAAGCGGTCGACCAAACGAGGCCAGTCCCGGTCAACATGCAAACCGGCAACAACAGCAAGGAACCAATCGCGAAATCAAAGACTGCGCACAACAAGCTCGCCAATGGGAGCAGCATTCGAGGGAAGTAGATCTTGGTCACCACATGCCGATAGTTCACCAGCGAGCCGGCCGCATCGCGAAAGCTGCTTGCAACCAACTGCCAGCAAAGCATGCCGGTCAGAATGATGGGGGCAAAAGCAACCGTCGAACTTCCTGCATTTGTCCCCAGAACAAAAAAGAGCCCCATGAAGATAAGCATGCCCATCAGAGGCTGGAGCAGCACCCAAAGAATCCCAACAACAACTTGGCGATAGCGGATCAATAGATCTCGCAAGAAGAAGCTGTAAAGTAACTCACGCGTTCTCCAAATTTCCGCGAGCTGGCCAAAACCGAACTTGTCCGTCGGTCCATAAAACTGCATCGGTGGAATGGAGTCTTCATCGTTCGCCATGCGTTGTCCCGATCTTACATGCGTTCTACAACGCCGATTCCAAGAAGTTCTAGTCCTTTTCGAAGCGTGATCCCTGTCAGATCAATCAATCTTAGTCGGGACAGAACGCGTTCGGGAGTTTCTGCCCCAAGTACCGAACATTGATCGTAGAAACTGCTGAAAAGCTTGGCCGTTTCAAATAGGTACTCAGTAACGACATTCGGCAAGTAATCGACCATCGACTGATTGAGCATGTCTTCGAATCGAAGTAGTTGAAGCCCCAACGTCAATTCTGGCGGTTCGATGAGTACCAGCGGTGCGTCAAGCCATTTGCTGGTTTCGATGCCATCGGTCTCCGCTTTTCGAAGGATGCTTCGTGTTCGAGCGTAGGAATACTGAATGTAGGCCGCGGTGTTCCCCTGTAACTGGACCATCTTCTTCATATCGAAGACGTAATTGCTCGTTCGATTGTGGCACAAGTCCGCGTACTTGATGGCTCCCAAGCCAACGGTTTCGGAGATTTCACGCTTCTCTGCTTCCGTGAACGCGTAGCCGGACTTCTGCAATCGCTCCGGATCGCAAACGACTTCGTAAGCTCCGCTGACCGCTTCGTCCAACATCGAATTGAGTCCAACGACGGTTCCTGATCGGGTTTTGAATGGCTTGCCATCTTCGCCAAGCACTGTTCCGAATTCGACGTGCTTGAGCTCCGTATGGGTCAGCCCTATCTTGCGCAGAACGTCGAACAGCTTTTGGAAGTGTTCGCTTTGGCGGTGGTCGACGACATAAAGCGATGCATCTGGACCAAACTCCCGTTCACGAAATACAGCAGTAGCGATGTCCGTCGTCGAGTACAGATAAGCACCATCTTGTTTCTGGACAATCATCGGCGCTTCGTAGCCATCGAGAAACACGCAAATCGCTCCGCCGCTTTGAACCGCTAGCGACTTGGCCAGCAGGTCTTCGACGACAGCAGGAAGCATCTCATGGTAATAACTCTCGCCGAACTCATGATCGAACTGAATGTTCAAGCGAGTGTAGACGCTATGAATTTCGTCTTTGCAATTCGGCACGAACGCTTCCCAGAGCGCGAGATTCTCTTTGTCGCCGGAGTGTAGTTTGGCGGTCTCCTTGAGGACGCGTTGCCCTAGGTCCGAATGCTGTTTCGATCGCTCGATAAAATCGTGATCTTGAGAGGATTCCTCGATACTGGCTTTGGCCTTTTGGAGCTCCTCGTTTGCTTCGTCAAGTTGCCGAGCAGCGACTGCGATTTCTTTGGCAAGTTTTTTGTCTTGTGGAGCAGCGGCCGACTTTGCTTTCGATTCGGTCAG
>CANHVO010000557.1 GCA_947463915.1 Planctomycetaceae bacterium
GGGAAGACAAATTCCGAAATCGAATACGAGAGCCGTGAAATGCAACGCTGTTTCGCATTTTGTAGCGAAACTCGTCAAGAGTTTCGGTGGTTTACGCAATGCAGCCGAAAGTCTTGACGACTTTCGCTACAGAAAAGCCCAATTTACATTGAGCAGAATGCGAAAAAGCGTTGCGTGAAACGGCGTCACCTCACTGTGCCGCCGTTTCACGGCTCTTGTATTCAGCGTGCGTAGAGACCGTGGGGCGAGCGGACTGTTGATTTAATCCTAACCCGAAGCGTGAGCGAGGGGTTCCTTGCCCCTCGCTTACGCTTCGGGTTGTGATAGGAACTTTGCCTTGCGACAAACCCATTAAATCAACAGGCCCCGAGCCCGAATGGCGTTGAGTTAGCAAGCGTCCAACGGCTATTGGCTTTTCACTAGCGCCGCGCAAGCGAACTCAAATGATTTGTCGTATCGGCTCGATAGGTTCGACGCCGACCAATTTCTGCTCGAGACCGCTATAGAAATAGCTCAAGCGATTTGGGTCCATACCCATTTGCCATAACACGGTGGCATGCAAGTTCTTAACATGGAATGGATTCTCGACAGCCGCTCCGCCTAGCTCGTCCGTTGTGCCAACGCTTTGTCCGCCTCGGATACCACCACCTGCCATCCACATGGTGAAGCCATAAGAATTGTGGTCTCGTCCCGTTCCCTCAGCGTACTCTGCTGTCGGCTGACGTCCGAATTCACCACCCCAAATGATGAGAGTCGAATCAAGGAGTCCTCGTTCCTTGAGGTCCTGCATCAAGCCTGCAATAGGCAAATCGGTGTTGCCGGCATGATACTCGTGGTTCTTTTTCAAATCGCCGTGCGCGTCCCAGTTGTCGTCGTTGTGTGCACCACCTGAGTAGAGCTGAATGAATCGCACGCCACGTTCGACCAAGCGTCTTGTTATCAAACAGCGACGACCAAAGTCGTCCGTCCGCTGTTTACCAATGCCGTACATGTCCAAGGTTGCCTGCGTTTCTTGCGAAAGATCGACGGCCTCCGGTGCACTGGTTTGCATCTTGAATGCAAGTTCATACGAAGAGATTCTCGCGGCGAGATCGTGCATGTCCTTGCGAGAAGCATGATGCTCTTCGTTGCTTTCTCGAAGCTTGTCCAACAATAACCGTCGCATTTCTGGCGACGTGCCATCAGGAAACTTCAGATCAATCAACGGCGGGCCTTGCGACTTCATGATCGTTCCAGCATAAGAAGCTGGCATGTAGCCACTTGACCAATTCTTGGCACCTGAAATCGGACCACCCTTCGGGTCGAGCATCACGACGAATCCAGGCAGATTTTCGTTCACGCTTCCCAAACCATAGTTGGCCCAAGAACCCAGACACGGGCTGCCACTCAGCAGTTTGCCGGAGTTCATCATCAACATCGCAGAGCCGTGGATCGGGCTGTCTGCAGTCATGGACTTGATAAAGGCGATGTCGTCAACATGATTCGATAAATGCGGAAAGAGCTCCGACACCCATTGGCCCGATTGACCGTATTGCTTGAAGTTCCATTTTGGGCCTACAACGCGACCTTTGTCCTTGCTACCGCCACGACCTTTGGTCTTTACTGCGATGGTTTGCCCATCCAACTTGTAGAGCTCGGGCTTGTAATCGAAGGTATCCATATGGCTTGGTCCACCATACATGAATAAAAAGATTACGCTTTTGGCTTTTGCGGGGTGGTGCGGCTCTTTGGGGGCAAGCGGATTGACGAACGCCGGCTCGTCAGCATGGACCTTTGAATCGAAGAAGCCCGAACTCGAAAGCATGCCGGTCAAGCCGAGCGAGGTAAAGCCCGCTCCTGATTCCCACAGGAATTCTCGGCGAGTTCGGCCACAAAAAGTTTTGCGAGGGAGGTCGGTCATTCAATCAATCCAAAATGTAAGTGAACTTCAAAATGCTTCGAACAAGGCTATAGCACGTTTCAATCCAAATAAACAAACTCGTTCAAGTTCAAGATCAGTAAGCAACACTGTTCCAAAGCCCGCTCTGGACTAAGTTGATGTTTCTGTTCCATCTCCAGAAGAAACTCCTGCGCACGCGTCAACTCGCTTTCGCGTGCAGCTCGGTGGAAGCAGAGTTGATAGGCAAGTTCGATTTGAGCATCGCGGTTGGTGGAGCCAACTTGAGTTGCTATTCGTTTCGCAAATTCCGCCGCTTGTTCGTTTGCAAATTGCCCATTGAGCATCGCAAACGATTGGCCTGGCTGGGTTGTAGTAAAGCGAGCTTCACAACTCGTATCGGTTTCAGGAAAATCGAAACTTGCCAGCAGAGGAGTAATCAAGGAACGTTTGACGTGGATGTAAACGCTTCGTCGTGCTTGTTCGGTGGGTGAGGATTTGCCCCATCCCCGACCGGGTTCCGATTGCCCCGCCAGGACTTCGGCGGAGATCGTTGGGTAGATGGAAGGCCCGTACATCTCCAAATTCAGTCGACCATTGACCGCCAACAGCGAATCACGAATCTCTTCCGCACTTAATCGCCGCAAATCAACTCGCCAGAAACGATCATTGGCAGGATCTTTCGCAAGTGCCGCTTCTTGTCCGCTGGACGACATTCGGTAGGCGCTCGAGAGCATCAGCATCTTGTGCAAGCGTTTGATTTTCCAACCGTTGGCAATGAAATCGGACGCTAGCCAGTCGAGCAGTTCAGGGTGCGTGGGTGGAGTCCCAAGTCCGCCAAAATTATTCGAGCTCCGAACGATGCCACGCCCAAAGTGTCCTTGCCAGACTCGATTCACAAAAACACGGGCTGTCAGAAGATTGTCTTGCGATGTGATCCAGTTGGCCAGCGCCGTTCGGCGTCCGCTTGAGCTCTGCTCAACGACCGGTTGAATGGTTGGAGCTGGAGCTGCGAAAAGGTTTGGGAAACCGGGTTCGACGAGCGCACCATGATTGCCTGGTGTACCGCGTTTTAACACAAACACATCAGCGGGTTTCTCAAGCCCCAGTTCCTTGACTACGAGCGCTTTGTCTACAGGTGGTTCTTTTTGCAATTCACCTAGCATCTTCGAAGCAGCTTCGTATTTTGCAAACTCGTCTTCGCCTAGTACTTCCAATCCTCGCTTTTTGATCTGCTGCGTTAAGTAGTTCCTGCCACCCTTCTTTTGCTCTTCCTTATTGGGCTCGTTGGCCGTTACTGTAGTAAAGATCTCTTCCAAGCGAGCAATCTCTTTCTTCACGACTTCCATTTGCTCCTGTCGATCTCGGACCGCTGCTTCGAATTCGCGTTTGGACTGCTCGGAGGCGAACAAGTTCGCCTCGACATTGGGGCCGCCGCCACTCATCGGGCGAATGTTGCGAAGGAACGTTAGCAGTTGATAGTAATCGGCTTGCGGGATCGGATCGATCTTGTGATCGTGGCAGCGAGCGCAATTGAAAGTTAGCCCCAACATCCCTTGACCGATCGTTGTAATCAAGTCGTCATAACCTTCATACATCGCAAGGACTCGGTCCGCGGGCTCATCGTCCCAAACACCCAGTCGATAAAAGCCAGTCGCGATCAACTGGTCTGAAGTGGGGCTTTGGCCTTCATCACCCGCAAGCTGTTCGGTAAGAAAACAATCGTAGGGTTTGTCGTCGTTAAAGGATCGAATGACATAGTCGCGATATCGCCAGACGTGCGGTTTGGGATTGTCCCGTTCGAAGCTATTCGTCTCGGCATAACGCACTACGTCGAGCCATTTGCGCCCCCAATGCTCACCATACTGTGGCGACTTAAGAAGTCTGTCGACCAACTTCTCCCACGCATCTGAAGAAGAGTCGTTTTCAAAATCAGTCACTTGTGCTGCTGTAGGTGGCAACCCGGTAAGATTGTAGTAGGCGCGTCGGACCAAGGTTCGCTTATCCGCGATCGGGTTTGGCGTTAGTTGCGACTCCTCAAGCCCAGCCAAAATAAAC
>CANHVO010000558.1 GCA_947463915.1 Planctomycetaceae bacterium
CAAATCACAACCTTCGGCAGATTTTCTCGGATCACGCGTGCGTTTGCGTCGGATCAGGAAAGTTGATAATCACTTCAAAGCAGTTGAGACAACTGCTTTACACTAGAGTAGAACAGTTGTCTCAACTGTTCCCACGCTGCGTTTCCATCGCAAATCACAACCTTCGGCAGATTTTCTCGGATCAGGCGTGCGTTTGTGTCGGATCAGGAACGATTATTCTAACTTCAAAGCAGTTGAGACAACTGCTTTACACTGCCTGCTACTTTTGAAACTTGGCTCTAAACGCGGCGGCCTGGTCGGTAGCCTGTGTTTGGTTTCTTGCCCCCATCCTTCGAAACGCTTCTTTGCTGCTTCTTGGGATTTTTTCGGCGCTGTCCATCGTTTGCTCGGTCGGCCCCAGCATCTGCGGCCTTTTGAACTGGCGGCTCCGAACCGGCAGGGGATGCACTCGGGTTCGGAATGGTATGAACATACTCGCCTCGGAAGCGTTTGTTCGCATCTTCTCGCCTTCGTTCCATCGCTTCCTTAGGAGGCCTCGACGGGATCAAGCAATCGCATCCTTCGCCGATGAGATCATTCCGATTAACGGATCGAAGCGCATCGCGAACTTCAAAGTAGTTTTCGGGTTTGAAGAACTGCATCAGAGCCCGCTGGGACTTGCGGTCGCGGAGTGCTTTTGCAATGAAGACCGGCTTGAGCGTGAAAGGGTCGAGCCCTGTGTAGTACATGCTCGTCGCAATATCGAGCGGGGCAGGAATGAAATCCTGAACCTGATCTGGTTTGTAGCCATTGCGTTTCAGAAACACCGCCAATTCGATCATCGACTCGATCGAACTGCCTGGATGTGACGCGATGAAATACGGTACCAAGTATTGCTTCTTGCCGACATCCGCTGACGCTTGCTTGAATTGCTCGGTGAAGAACTCGAAGTCATCGTTGGCGGGCTTGCGCATTTTGAAAAGCACATCGGCATCCACATGCTCGGGCGCGACTTTCAAGTGCCCTCCGACGTGATGCTCCGTCAGTTCGCGGATGTACTCCGGCGATTGCCGTGCCAAGTCCATACGAACACCGCTGGCCACCAGAACTTTCTTGATACCGGGAATCTCTCGCGACTCTCGCATCAACTCGATGACGGGTGTATGGTCCACGCCAAGTAGTTTGCAGATCTTCGGATGCACGCAAGACTGGCGGCGGCATTTGGCTTCGACATCTGGTTTCGTGCATCGCATGTGATACATGTTGGCGGTTGGGCCTCCAATGTCGCTCACGATCCCCTTAAAATCTTTCTCTTCCGCCATGGTCTTGATTTCTGTCAAAACCGATTCTTTGGAACGGGACTGAATGATTCGACCTTGGTGTGCCGTGATCGAACAGAATGTACAACCGCCAAAACAGCCACGCATGATCGTGACGGAGTTCTTGATCATGTTGAACGACGGAATGGGCTCGGTGTAGCTTGGGTGAGCGCGGCGAGTGTAGGGCAATCCATAGATGCGATCCATGGCTTCTTCGCTCAGCGGTAATTGAGGTACGTTGCAGACAATCGTCTGGGTACCATGGCGTTGCATCAACTTCTTTGCGTTGAGCGGATTCGTTTCGTTGTGGATAATTCGAGTCGCTTTGGAGAATGCAATCTTGTCTGCGACGACCTCTTCATAGGATGGCAATTCAATCGCGTCGGCTGGCGGTTGCTCTGAAGCGCCTAACGCATAGGCCACGCCACGCATGTCGCGGAGGTCCTTGACCGTTTCGCCAGCTTCCAGGCGACGGCACATCTCTACGATGGAGTTCTCACCCATACCGAAGGCCACTAAGTCAGCCTTGCTGTCGAGCAAAATGCTGCGGCGGACTTTGTCGCTCCAAAAGTCATAGTGTGCCAAACGGCGAAGCGATGCTTCGACGCCGCCGGCGATGACCGGTACACCCTTGTAAGCTTCGCGAGCGCGTTGGCAGTAAGCTAACGTTGCACGGTCCGGGCGAAGTCCGATTTTGCCGCCTGGGGAATAAGCGTCGTCGTTGCGGACTTTTTTGTTGGCGGTGTAGTGGTTGATCATGCTGTCCATGTTGCCGGCGCTGATCCCGAAAAACAGCCGCGGTCGACCGAAGCGTTTCCACGGTTCGCACGACTGCCAGTCCGGCTGGCTGACGATTCCGACCCGGTAGCCCGCGGCTTCCAGGACCCGTCCTAGGATCGACATGGCAAAACTTGGATGGTCGATGTAGGCGTCGCCGGTCACAAAAACGACGTCTAATTCGTCCCAGCCACGGGCCTTGGCCTCCTCCATCGACATCGGCAGAGGGACTCGGGCAAGCGGACCGTGCGGTTGCCTTTCACCTAGGTTGTCTAAGTACCGGCTGACAACGTTTCCGTTTTTCCCTGTGCCGCTTCCGCAGGTGCCATTGTCCGCCTTTAGCGGAGCAGTAACTGGATCAATGATTGGTAACGAAATGGACATATTGTTTTTGTAAAACAAGAACTGCTGATTTATTAAGTTCACTGATGCCATTGTAGGCAAGATTTTGATTTGGCTATCTGTTTTTCTTTGTTATTGATGATGTTTCCGACCGCTTGTATACTCGTCCCCTCTCTTAACCGGGCGCAATACGTCGAAATGGCGGATTGAGCCCGACGATTTGGTTTCTCGCGAATCCAGGTCGATGTTTTACAGGTTCCATTTTTTACTTTTGGCGGAGAACACTAGCGGTGACAATTCGAATCGCAATTAACGGGTTTGGTCGTATCGGACGATTGACGTTCCGCAACTTAATGAGCCGTTCCAGCGAGTTCGAAGTTGTAGCCGTGAATGACTTGACCGATAACGCCATGTTGGCGACCTTGCTCAAGTATGACAGCGTCCACGGACGTTATGACGGGACCGTGAGCTACGATGACAAACACCTCATCGTCAACGGCAAGAAGATCTTGGCTTTGGCTGAAAAAGATCCTTCCAAGATGCCTTGGGCTGATCTCAAGATCGACATCGTTGTCGAGAGCACTGGATTTTTCACAGGTCGTGCGAAGGACGGTAAGCCTGGCTACGATTCGCACTTGGCAGCGGGTTGCAAGAAAGTTGTTCTTAGCGCTCCAGCCAAGGATGGTGCTGATCTGACATGTGTGCTCGGCGTCAATGATGAGAAGCTCACAGCCGACCTCAAGTGCATTTCCAATGCATCTTGCACCACCAACTGCTTGGCCCCTATCGCCAAAGTGCTCAACGACACGTTCGGCATTGAGTCGGGGTTGATGACCACCGTGCATGCTTATACCAACGATCAAAAAGTACAGGACATGCCTCACGCTGATCCGTACCGAGCACGCGCTGCTGGCCTGAACATCATCCCGACCACCACAGGTGCTGCATCTGCTGTGGGCTTGGTGATTCCTGAGCTCAAGGGCAAGCTGACCGGTATCGCGATGCGAGTGCCTGTTGCAACCGGCTCCGTCGTCGACTTGACCGTGAACCTCAAAAAGGAAACAACCGTCGCCGAGATCAACGCTGCGATGAAGCTCGCTGCCGAAGGACCACTCAAGGGCATCCTCTGCTACACCGAGGATCCAATCGTTTCGAGCGACATCATCGACGACCCGCACAGCAGCATTTTCGCTGCCGACTTCACCCAAGTCTTGGGTGACAAGGGCAAGTTGGTCAAGGTGGTTTCGTGGTACGACAACGAATGGGGCTACAGCTGCCGAACTGCAGACTTGTGCTCGCGATTGGCAAAGTTTCTGTAAGCTAAAAACGCAGATAGTTCAAAAAGAAAAAGCCGCGGTTCGAACGAGCCGTGGCTTTTTTGTTTGCATTTTGTAGGCGGAGCAGCGCAAGCTGCCCGGTGGCGAGCAAGAGGCGTGCCAGCCTGTACTGTCCGGCTCGGGCTTGCCCGACCGGACACCGCTTTGGTG
>CANHVO010000559.1 GCA_947463915.1 Planctomycetaceae bacterium
ACACCAGAATGCATTGACTGATTGGGGGTGACCATGTCCGGCGCGTAGCCGGAAGCGACAACGCGAATTTTAAAAAACTCGCTCTGGCGAACATGGTCATACACGTTTTTGCAAATGAATGTCAGCCTCTCCGCGAAGGTAGCGTGCGGCAAGACCGATTATTTATCAGCAGCGCATTAATGCCATCGTAACTCGCTGAAGTGCTCTAGCCGCGAACCGTTACGTCCGATGGGACAAGCTCATCGGGGCGGACACCAATCTCTTCGGCTCAATCAAAACTCTCTTCGGCTCAATCAAAACCTTGCATGTCGCTGCTTAGGCCACCAGCGGATGGCACGTAGGCCAATCGAGTGTAGTCCATCACCATTCGGTGACTACTAAACCGCCAAGCAAGAGTGCTGATGCTATTCATCATCATTTTGATCCACTTGCGTGGCAATCCATCTCGATCGCGATCGTAGAAGGTTGGAATCACTCGTTGCTCAAGCGTGTCGTAGAAATACTCAGCATCCCGTTTATCGGTCAAACGATCGTCGGCATGGCTTGTTCCTTTGCCGATTGCAAAGCCGTTCGAACCGTCGTAGGCTTCCGCCCACCAGCCATCGAGGATACTGCAATTGAGGCCACCGTTGAGCACAGTTTTTTGGCCGCTAGTGCCGGATGCTTCGAGTGGCCGACGAGGATTGTTAAGCCATACATCAACGCCCTGGATCATGTGACGGCAGACATTGATGTCATAGTCTTCAAGGAAAGCGACACGTCCGGCAAACCGAGAATCATGTCGCAAGTTCGAGATTTCCTGAATGAATCGTTTGCCTGGTTCGTCTTTTGGGTGCGCTTTGCCCGCGTAGATCACTTGGATAGGGCGTTCGGTGCTGTCCAGAATCTTGCAAATGCGATCCAAGTCATTGAACATGAGATTTGCACGTTTGTAGGTCGCAAAACGGCGTCCAAATCCGATGGTCAAGATATTTGGACTGAGGATGTTTCGAGCGGCTTCGACGATCTCATCGCTTTCACCTCGGCGTCGGCATTGACGCGAAATACGTCTACGAACGAACGCCAAAAGCAGGTTCTTGAGCGCGTTGTGAGTTTCCCAAAGTTCACCTGGATCGACGGAGTGGATATTTTGCCAAACGTCGGGTTCACCCATCTGGCTCTTCCAGTTGGCTGGAAAATGGCGATCGTAAAGCTGTTGCATTTGCGCTGCGAGCCAACTTTCGATATGCACACCGTTGGTGATGTGACCGATTGGGATGTTTCGCTCTTCGCGGGTTGGCCAGAGGCTTTTCCACATGCGTCGGGAGATATGCCCGTGAAGTTGGCTTACAGCGTTTGCGGCTCGGGACATTTTCAGGCCGATCACCGTCATGCAAAAGGTTTCGCCGGCGTCATGTGCGTTCACACGGCCGAGCCCCATCAAGTGGTCAGCGCTGATACCGAGTGAATCTCGAAGTGGGCCCAAGTGCTCTTCGATCAAAGCCGCGTCAAATCGATCGTGGCCTGCAGGGACGGGCGTGTGTGTTGTGAAAATGGTCGCTTCGGCGGTTTCTCGCATTGCGTCCTCGAAAGTCAAGCCATCATCGGCCATTCTCTCACGCATGACTTCGAGCGGCACGAATGCGCTGTGACCTTCGTTGAGGTGGTAGACGCCTGGATTGATGCCGAGAGCTCGAAGAGCTTTGACGCCACCGACGCCGATAACCAACTCTTGTCGAATTCGGGTTCGTTCATCACCGCCGTAAAGACGACTCGTCAGTTCGCGATCTTCAGGTCGATTTCCTTCGACATTGCAGTCGAGCAAGAACAGGCGAACGCGTCCGACTTGCACTTTCCAAACCTTGGCGAGAAGCCGTCCATTACGAGTGTCGATGGACACCATGAGTGGAGTGCCATCGGGTGAGACGGCTGGTTCTAGCGGGAGGTCTTCGACTTTGGTTTCGAAATACTCTTCGCGTTGATAGCCATCGGCGCTCAAGTGTTGCTTGAAATAACCATGTGAGTAGTAGAGGCCGATGCCAACCAATGGGACACCTAGTCCGCTGGCGCTCTTCACGTGATCACCAGAAAGGACACCGAGGCCGCCGGAGTAGATAGGCAAGGATTCGTGCAGACCGAATTCAGCTGAAAAATAGGCCACTGGTTTAGCACCGAGTACACCAGCGTTGTTTTGAGCCCAGGTGTTTTTGTTTTCGAGATACTCTTGTAAGCGACGGTACGCGTAGTTCACGCGGCTATGAAGCACCATTTCACCGGCGCGAATCGCGAGTCGCTCGGGGTTGAATTCGCGGAGAAGAGCGATTGGATTATGGTCCAATTGACGCCATCGGATCGGGTCGATATCGCGAAAGAGGCTGTTGACCTCAGGCTGCCAGCTCCACCATAGATTGCGGGCCAACGCCATGCACTTGTCATAGAGTGAATCCGCATCAATTTCATTCGCAATGCCAGCAATACTAACTTCTTGTCCGAGCGAATATTCAATTTGGGTCATGGATTATCTCTTTGAAAGATTCAAGACTTATAGGTAAAGTAGCGTTAGCGGCGTATTCGGGAATAGAACAGCAAGGCTTTAAACGGCTTCAAACGTCGCTTGCCTTGAGCCGATTCTGGTATTCTGTTTGCCAATGCTTAGGAATTAAGCAAAGGCTTTGCATCATCGTTATACCGGATCAACGGTAATAGTTCAAAGCCAGCATGGATTTGATGACATTCGCGAGGATTCTGTTAAGACAGGTAAAATGGGAGGTTGTGTGATCGAGCCTTTGGCAGAAATTGACGCGCACTTAGAGGCTGCTATCTCTCAAGAGAGTGGCAAACCGGAAAGCAAGGAGTGGCTGACAGAGTTAAGGAAGAGTGCGGGTGGACTTCGATCGACTAACGACTTTCCTGTTTTGAAATTGCGTCAGTGCGCTCGCATTGAGAATGCGATTTCCAATAACTCACGTTCGCTCCTGAACTTTTATGTCTGGCTTGCGAGTGGATGCTTAACAACCGCTTTTGTAATGACTCAACGAAGCGCTGCTGTTCGACGTATCGAAACAAGTTTGAACGAAACGACCCGCGAGACGTTACTGAGCTCGCTTCGTAGCGGCGTCACTTTCGCGACCGTTGGGATCAGTCATTTGACGACCAGTCGCCGGCATCTAAGTCAGCCACCGCTCCGCGCGATCCCAACTGGCGAAGGCTGGTTGCTGGAGGGTTTCAGCCCTTGGGTGACGGGAGCTCGGTTTGCGGACACTCTCGTGGTTGGTGCCGTTGAGACGGTTCATGGGAAAGAAAACGAATCGAGCAAACCCAGGGAGTTATTATTTGCGATACCGGGAAATCGGCTAGGCGTAGAAATTGAGCCTTGCGGCGAGTTAATGGCTTTGAACGGGAGCGCGACGGGACCGGTACGATTCTGCAGAGTGATTGCTTCGGAGGCAGAGGTGCTACATGGTCCGGTGGAAAACGTCATGGAGTTAAGCAGTCGTAAAGCAGAAAAGAATGATCAACCAGCGTCTTGCAACCCCAAAGGTGGCGCAGGGGGGCTACACACTTCGGCACTGGCACTTGGTCACGCGGCTCAAGCGATTGAGTATCTAGTCGCGGAAGGCCGCTTGCGTGGCGAGTTGCTGCCAATCGCGCAGGGGCTTCGAAAACAATGGGAAGCAGCATTTGGCGAACTTTGCAGGATGGATAGCCAAGGGGGGCCACATGATCAAGGTGCAATGAGAAAGAAGGCCAATGATTTGGCTTTAAACTGCACGCAAGCGGCCTTGGTGGCGGCCAAAGGAGTCGGATTTACGGATGGGCATGATGTCGGACGTTGGTGCCGAGAAGCGTTGTTTTTCTTGGTTTGGAGTTGTCCGCAGAGCGTTGCCCAGGCTCATCTTTGCAGTTTCATGTCCTA
>CANHVO010000560.1 GCA_947463915.1 Planctomycetaceae bacterium
AAACGAACGAAGAAATCCCGATATCAGTCCATCAGAACGCCAAATCGAAGTAAGCCCGCCCTAGCGAACGCGGGCCTTGTGCCCAAGTTCGCAACTTGCTTGTCGTGCTAGAAATGCGATCAAACCAGCCAAGTCGTTTGGGATTGGAGAACAAGGGGAACAAGGGGACACTCCTCTTTGATCATTCGGGGTGGGAATTAGGGGACAGTCCTCTTTGATCATTCGCCTTGAAAAGTGGTGTGTCCCCGTTGGGATTCCCCTTGAAAAGTGGTGTGTCCCCGTTGGGACCGTTGGGATTGGGACCGCTAGCGAACGCGGGCCTTGTGCCCAAGTTCGCAACTTGCTTGGCGTGCTAGAAATGGGGAGGAGGGAGAAGAACAAGGGGAGAAGAACAAGGGGACACTCCTCTTTGAATCGGCGGTGAAAATTTCGGAGGCTGAGTTGCTGGATTTTTAAAAACAGCTCGAGAAAACTTGTCGGCTATACGGGGGAAGTGGAACCAGGAAGGAGTCGATTCTTGGTGTGGGTTGTGTTTCGGTAGACTCTGATTGTGGTAGTGCTTGAATCCTACGTTGGACCGATGTGTGTGCACTCGTTTCGATCGTTTCCGCAAGGGCTGCTCGGATGGGATTCAGCCTGCCAGCGACAATTGAGGACAATTGTGCGACCCTCTGTAGCCTAATAAAGAGGCAGCGTCTCGTCGCTGAAACGCACAATCATGGTTTTCGCTGGTTTTCTAACGTACGTTTTGCTGCGACAGTGGCGTGTTATCTGCCGCTCAAGATTCGTGTCCATCGACGCTCGAGGCTGCCAATCCGCTTTGCCCACAAAACGACCAGCTTATTACGGATTGCTATTTACCCTTAGAAGGCGTTTTAACCAGCATTGCACGCAACATGCCCATCCAGGGCCAGTTGTGATTTTTGGTTATTTACTAACCTGCAAGGCAATTGAGCATCAAAAATTTCTAAGAAAAAGAGCGAGGCAGGGAATCGCCCCATGTACGGAGCTTTGGGCGGAAAGGGAACGCATTGCCGAAGTTTTCTGGCAATGAATCGTCTTTGGCACGATTACCGCTAAGTAATCGGATCTTAGAAGACCATATTCAACGGCACTTCGGCTTGACGAAAATGTGTT
Source organism: Planctomycetaceae bacterium (assembly GCA_947463915.1). GTDB lineage: Bacteria > Planctomycetota > Planctomycetia > Pirellulales > Pirellulaceae > JBKCUI01. The sequence goes on from CANHVO010000560.1 coordinate 1,138, forward strand.
GAATCATCTGACTCGATCATCGCAGGAAAGAACGAAATGGATGCTCAAAGACTTACGTACCAGATGAACAGGGAGCATGGACTAGACTCCCTGTGCCAAAGTTTTCCAGAAATGCGGGCCGGCCTAATGACTGCATATCGGCACTGGAGAGAATCGGCAGTCTCAATGGTGACCTACTTGATAGTCATTGCTGCGGTCGCGATCTACGATATTCTTTTGACGATCCAGTATCGGGAATCGTTAAAACAACTAGAGGAAAATCCGATCGGTCGATGGTTGATGAATCTGGATCAAGCCGAACAGATCGCTGTGTCTGACTTGGCGTTGTTTTTGGTCATGAAATCGATTGGTACGATCATTGTCCTCGTTACCGTCTACACGTTAATAAAAAGACGGATCAGGATCGGTCACCCCATCGCTGCCGGAGTTACTTCGTTCCAGCTTGGGCTCGCCGCACATTTAACTTTCAGCGGCTTTTAACAAATGTTTTGTGTGCCCCAGACGAGCTTGTCTCGTCTGAGCCTACGATTCGCAGCTAGCGAGCCCCGCTCACGCGACAATCCCATTGGAGCGTTAGGATGGAACGATTGTCTCCTGTGATAACTTTCTACTCCGGGTTGACTTCAACGATTGGCTCGAAGACTCCATCGTCGCGTGAGAATCGCCCTGCGTAGAACTCAGTGTTCAAGTGCAATCCCATCACCGTTCGCCGGGTGCAGGGTGTTAACGATCGGTAGAAGACCCATTGATCGCGATTGACTTGCACGCGATAAGCTTCGGCGACGTCGCGAGGCTGGTTGCGAAGCTCTTCAGCGATAGTGAGTTGTCGCCAGGTATAGGCAGGCGTTGCTTCAATCCCCCGCAGCGACATGACCAGTGGACTGTAGAGATTTTTAGCTGCCGTTTCGCATTGGAGCGAAATCACTTGGCCTTTGCAGTCCATTCGACTGTGGCTAGGCGAGCGTCGCCATTCTGGCATTGCAACTGGTAATAGCAACGCAGCCGTCTGGTTGGTGCTCCCGGTGCGTACAAGTCTGCCTTCCGTGGTCTTTGGGTCGGAATGAAGTTCGATATCGTCAGAAACAGTCCATGTGGACTTAACGGACCATTGATCGGGTTCTTCTGCGATGAGTGCATCCGCGAAATAGACTACGCCTTCGTCTCGCATCAACATCACTTGCCGTTGGATCTTGCAAACGTTTTCTACCTCGCATTCCAGTTCGAGGTAGTCGACGTCATCATCGGTAAACCAACAGACCTCTTGCCACGAGACATCGGTTTGGAGTTGCTTTTTGTTGCGGAAGATTTCGACATCCCATTCACCGCTGATAACACGCTGCCCATCGTTTCCTAAAACATCGAGCCAAATCACATCGGTCGAGAAATCCACCGCAACACGGCAACCGCGTTCTCGCCAAGATCGTCGCATCGTCGCGATCGAGTTCTTTTCCCAGTAATGGCTGTAGTTTGGCATCGAGACATCGAGCGTCTCCACCTTTCGAAGCTTGGCTGGTTTTTCGCCGATAGCCTTGCCGATCGAATCAGGCAGAGCACATGCGGTTGCCAATTGCAATTTTTTGTTTTTGCCGGCAAGTTGATTCAGCTTGATCCAGAACTCTTCGTCGAGCGTCGAATCGACGCGATCAAACAGCAATTGCTTGCCGTCCGCATCGGTTAGTGCCAGTCCAGCGATCGCCAATTTGGAAAGTGCCTTGCGTTGGGGAGGAAACCATTTCCTGGCACCTACCGCGTCGGCTGACCAACGGCATCGCATAATACAAGCAAGCAATGCGCGAAGATCTTGACCACCTCTTGCCAAGAACGCCTGAGGGTTATCCGAGGATTCCTCGAGCAGCAGTGCGATCCGGTTGAGCGTTTCGCTGACAATACGATCCTTGCCACCTAGATGTGATAGCTGCTTTGCGAGTGCCAGTGGGATTTCGCAGGCCCAAATGATCCACGGGAATAGTCCTTCGGTAGGCCCGCTTTCCCAGGCGCGATCCACCTGTGTTAGCGCGCTTTGCAGGACTTCGAGCCAGAGACCAGGCGAAATCCTCCGACCGGCTTCCGGCAAAGCATGGATCCAGCCGGCACAAGCTAGCGCTACGTAGGGGTCATAGCTGGCTTTGGGAAGCTGCTGTGAAATCCACTTGCCGATTTTCGTTGCATTTGCCGACTGTAACGCACTGGCTTCTCGGTCCGTAACATTGGCAGGGTCGGCGGTATGGGTGTTGGCCGTTTTTCTTCCTTTGGATTTGGGCGTCGCTGCACCAAATAAATCTTGAAGATCGTTGAGATATTCTTGGCGACTGGTACTTTCAACGTCCCAAACTCCCGTCCCCCAGGTTGTCGCACGAAGGTAATCCGAGACATCCACCTTGGCAGGCTTAAGTTTGGATTGTGTCCCTCTGACAGGAAGTGAGCTTTGGAGGATCGCTACATTTTCCTCGCAAAGCTGTTTGAGCCATGTGCTTGCAGAAACCTCTGCTTCCGAGATTTCGGATTGCTTCATTTGCCTTGCGCGATGCTTGGGCTTTACCCAGTCCATAGGTCACTCGTCGACGTTAGCGAATAATGATAAGATTCGTATCTCTGGAATTCGCATCGCTAGCGCAATGTGCTTTCCGGGATTGAACGCCAATTGTTGTTCCAGAATTTTAAGATGCAAGCGTTCTAAGCCTGTTTCTTGGCAACAGTTTCGGAATAAAAAAATTTTGCATTTTTTGACTAGACTTTTGCTGTTCCATCCGTT
>CANHVO010000561.1 GCA_947463915.1 Planctomycetaceae bacterium
ACATAGCCCGATCCTTTTTGCTTGAGGATATCGACGTTCAGTCGTTGGCCGTGGATGTTGTTCATGAAAATGCGATCACGATAGTTCTCAGGCCAAGCTCCGCCCAAGTAAATCATCGCGCCAGCATGCGCGTGCCCGCCGCCCGCCTCATCGGACTTGCCGTTCCCACTGTGTGGTGTTGCCCCGATGTAATGGCGATGGTCAGCGATGGTTTTGATATCGTCGTAGGTGTATGGGTTGAAGTGCACGCCCCCTTGTCGTTCGTAACGTGCCCCCTGGATGATGTGGTACAAGTGAGGGATAACGCAGGAGGTAAGGAACGCTTGACCACGGTCGTTGAAATCGACACCCCATGGGTTGCTCGTTCCGTGCGCGAAGACTTCAAAAACATGTCGCGTCGGATGGTAACGCCAAATAGCAGCGTTGACACCTTGGCGATCTTTGTCCGGTGTTCCTGGCTTGCCAACACGCGAGTGAGTGAAGACACCATGGCAACCATAGAGCCAACCATCTGGTCCCCAAATGAACGTGTTGAGCGTCTCGTGCGTGTCCTGATACCCCCAACCGTCTAGCAAGATTTTTGGTGCGCCATCTGCAACATCGTCACCGTTGGCATCCGCGATAAACATCAAGTAAGGAGCCGCACCGACCCATACGCCACCAAAGCCAACCTCGAGTCCGCTAACAAGATTCAAGCCTTCGGCAAAGACTTTGCGTTTGTCCAGGCTGCCGTTGCCATCGGTGTCTTCGAAGACAAGGATTCGGTCGCGACCTTTTCCTTCTTCGGCACGACGTGGATACTCGTAGGCTTCTGCGATCCAGACACGACCGCGATCGTCGATCGCCATAGCGATCGGTTGTTTAACATCAGGTTCGGTCGCCCCCACAATCGCTTGGAAGCCGTCCGGCAGCTTCATCGCTTTAACTGCCGCCTCTGCCTTCAAGCCTTCGAAGGGATATTGGTCCAAGACCGCTGGAACTTCGGTTTTGGAGATAGGTCCTGGTTGGATCGAATGCAATCGGAAGCCGTCGAAGTTGAGGTGCCCCCAACCTCCGGTGCCTTCGTCGACCAACCGTACTAACAACTCCTTGCCCTGGCTGCTCGCAAGATCGACAACCACCTGTCGCATGTTTTCGCTGACCCGTCCCGAAGAACGATGAATGACCTTGTCGCTTTGCACATCCACCAATTCGACCCGAATGGAATTGTCGCTTCCACCGCCGATCAGATAAGACGCGAATGGCTTGTCGGCGACGAATGAGGCCGATGTCAAAGTTCCAATTGGCTTGTCACCCGATTTTTCGAATGTTCCAACCCAATATTCACCTTCGTGTTCGCTCTTCATGTCCTGTCGACGAGCAGCCACGGCATCCCCTCGAATCGGTTGACCGGTAAACGCGTCACCGGTGGCCGTCCAATCCTCGAGTGTCCCTTTCTCGAAATCGAGATTGAGCGCTTTGCCCTCTTTGGACTTTGGTGCATCACCGTGATCGACACCCAATTGCACGCTATCGATACCGACCATAAAGCCGACCGAGGAAGCGTTTTTGCCGACGACCTCGAAGGTTAGTTTTTGCGGGCCGGCCTTGAATTCGGCAGTCCCGATTCGTATGACACCTGTCGAGATCACGTTAGGATCGTTAAACAAATCGATGGGCTTGCCGAGTTTCACTCCATCTAGGCTCACTTGCACAACGCCGTAGTCTCGAGCTTTGGTAAATGCCATTAACAAATCGAACTTGCCTGCTGTAGGTATAGGCAATTCCAAATCCAAGGTGGAACCGACCTTGCCGCCGGTCCACCAAAGTTGAGAATCGCCGCTCCAGTGGTCAGCTGCAAATCCACCCATACCTTGTTCGCTTGCAGAACCGTCTGAGACTGCGAGAACCTTGAGCTTTTCTCCTTCGAAGAGCATCGCTTTGTCCTTCGCAACCGAATTAACAACTTGACGCACCGGTTGTGCGGCCAGCCATGCCTCTTCGCCAACTTTGGTGCGCTGATGAAAAAGTGCATGTGCCCCTTTCATGCCGCCGACGGTGATGTCGAGCAGTCCGTCTTGATTGAGGTCATAGAGACCAATCTGTCGGCCGATACCGGCTTCGTCGGCTGCTTTGAAGGGAACCCAATCGACACCGTTAGGTCCTCGAACCAATTTGAACCAATAGACCACGGCACCAGCGTCCCACATTGGGCTCGCCTTGTGGTGGGAGTAATAGGTTTTGCCGGTGATGATGTCCTTGAGGCCATCGCCATCGATATCGGCCAAGTTGACAGAGTGAAGTTCACTGAAAACGAGGCCATAGGAATTGTCCTGTGGCTTCGAACCCATGATGTTGTGGCGAGTGAATTTGCGATCACCACCGTCTAGGACTTGTTCGAACCAAGCCAAACCGAAGTCGTGGGCTGCGATGCTAGTGATGATGTCATTGTCACCATCGCCATCGACATCGTAAGCGAACATCTCTGCGCCGCCGTATGCATTGGAGAAGGAGTGCTCATGAGCTTGCCATGGTTTGCTGGCCGCGAGTTCGGCTGGTTGTTGGATCCAGCCCTTGGCGTGAATCACATCCAGCTTGCCATCGCCGTTGACATCACCGACTCCAAGGCCGTGGCCAAATTTCTTGTCGGTAACTTGAGCCGAGATCGCAGTGAATTTCCACGGCTCGAATGGGCGAGCCCAGTCGATGGTTGCATAGCCGAAGAAGCCATCGCGCGAGCAAACTAGCTCTGGCCGATCATCGCCAACGAGTTGAATGAATTGAGGAGACTCGTTGGAGACCCAATCAAACACTTGGTGTTTCTTCCAAAGTTCAGAGGCCTTGTCCTTGCCTGGATTTTGGTAAACGAATGCAGGGGTTCCGGGGAAGCCGACGGTGAACACATCTTTCCAACCATCTCCGTCAAAGTCGTGGACCCAAGCAAAAAAATGATCGGTATATCCCTCCCTGTTTTGCGGCTTGGCAGAGTAGATTTCATGTTTGACTTGGAAGCCTGGCCCCTCGTACCAGTGCGGACCATATACGAAGTCCACTTTTCCGTCGTTGTTCAAATCACCTGCCGCGGCACCCTCGGAATAGTAAACGTCCGTTATTTGTTGAGCCCGAAACGTGTCGAGGGTCCGCTCGTCGGCCGTCGCGAGTCCGAGATTTAGGCTAGCGACACCTAAAATAAGTAGCTTCAAGCAGAACTTGTGAGTCATGGTGAATAGGTAGGCCGAGTGGTGGGAAGAGGAAGGGGATCGCAATGATTGCGTTCGTGGCGTGGACAACCATTTTACCATGCGAAGCGTTTTTGCCGCAGCCTTCGCCAAAAAGGAAATTTCTAGAATTCTTGAAAAACCAATATTCGACTTTAAGCATATCGCCGTATATTTACCGCTTCGTTAGCCCCGGTTTTCGGGATAACTCGACATTCGTCGAGAACCGCGGCTAACGCCGTTCGGCTAATTAGTTCATTTGCTCCAAAGACTTGCGATTCAATCAACAACAATGAAAACAAGAAACTTCGCCAACACGGGGGGAGCCGTCTCTGAAATCGGTCTTGGCTGCTGGCAATTGGGCGCCGACTGGGGGCATGTCAGCGACAACGAGGCAATGTCCATTTTGGAAACGGCTGTCGAGACTGGTGTTACGTTTTTCGAAACCGCAGACGTTTACGGCGCGGGGCGGTCAGAGACGCTGATCGCCAAATTCCTTAAAGGCCGCCAAGAAGACGTGTTTGTTGCCACCAAAGTTGGGCGTCAAAACTACCCAGGCCCGTACACGCCCGAAGTGGTGCGTCAACACATCAACGATTGCCGTCGACGGTTGGGTGTCGACGCTTTGGATCTCGTGCAACTCCATTGCATTCCCCCCGGCGTGATGGCGTCGGGCGAAGTGTTC
>CANHVO010000562.1 GCA_947463915.1 Planctomycetaceae bacterium
TCTTCGACCACAACGCCTGCCCAAGTCACTTCGTCGGCGATGAACTCGTCGAGTTTGGTAGGCGAGGGCGAAAACGCTCAGAATCTTGTCGAATTCGCCAAGGCGCTCAAGCAAGCAGGTGTGAAGTTCTTTGGAGCGGACTGGTGTCCATTTTGCTCGGATCAAAAAGCGTTGTTCCAAGACGGCGCGCAATTCCTTCCGTTCATCGAAATCTCCAATCCAGACAGAACGCGCAACGCGACTGGAATCAGCGAGAACGTAACAACCTATCCAACTTGGGAATTCAGCAATGGACAACGGGTGACCGGCGTGCAGACGCTGCAACAGCTTTCGACACTCTCTGGTGTCGCAATCCCGACAGGAAGCAACCCGACATTCACGGAGATCCCGAACCAAACCGTTCTCAATGGTTCGCCATTGCATGTCCCCGTGGATGCCTATGACCCGAACGGTGGTCCACTCACGATTACCGTAACCAGCAGTAACCCATCGGTAATCGCTGCCGAAATGGTGACGAATAACACATCCTGGAAGCTGAATGTTAATGGCTACGGGGAAATGGTCTATCGACTTTTTAAAGATGAAGCGCCGCGACCGGTCGGACGTATCGAAACCCTCACTAACAGTGGTTTCTATAATCAAACATCGAGCAACAAGATTATCTTCCACCGTGTGATTGATAACTTCGTGCTTCAGGCCGGTGACCCAACTGGCACGGGCAGTGGCGGATCGACCCTCGGTAACTTCAATGACCAATTTGACGTCGATCTGCAACACAACCGAACTGGCATTCTTTCGTATGCCAAGTCGAGCGACGACACGAACGACTCACAGTTCTTCATCACAGAGGGCCCCCAACGGCACCTCGACTTCAATCACTCCATCTTTGGTCAACTGATCGAGGGAGACGCTGCTCGAGAAGGCATTTCGCGAACCAAGGTGACCAACGACCGTCCTGACACCGAGATCTCGATCAAGTCCGCAGAGATTTTTAACGATACCGAGAACGGCTTGATACGACTGAAGGCGTTAGCTAACTCTGGTACCTCTACGATTACGGTGACAGTGACCGATTCGACAGGTAATACTTTCTCGCGTACCTTCACCGCGACCGCCGCTGCGGACACAGCCAATGGCGCTCCCTTTTTGAATGACATTGTTGTGCCACCGATTGCACCGGGGCAGACAGTGACGATTCAGTTGTCATCCCAAGATGCTGAAGGTCAGCCTGTTGTTTACGAAGCCACCAAGACGGGAAGCGTAAACTATACCTTCAATGTAAACGCGACAACTGGCTTACTAACGGTGACGGCTCCTACCAATTTCACGGGTTCGTTTAACCTAACAGCCAGCGTTCGATCTGCGGATCAAGCGTCTGTTACGACCGGCGACAAGTTTGACACTCAAGTCTTGAAGTTCGACGTATCTGCTGCAACCGCAGCTCCAACGAGTATCGATCTGGCGGCCGTCAGCGATTCGGGCACAAGCGATTCCGACAACGTAACGAACTCAGGCACCATGCAGTTCGTTGTTAACGGAACGACAGCCGGTGCAACTGTGAATTTAAAAGTCGGTGATCAGATTGTTGGAACCGCGGTCGCAACGGGCGCGTCCACCACAATCTCTACGACCTTGGTTTCCCAATTGGGAAATGGCTCGAGAAGCATTGTCGCATCGCAAACACTCAGTGGTTCGACTAGCACCGACTCACCAGCGCTCTCCGTTACCTACGACTCGACAGCACCAGCCGCCATTGGGTCTAATGGACTTCCTAGCTCCGCAAATGTCGGCAGCGCTTTGAATTTCGATTTGGCGGCAGTCGAAGAAGGCCAAGGGTTGCGATACTCGCTCGAGAACGCACCAGCTGGTCTTACGGTTAATGCAACCACAGGGGTGTTAACTTGGAGTCCTATCACATCGCAAGTTGGGCCACAAACAGCCAATCTGCGTTTAACCGATCTTGCGGGTAATTCGCAAACTCAGACGATGGCCATCTCGGTTTCGGATACTGCCAAAGTTGGAATCAGTTTGCAACTGTTTGATTCCACCAACACCACTCCTATCACTTCCGCCAGTGTTGGAACGGAATTCATTTTGAGGATTGTGCTCAATGATTTGCGAACGACTGGCTCACCAGAAGGCGATGGTGTTTTCTCGGCTTACATGGACGTCGAATATGATGCCAGCAAACTGGAACTAGTCGGTACTACTCCATTGACCTACGCATCTTTGTTCGGTAATGGACGAAGCACTCCAGATCTAACTACCGCCGGCTTGATCAATGAGTTAGGTGCCTTCTCAAGCTTCAACGTAGGACCTGGTCGCGATCCACAGCTGCTGGCAACTGTTCGCATGCGAGTGAAAGCTACCGGCCAAGCGCTCATCAGTTCCAATCCAGCGGAGAACGCCAGCAAAGGCATTACGATTTTCAAAGAAGATACGATTGTGCCCTCAAGTCGTGTGACGTTTGGAACAGCAACTCTGCCGATCGGCCAGAACTTCACGGCAACCAACGACTCCTTCAACTTCAATGAAGACAGCACGAACAACGCGTTGCCTGTTCTGACCAACGATACGATCGTCGCTGGTTCGAATGCGGTGTTGACCATAAAGTCAGTGTCCTCTCCATCGCGTGGCGGTACGGTTTCGATCGCGCCGGATAGCAAGAGCTTAATCTACACCCCCGCAGCCAATGTAAACGGTTCTGAGACTTTAACCTACATTGTCCAAGATCAGACTGGAACAACTGCAACAGCTACGGTCACCGTGGGGTTAACGGCAGTCAACGACAATCCCGTCGCAGTCGCTGATACCATCACCACAATCAAGACCACAGATGTCGACTTCTTTGTTCCGGTGCTTACCAACGACACATTGGGACCTGACACCGGGGAAACCTTGACAGTCACTGCCGTTGGTACTCCATCTCAAGGTGGTACCGTGCGTGTAGGCACGGCGGGAAGCGGAGTGCTTTACACGCCAAAATCCGGCTTCACAGGCAACGAGACTTTCACTTACACCATCAGTGATGGAAACGGCGGAACATCCACAGCCACAGTCACGGTTACCGTGTCACCTGCCGTGCCGCCCCCAGTCGTGGTCGGAGAAACCTTTACCATTACCGAAGACGCGGCAGCAGCCGATTTCAATGTTCTGTCCAATGACACCCCGGCTGCGACCGGCGATACGTTAACGATCACGAGCGTTACGTCACCAAACGGAACCGCGACGATCACAAACAACGGTACTCGATTGAACTTTGCCCCTCGGGCAAATCTGAACGGCCAAGCAACCGTGGTGTATACCGTTCGCAGCACCAACGGCGGAGTGGCCAATGGGACAGCAACCTTTACAATCACGGCCGTCAACGATGCACCAGACGCTGTGAACGATGCACTCTCTGTGCTGTCGTCGCCCAATCAATCCCTTGATGTGTTAGCCAATGATTCGTCTGTCGATGCAGGCGAAACCATTGTAATCACAGCAGTGACTCAACCAGCATCCGGTCAAGGCACAGTTCAGATTGGAACAAACGGTCGAACAATTTTGTACACGGCTCCGTCGACGGATTTTTCAGGCAACGTGACTTTCTCCTACACACTAGGAGACGGAAGCACACTGAACGATACGGCAACGGTAACGCTTACGGTCAGCAACTACAAACCTCGTGATGTTGGTGTCCAGATTCCGCTGTCTTTGCAAGGATTACCGCTCTCCGTAGAAGTAATCCCGGAGGGTGGTAGTAGCTCCAGCGCCGTTTCAACGCCGCTGGTATTCACCGCTGATGGCGCGAAGCTGCCCAATGTTGGTCCCGGCCAATACGTGTTCAAGTTGGCTGACCTGCCGTTCGTGCA
>CANHVO010000563.1 GCA_947463915.1 Planctomycetaceae bacterium
ACCGCAAAGCTTGAGGAATGTATGCCCTTGGTCTGCTCCACCCATTATCCCGACTTCTTTTCGTGTGTTTCGCGTATTTCGTGGTTACCTAAAGGTGGAGCTAGCCGCGGATCTCGACGAATGTCGAGCGTTTTAGAAAACCGGGGCTATCGCCCGACGGCTCATGGACGAGTAACGCAAAAGCGGTGTGGTTAAAGTCTTTCAACGAGTTGACCACGAAAGACACGAAGCACACGAAAGACAAAATCCCGAAGCTCAAACGGTTCAGCGAGTACCGCAAAGCTGGAGGAATGTACGCGCTTGGTCTGCTCCACCCATTATCCCGACTTCTTTTCGTGTGATTCGCGTATTTCGTGGTTACCTAAAGGTGGATCTAGCCACGGTCCTCGACGAATGTTGAGCATTTTAGAAAACCGGGGCGAGCGCCCAACGGCTCATGGACGAGTAACGCAAAAGCGGCGTGCTTAAGATCTTTCAACGCTGCACTTTGAGCTTTGGCCGTTTGGCTTGAAGCTCCGTAACCGCAGTTTCGCTGACCTGCGTGTTGTTCAAGATCAAGTCCTTTAAGTTAGTCAGAGAACTCAATCCACGAATACCCGCATCGGTTATGGACGTCTTGCCTAAATGCAGAAATTCCAATGACTGCATCTTTGCGATGTGAAGTACAACGCCATCGTCGATCGCTTGAATGTCGTCCAGATTGAGTCGCTTTAGTTTCAAGCTCGTGAGGGAAGCAACTCCAGCGTTGGTTACCTTTGTCCGCAGCAGATTCAGATCTTCGAGCTTCTTCATCTTGCTGATCGCTACCAAAGCCTTGTCGTCTGTCTGAGTTTCGCCCAAATCGATCGAAGTAACGCTTTCGAATTTGGCGATATGATCTATCAATCCCTGGTTCGTGATGCCTGAACCGCGAAGCTTCAATTTCGTCATCTCTTTAGCCTGGGAAAGGACTCGCAATGCGTTGTCGCCCACTGGCGTTTTGTAGATATCGAATTCCTTTAGTTTGGTCATCCCAGCGATCGCGTCCAAGGAAGCATCCGTGATCGAACACTCTTTGAAGGAGATAGCGACCATGTTGGTCAAATTGCGTAGCGATGGCATTCCGGCATCGGTTATGCCGGGCCCGCCTAGACTAAGATTTCGCAATTTGGTGAGCTCTTGCAAGTGAACTAAGCCTGCACTGGTCACTTGGGCGCATTCCGATATGTCGAGCAACTCCAACTGCGTTAGAGTCTTGATTTGAGCCAAACCGGCGTCGGAAATCTTAGTCTTGGCCAACCGCAATCGTTTGATCGATAAGCTGCCAGCGATGCTGGAGAGAGCGGCATCCGAAATGGAACATCCGTCAAGATTAAGCTCTTCGATCTTTGCGAACTTGGAAACCACGGTCACCGACTCATCGGTAGCAAGAGAGAGATCGAGACGCAACGATTTTAGGTTCGGCAAAGCCGCAAGAGCCGCGATGCGTTCGTGAGTGGCCTTTGGACCAGTCATGGAAACGCTTTGAATGGTAGGGATTTCGAGAAGTTGCGGAAAGGCATCGGCCCAACTATCCCCACACTTGCGAAAATCTACGGAGACCAGTTCGCCATCTTTTTCGGCAACAACGACCCCACCCAGAGTCTTGATTTTCCGTGCATTCTCGGAGTCGGCTTTTTGTCCAAATGCGAACGATGCCGAAAGGGAAACGATGCAGAACAAAGTCAACTTGTTGGGGAATCGCATTGGATTCTATCGACATTGGAAAGGTAAAGCTTGGGAAGCCGGTTCTGGACAGCCACAATGATAACAAGAATGGTTTCGAATTTCTGGTTGCTAATTCGGCTACGAGGTATCCTCACTTTTCTATCCCCAATGGGCATGGAGGCCGTCTCGCTTGGATACTGAAACATCATTTATCGTTCGTGTGATTCGAGTGTTTCGTGGTTAAGGCCGAGCTTGAGTTTAACGAACAAAGACCGACAGGGCCGACGGCAGTAGTGTTGCCGTCATTGGGCTATTTCCTTTCATCTCACCGTCGCAGTTTATTTGATCTCCGACGTCCGATTGGATCGAAAACGAACGGACTTGATGAAACTCGATGCAATTCAATCCAACGTGTGAGCCATCGAAGACTTTCATGAATAGCCGCAACATTTGCCAGCGAGAAACGCGGCGAATCACGACGACGTCTATCTTGCCATCCCCTATTTCGGCTTCCGGAGCCAGCTTCATGCCTGCCCCCGTGTATTTTGTATTGCAGGCCATAACGAACAGAAAATCGTCGGTCATCGTTTTATCGTCAAGCATCAGGGTGGCTCGCCGCATCTTTGGAGTCATGATGTGTCGGAGGGCAGCAAGCGTGTAACGAGTTGGTCCCATGAATCGCATTTTTTCGGCCGTAACATTGATGTCGGAGACGGCTCCCCAACCCACGATGTTGACGCAATGAATGACTCGATCTTGGAGCGTAACGCGAACCACATCCAGCGGCTGAAAGCGTCCGTCAACGATCCGCTTGGCAGCTTCCATCGGGTCGTCAAACATCAAATGCTGAGCAACCGAGTTCCCGGTCCCGGCAGGAATGATTCCGATTGGAATCGATACGGCTTCGTCTCGCTGCATTAAACCGTTTGCCACTTCGTGAAACGTGCCATCACCGCCGACCGCACATATCCCAGCAATCGATTGCAGTTCGAGCGTTTTGGCAATTTCGCTGGCATGGCCAGCGTGCTCGGTAACGTGGACTTCGAGTTCGATCGCCGCGGCATGAAAGATGGTACGGACTCGTTCAAGCACACGGAGCCCGTTCCTTTTGCCGCCGCGAGGATTTACGATAACTGCAAGACGCCGAACGTTCATCCGTTTTCCAAGTAAGGAAGGTAAAAAGGTAAAGGCGAGTAGCAGCCCGAAAACGACAAATCATAACCCTAGCCGTGGCTGATGAGACGCGGTGCGAAGACGAAAATAGACTTTTGTGTAGCGAAAGTCGTCAAGACTTTCGGCTGCATCGCCTATCCGTAGCAGGTTTCGTGAGAAACCAGCGTTGAGTGCAAGTTTTTAAATTGCATAGGCAGTATTGTGTTGCTGGTAGAATGTCGGTCTTGCCTCACGCTACCTTCGCAGAGCGAAGGGCGACATTGTCGCTCGTCGCTCCGCGACGATTGCGTACGCGCATCCAAGACGCGCCAAGGTACCTTCTATGTGCCATTCACGAAGAATCATTATCAAATCACTCCAGCGGACGGCACGACGGAGCGAGCCTACTACTTTTTTATCGGCTGTGTCTTGCTGGTTTCTCACGAAACCTGCTACGCCATTATTGTCACGCGGGCGCTGTAGCCCCAAGAAACAAGAGGCAAACGTAAGCAAACAGCAAGAATAGAATGACAAATCCAAAGACCATTCCGATGATGAGCTTGGTCCTCGCTCCTTGAAATTTCGCTTGCAAACTACCTGAAGGTGCATTCGGGACCATCAGCCACGATTGACTGTTTGCAATGGCATTCCATTGCATGAGTCGCACGGCATACCAAATACCGATGATCACGCTGCCGAGCGCAGAACAGCAAAGACACAAAATCATGGCCAGCCAGAACTGTCCGGCATCCTTGACGATCGCATTGATCTTGGCAAGCAATGCAGGGTCCACTCCCGCTGGGATAGAATTGGATTCGGTTGGCATCGAAGTTGATGCGTAGGGATTGGTTGGATCGTTCGACATGGGAGTGATTGTTAGAGAAAAAAATGTTTAGGAACGTGTCTTATTTCGTATCGATGCCAGCGTACTTTGGAACGTTCGGTTCTTTGATGTCCTTGAGCAATCGAACGATGATTTTGTCCGTGGTCATGCCTTCGGCTTGAGCTTGGA
>CANHVO010000564.1 GCA_947463915.1 Planctomycetaceae bacterium
GAACGACGCTGTCACTGTTAGCACCAGCCAGTGCGCGATTTGGGAGTCCAGTCAGCGTGACAGTCAGTGCATTGTCACCGAACGGTTCTGTTGATACGGCATTTACTGGTACTATTCAATTCAAAAGTAACGATCGATTTGCCCAGCTTCCCTCAGACTATACGTTTACGGCAGCCGATCAAGGAGTAAAGACGTTTACAGTTACCCTTCAGAGCTATGGAAGCCAAACAATTTCCGCCGCGCTCGTTGGCGCCAATGGAGTCGTCTCTGGCAAGATCGTTTCTGTTGGTTTAGTAACAGCCGACGATGGCGGGCCTTATTCCGTCGCCGCAGGGACGGCCTTGTTTTTGGATGGAACCAAGTCTTCGTCGGGAACGAGCCAGGCTTTAACATATCAGTGGGATTTAGACTACGACGGACTGGCCTTTCAAGCCGACACCGCTGGCCGCACGGCGTTGTTTGACGCGTCTCAGATGGTTGGAGGCCAGCAAAGAACAGTCGCTCTCCGCGTAACCGACAGTGCAGGCTTTAGTGATACTTCGGTAACAATAGTATCCGTTGTTGGGCTGAATTCTGAATTGGACGGAGCACCGTTGGCGACCGAAGAACTCGTCAATACCACGACCAGCCGGGATCAAATGTTTCCGGCGCTGGCCATGAACAAAACAGGTCAATCAGTCGTTGTCTACGAATCGGGAAGCAACGGAACAATTGATTTAGATATTCTCGCTCAACGTTACAATGCAACTGGTGCGAAAGATGGCGGCGAATCGCAGGTCAACTTTGGAGCATCTGCAGAGCGAATCCGGCCAGGTGTCGCAATGGCCGACGATGGCCGCTACGTAGTTGCCTGGCAAGGCTGGGGGGCGGATGCGCAAGGCTGGGGAATAAACGCCCAGCGATTTGACAAGGATGGAAATCGAGTTGGCAACCAGTTCATTGTGAACGTGGGTTGGGAAAGTGGTTATCAAGTCGAAGTGGATTTGGCTATCAGCCCTGACGGGACAAAGTTTGTCGTGGTTTGGGAGGATTCACAGAACGATGGTTCTGGCCAAGGTGTGTTTGCAAGCCTCTTTGACTGGGACAGCAATCTCCCTAATACGAATAACGGTCTTCTGAATACTAGGCTTGTCAGTAACTACACCTCAGGGGCCCAGGATTCTGCCGACGTAGAGATGTTGGCCAACGGCGGCTTTGTGGTTACTTGGGCCAGCCAATATCAGGATGGTTCAGACTATGGTATTTTCGCGAGGCGTTTCGATGCCTCTGGAAATCCGATTAATCCAAACGAAATCCAAATCAATCGGTTCACGGAAGGTACTCAGACCCAACCCGATTTGGCAACAACCCGCGATGGCCAGGAGTATGTCATTACCTGGCAGACTGCACTCAACAATCGCGCCACCGATATCGTCGCTCAGAGATTCGATAGCAATTTCGATCGAATAGGTGCTGAATTCATCGTTAATGAATCGTCAGCAGGCACTCAATATTCTCCAGCGGTTGCCATCGCTTCCAATGGGTTCACAACCTTTACTTGGTCAAGTCCAGGACAAGATGGATCAGGCTTCGGAATCTTCGCAAGAACAATGGGCCCTGGCACAAATGAAATGGGTCATGAGTTCCAGATCAACAGCGTGTCGGTCGGCGATCAAAACACACGAGGCAGTCGCCAAAGTATAGCCTACACACCGACTGGTGAAACGGTTGTAACTTGGTGGGGCAACGGACCGGGCGACGATGTCGGCGTGTTTCAGCGACGATTTGTGTCCGGCAATCGCGTGGTATCTCCAATCACAGACGAGAATACATCGTCCAATCAAAGTGCCGAGAACTCGGTAAACGGATCAGACGTCGGCATTAGAGCGTTTGCCCTCGACCCAGACCTGCACGATACGATCACTTACTCTCTCGATGACTCAGCAGGGAATCGTTTCGCGATCAATGAAACAAATGGCGTTATCACTGTTTCAGGAGCGATCGATCGCGAAACGGCGGCAAGCTATAATGTCGTTGTTCGGGCGACAAGCACCGATTCGTCCTTTACTACCAAAGCGTTTACGATCTCCGTTACCGACGTCGATGAGTTCGACACATCTCCCATTGCCGACACCAACACCCTTGCAAACACTGTCCCTGAAAATTCACCCAACGGAACATTGGTTCATGTTACCGCATTCGCCTCAGATGCCGATGCCACCAATAACGGCATAACGTATTCACTGGATAATTCAGCTGGCGGTCGATTTGCGATCGATCCTGCGACGGGCGTCGTCCAGGTAGCGGGCGCGATTGACTACGAAACCAGCACGAGCCACACCATTGTTACGCGGGCTACGAGTGCCGATGGTAGCTTTAGCACTGCATCATTCGTTATTTCCGTTCAGGATGTCAATGAGGGAATCGTATTCACCGGTACAGCTGGCAATGACACGCTCAAGTTTTGGCCGGGGCCAAGCGACGGCCAGTTTTACTTCAAGCGCAATGCAGAAGCCAACGTATTATTCACTGCAAACGGCAGCGTTACCATTAATGGTGGAGGTGGGACGGATACTCTAGTTATCGAGGGTACGAATTTAACCAATCAGTTCGATATCTATGCCAATCGTGTGCGATATAGCAATGTAGACTTTTATAGCAATCAGATTGCCACGCGTCAGATCAACGCTTTAGGGAGTGGCGACACGATCAACGCTTATGGTGGCTCTGCAAGTGTGAACGGAGGCAGCGCTGTTGATACGCTGGTCGCATTGACTCCCGGAAATCAAGTGTGGTCGCTCACTGCCCCGAATGCAGGGAATCTGAACGGGCAAATCTTCTTCACGAGTGTCGAAAGCCTCATTGGAAGTGACGGGAATGATCAATTCCTTATTGGCCCAAGTGGTTCGGTAAGCGGTCGGATCGATGGGGGAATTGGTCTGAATACGTTGGACTACTCCAATGTAACCACCGCTTTAAGCTTTAACTTACAAACAGGGGCTGCCACAAAAACTGGGGGTACCAGCAACATTGCCCACATCATCGGTGGCTCGGCGATCGATACGTTGACAGCCGCCAATGGAGCCAATCTATGGACTATTGGCGGCGGCGGCTCTGGCACAATTAACAATAGCTTCAGCTTCAACGGCCTTGAGAATCTAGTTGGCGGGAGCCTTTCTGATGTTTTCACGATCGGAAACACATCGCTGGTCACGGGAAACTTGAACGGAGGTGGGGGCGTTGACTCGATCGCGTACCAATCGAACGAAAACCTGTTGGTCAACCTAGCATCTTCCACGGCTTCCAAGATTAGTGGCACTATTTCAAGTATTGAGCAGATCGCGCTGGGCACAGGAACGGATACAGTTGTCGGCAGGAACGTGACGAGCAACTGGAACGTTACTGGACCTAACGCGATTACAACATCCGGTGTTGCCTTCCAAAACGTAGAGACTTTGGTGGGCGGTTCTGGTTTGGATACTCTGATAGGCACAGCTCAAAACAATCAGTGGAACCTCGACGGCTCGAACGCTGGTCGACTGGAAGGTCTTGCCTGGAGCGGTGTCGAAAACCTCACGGGCGGAACCGGTGACGACGCCTTCTCAATCGCTGCTTCTGCCAGCGTAAGCGGAATCATCAATGGCGGAAATGGTTTAGACTTCTTGGATTATCGAGGATTCGGCGCAAGTGTAGTAGTTGATCTATCGTTTTCGAGCAGTACCGGTGTGGGCAAGTTCACAAGTATTTCAACGATATTCGGGAGTGCTGCGAACGATAGAATCATCGGAGCCGACAATGCGAATTCTTGGAGTTTTACAGCTAGCGGCGGAGTCGTCGATGGACTTGCTTTTGACTCGTTTGAAA
>CANHVO010000565.1 GCA_947463915.1 Planctomycetaceae bacterium
ATCCACGACTTGGCCCTGGCGTACGGGAGTGTATAGCTGTCGCTTATCAAACGCGCTGCGTTGCTGCCGACTGGTACCCGTTGGTGTAAAAACTTTGCGATCTTTGCGTCCTCTTGCGGCAAAGTAATCTTTCAAAGAATGCTAGCCACGAGAGAACGCATAGAGCACAAAAGTAAACCTCGACTGAGTTGCTGCCAATTCTATCGAGTTTTGAAAATCAGAACGACCCCGATCACCCGGTCCCGGCCAAGTTGTGTCGATATGAGGAAACGCCCGATCCGCCACTCGGGTGCATTGGATTGTTTGTGCATGTTTTCGAGTACGATCTAAACTATGTCGATGATGCCAAGTGTACCAATTCAAGCGCGCGGTCAATAGTGATGCCACTATTCTGTTCGATTGAGAGTTGGTGTTCCGTTGGTTCAAGCACGATTCGAGGCCGAATTCCATCGTTCCGTAGGTACACCATTGTTTTTAGGTACAACGTTTCGGGATAAATGGGCAGTCGAGTACAAAGCCATCCGAAGAACGGCCCAAGATGATCACGTTTCGGTGTTTCATAATGGTCTTGCCAGATAAAAAAATTGGTTTCGCTAAGTGAGACCCAAACACCCCAGGTAAAGTGGTCGTCGCAGCCGTTAATCGGTATTTCAAGCAGCCCGCGAATGAAAAAGAACCGGTCAGCGATTACGCATGCGTCCGAAGTTAGGTAGACGTCCGCTTCACGTTTTTCTTCCGGTACGTCCCAATATGGTGTGGGTCGATCCGCGTGAAATGCCTGAATACCATCGTGCGTTGAACTGCAGTGAGTGCACTGGTACATCGGTTTTTCCATCTGCACGAACGACCCCATCACCGAGTGGCCGCCAAAAAAGTTTCTAAAGTCGAGCGTGGCCGATCGGCCACTTCGGTGCATGGTTTGGTTCTGTCCAGTCTTAGCTATCGCGATGATCAAATTCGCCTGAGTATATCAATCAATCAGTTGGAAATGGTACCACATTGTCACGACGGCTGCAGCAATAGCAATGCCACCCAGCAAACGACGACCTAACTTGCGAGCAAAAACTGCCATTGTGAGTCCGGATACCAATGTCATTGCAGAAGCTAAAAATACATAGTCAACGTACATAGTCATTTCGCCGTTGTGGTCCCATGGCCCATTGCCGGTACCTTGACTGTGTTGCCATACGGCGACATCTGGGATTGCGTTAATTCGCAGAGCTGTAGTCCAAGTCATTGCGACGATTATTACGAGCGAAGTTGCAGATGCGCTCATACAGACGAAAGCTATGCGCTCAAGTAGTTTGCGATTTTGCGGAGCCACAACCGAATTCTCAATCAAGTTTGACGTCCGATTTCGAGTGTCATTGTTGGAGGACAGAACGACCCCATTGACCGAGCAGTTGACTCAACGCAAGTCAAAACGGCTGATCGAGGGCTTCGTGTCCAATGGATTGTTCTGCCTTGTCATTGTATCCGTCTTCCACGGGCATTATCGATCGAATCTCGCACCAGTCGAATTTGCGTCGAATGGATTGATCAGCCCCATTTTGAAAGACACAGTCTCGCACCACGTGCGATGGATTAGAGCCAACTCCAAAAGCGTAGGCTTGATTCAGTCCGAGTGTCTCAACGTGTGTCGCAATTTCCGTGTCCCACCATGAGCCAATTTCATCATCATCGGTTGGTAATGGTTTCAACTGCGACGTTGTAACCGGCGATGACCAGAACAACCAAGGCCGATTTGACGCGTACAAGCAAATCTGACTCTTGCGGTCGCTCTCAATGGACTGCTGCCAAAGCGGCAACGCATTCAAAACTGAATTCCGATCCATCGCGAGTGGCGATGGCCATATCCACCTATTGCGCCAACCATGCTCCCAATCCACAGATTGAGGCTTTTGCATTCGGACGGCAAGATAACCGCTTTTCAACGCCTCAAGGTGGTATTCCGCGGCTTGGTTGCGCAGGTCTTGCGACCGTCGCCAATAACCAAGGTAAAGTGCTACTAAGGCAACGACAATCAGTAAAGATCGGAGACTGAACGATCGACGTAGTTTAGACACGCTGTTGCGCCTCCCGGGTTTTCGTCTTCAAAGGCCGAACGGCCGCATTCATCGAGTCGCCGGTGTAGAGCCACCATCAGGAAACGGCTGATCGGCGACTTCGATGCAATGCTTTGTTCGTCTTGCATCACGTAGCTCTCTCCCCGACTTGACTTGGTCCCTCTCAAGTCGCGCGACCAGTGCAGTGAGTGACCCTCCGGATTCTTCGAGCAATCGCTCGCGAGTTCGGTGCAATTCATCCAGTATTGGATCTTTCATGGGTAGTTTCCTCCGAGGAATTCCGAGGGCGTGCAAATCAACATTCCGCCAAGCCCCTCACTGTTAAGCAGTCTGTAGACACGCGGAAGTTCATGAGCGTTCGCGATATGAGTACAATTCAACGTCAACAAGTAGTTTACTCTAGCAAGTGCCGCCACGGCAACATGCAAAGCATCCGCGGCCGCTTTTTGCGTCATCATGTGGCCCGCGAGGATCTTTGCAGCCAGGTCTTCGGCGTCTTTCGAGATCGCAAGCAACGGCAATCCAGCCAAAAGCTTTTGCCGATCAAAAGCAGCAGTCGGATCACCAGCAGACGCCTCGACAATTGTCAGTTGAGAAGTGACTATTTCAAACTTTGGTCGCTCAAGCTGCCACCAATCTTTGGCCTGCTGTTGCAGCGCCGCAATCTGGGTGTTTTGACTAAGCCAGGCAGTTGCGTAGCTTACGACTGAAGTCTCGATGTATACAGTATCCATACTCGCATTCTATCAAGCGGAACGACCGAATTCAGCCAGTGCGAGGAGTGAACATGGCGACCGCCAAGCGACGGTGACCGAGCACTTCGATGCAATTCATTGTTCTGATTTCTTCATTGGTTTGTGAGCCCTGAATCGAACTCATATTGGCCGATCAACTGACAGCACCACGAGTACCGCGTTGGTTGTTGTATAGGCCGAGTTGTCTCTCGGCAACACAACCAGACGAGAGGTATTCGTGGATGCATGATAATGCAAGTTTCAGTTTTCGGGTAATTTGGGCTTTGGCAAAATTAGCAAAACCGCGCCGAAAATGAACAATAGTAAACCAAAACTGAACCCGATGAACACTCTCGTTTCAAGCTGCCGAAGAAAGTTGCGATTTGAGCTTGCGTCTTCAAGCATACCAAACGCCATTATTCGTAGGGCGAACGAGTCGGTTGAAACGCCAGACATCGCGGTCCGTAAATGAGCGTACGCAGTCATTGAAAAGAAAAACGTCAATATTCCAATGAATAAAAATAAGACAGCGAGTACTTTTGGCATTAAAGAGTAGGTGTTTGGCGTATTCATATTTTCCCTCGCAACTCTTGACTATTACCTCGCGAAAACTCGAAATTCAACAAGCGCCGTAACGTGTTACCCGATAGGATCCGCGAGTCGCAATTGCCTTCATTGAGCCTGGCAATCATAACGTCCGCGATGATCTAGTCGCGGACAGAAGGTTTCCATCAAGTGACGGCGGACCCGCGACTTAGATCCATCGCTTTGTTCTGATTTATTCTTGGTTTGCAAGCTCTGAATCGATCTTGTATTCGCCGATCAGAATGTCCGTACCACGAATACTGTTGTCGCTCATTGTATGGGTTTGGTTGTCGCGCTGCAACAGAATGACATGCGAGGATTGCGTGGATGCATGATAATGCAATCCACGACTTGGCCCTGGCGTACGGGAGTGTATAGCTGTCGCTTATCAAACGCGCTGCGTTGCTGCCGACTGGTACCCGTTGGTGTAAAA
>CANHVO010000566.1 GCA_947463915.1 Planctomycetaceae bacterium
CGTCCCCCGCTTCCAAATCACTCTTCGACCGTTTTGTAAAGAGCATGGAGATGGATTACGACAAATGGCGAGAGGGCGAAGGCTACGATCTTGTGATCCTAGAGCAAGCAAGCGAAAGTGATCGCGCGGATATCGAACGCAAGCTTCTCCAGAATGCACCGCTCAATTGGCGAGACATCGAAGCCTTGGCCGTCATCGATTCGCCGAAAGCTAGGGCTGCAATCACGAATGCGTTCTTCCATGCAGATACGGAGACGCGAATGTCCGTTCATCGTTACGCTCCGGATCTGATCTCGGAACCATTGCGCATCGAATCAATTGTTAGAGCTTTACGAGAGTCAGAAATTTCCTACGGACTCTCCCAAGCGTTGGACGAAATCGAAGAGTTCCATCCGCCTGAAGTTATCCAGGAACTCTTGCGAGGACTAATGCGACGCGATGGCGCGACCGCTTGCCACTTTGCGGCCATGCTTTATTTTCTGCATGGCCTATCCGACTCTTCATTCGATTGGGAGCACCGCCCGTTCTTCCTGAAATTCAATACAGACAATCTGGCAGAACGCGAAGCCGTAGTGCGTGAACTATGCCAATCCATCGGCGTCGCCGCAGAAGACTATGTATAGCCTTATAGATAATCGGTCTCGCCGCACGCCACCTTCGCGGAGCGAAGGGCGACATTGTCGCTCGTCGCTCCGCGACGATTGCGTACACGCGGCCAGGATTCAAGAGCGTCAAGGAGACAAAAGAAATCAAATGCTCGCTACAAGCCTATGTCAATTGCAAAAATGCTCCAGTGCGGTCAAAGTGTACGGCGAGTATCTTGCCAAAACAGGGTTCACGGCGTTGCCGTAATGGGGCGAGAACGCAATCGATTTGCAAAATGGAATAACAAAATCCGCAAATCACTTCGCATTATTTGGGTTCAACTCCGCATGCGATTCGATATCGCGGTAAAGAGTATCTTGCTCCATTGCTCGTTCAAGCTTTGCCAAGGCAAGTTTATGACGGGAAACTATCTCCTCGTTTTCTTGTGCTGACACCGTGCCATCTTTGAGGAGACTTGCAGTTTGTTCCATTTTCATACGCCAGGCGCCCACCTTCTCATTTGCGTCCCTGGCATCCCATCGGGCAAGCCGCAATTGCTTTTGATAACTACTCCAAGTTTGCGTCCAATCATCACGCGTGGCTTTCTGTGAACGCTTGAGCGAGCCAATCTCCTCCTGCTTTTTCGTTAACTCTTGTTCTAACGCAAGGTCTGGTTTAGACCTTAACTTGTACACATCCGACATTTGTGAGAAGGTCACCTGACACGTTTCGAGCGAACGGGTTAGTTTATCAAAAAGCTCTTTCTTCTCGCGTAACAGCCGCGTGAACTCGGCTGGGCTTGTTTGCTGGTTGGGGATGGGACGCAAGGCCCCGACTCCATATTTGCCTGGGGGATTGACCGAGTCTCCGCTCCCCGTTTCGGCAGCTTGCGATGTGGTTTTCTTGCTTGGAGTCGGCACCACCAAAGTCAAACGCTTACCCTTTCGGATGATGTAGTACTTCGATTCCCGGCTAATCAAAAACTGGGAGTTCGAAAGGACCCAATCGAGGGAGATCATCGAGTTCACTTGCCAATCCATGATCCCCACAATGATGTCTCCAAATTGCATTCCAGCTTGTTCCGCTGAGCTGCCCACGCGAACATTGACGACTCGCAAGCCACCTTTATAGTCTACGCCTACATCGGGAATAGACGATGCTGGCAACGGGGACAGTCTTACGCCAAGATGTTCCCAGATAGCCTCTTCAGACCATCTCGCTGGCTTCACTTTCCCGTCCTTCTCCGTTTCCGGAACGCCCGTCGATCTAAAGCCATTGATTTTCGTATTCCGTGGCATGTCGGTTGATCGATCCAGCGCAACGCTTGGATCGGTTTTCGATGTCTTCCAAGACGTGACGTCACTCGACGGATGGAGCAGTTCAGCAACTCGTCTCTCCACGATGCGACGGCGAAGGCTCTGCCTGACAGTCAAGCTCTCATTCACTTTCTCCAGCTTAAGCGTCATCAGACGAGATTCGTTCTGCTGCATCTCCTGACGCGCATCGAACGACTGAGCGACGAGTTCGTCAAGCGTTTTGAGATCTTCGTTGGTCAACATCTTCTTGGAACTAAGAGACTTTCCCAATGCAACCGCCTCGTTTTCGAGTCGAGTCATTTTTTCTGAAAGCGATGCAATTTTCGCGAATAATCCTTGGTCGGACACCTGCCCCTTTTCGGTAAAGTTGTTGCTCTCACCTTCGGACGCATTCTTGAGTGGTGGAAACAATTCGATCTCCTTGAAGGTTCGGATCACTTCCTCGAGGTAACTTCTTCTTCCCGCAGAAATCTCCACTTCGTACCACGCGGGGCTTGCGTTTGTGTTGCTCGGATTCCTATATCCCACGCGGATTTGGCGATTCCTATGTCCGAAAAACGGATCAGTTTCTTGAAACATTATCTCCGTCAACTGTTCCTTATTTGCATATATCCTCAGTTTGCCGTTGACCGGCTGCAGATCAGGATCGGTAGGGGACGTCCATTGCCCCTTGGACGCAGCAAATGTGTAGAGATGTTCTCCTTCTTGAACCGTAACAAGATCCTCCAAAACGGAAGCTACCGCTTTGGACTCTTTAGGAAGAGGAATAATATCCCACCAGCCTAGCTCCCCGCTATACGCCACGAGAGAATTGTCCAAGCGAATACTAGCAACGTTTCCGTGTGCGGTCACAATTAGTCGAGTCTGGGGTGCTACCTTAAGAATCGACCAATCGCCACGCTTGGTGCTGAAGCCTCTCAATTCGTCTTGCTTTTCAGACCAAGCAATGATGATTTCACCAGTTTGATACTGCCGCTTATTTGGAGAGTCAGGCTTTTTGATATCCTGAAGTGTAACGCTTGTTTCCGATGTTCTGGGTACCTCCTGTGAAAGTACGCGACTCGAGTCTGCGATGAGAAACAGAGCGGCAACCAGGATGAATCCAAGTTGAATGAGCTTCATGATTGGGGTGCTTTGGAGATAGTGATGGGTATGTTTCGCATTGAAGGTTTCCATGGAACCTGCTGCCTCTTCATCTTCGTTCAGTGTCATTTTTGTCCGCAACAATCGAGTCAATCAAAAGCCGCGATAGCAGCGGCATTTCGTAGCCGTGGGGCTTGCCCCACGGATTTAGGCAACCATGGATGCGAGAGCCGTTGAATGGCGCCACACACGGTGCCACCGTTTCACGGTTCGACGAGTAAATACTATGCCAAGACTGCGGGGCAAGCCCCGCAGCTACGAACTGTCGCCGTTTCACGGCTGATCGTAGTTTCGCAACAATTGCGGCAACCCCGCTGCGGTGTCGTAACGCCGCACTACGGCATCTTGGTGCCTCCTTCCAAAGCGTCCAATCCGGATTCAATGGCTTGCAACTCGTTCGCAACATTGTCGTCCCAAGCTGGTACGGACACCGGCTCCTGCGCAGTCTCTTGTTCTCTGGATAATGATCTTGTATCGGTTTCGCCACGCGATCGGCTTTTATGCTCCACCGTATCAACTCTCGCGATTGGATTGAAATAAGCGAAATAATAGAAGAGAGACATCAAACCAAACAACAACACAGAGACACCAACGAGCTTCAATCTTCGACTCTTGGCAATCCGAAGTGATTGTCTATCGAGCTTCTTCGCAAGCAACGGTAACGCGATGGTTTGTGGTTGTTGCACATGTGCCAGACACGCTTCCATGAGTGCAGCAAGCTCATCGGCACTTTCTATTCGATCTCCCGCTGGCTTGCTAAGC
>CANHVO010000567.1 GCA_947463915.1 Planctomycetaceae bacterium
AACCTACTTGCTTGGGTAGCGAAAGTCGTCAAGACTTTCGGCGATTTTGTGGCAACCGAAACTCTTGACGAATTTCGCTACCCAAGGCGAACTAGGAAAGCAGTGCTCGCATTAGAACAAGCCGGGAAGAAGTCGCGAACGAACCTTTTGCATGTAGTTTTGGTAGTCGGGATCTTGGCTCAGGAGTCGCTCTTCGGCCAAGATGCGAGGGATCTGGACGGAATAAAGAGCTGCGAAAACGCAAAAGTTCCAGATGTGTGGGTTGAGCAACAGGAATCCGGTGTGCAAGACAACGTATCCCATGTAGATCGGGTGCCGGACGATTCGATAGGGGCCAGACACACAAAGGCCTCGGTTGGCAGCGACCACCCCAAAACGTCGGCCCAATGTGAATTTGGCAATGAGTTGAATCGATACGCCGACGATAGTTAGAATGACCGCGAACTGGCTTAGAGCGTGTGCATTTCCCGGGAACGGGCGTGCGAGTAAGGACAGGCATGTTGCCGTAAAGGCGAGAGCCCAGTCGGTTGGTCGAAGCGAGATGTTTTGGGTTCTGCGTCGAAACAACACCATAATGACCATCATGGTTTCCGTGATCAGGACCATGAAGTCGGAGATCACGACAGATTGGCCGAATCGAAGGGCCGTTCCGATGGAAACCACCAACGCTTGAAAAAAGCTGCCAAACAAGGCAAGGATCACGATGCGCTCGAAGGCATCGAGAACCTTGGAACGGATCGCAGGAATGGAC
This sequence comes from Planctomycetaceae bacterium, assembly GCA_947463915.1. Taxonomy (GTDB): domain Bacteria; phylum Planctomycetota; class Planctomycetia; order Pirellulales; family Pirellulaceae; genus JBKCUI01. The sequence continues at coordinate 752 of CANHVO010000567.1, forward strand.
CACCAGTTTCCCCAAACGTCAGAACAAGCGAAGGTTGGGTCGTTGGTTAGGTTGGTCGTTTGCATGATTTGGGTCGAACCAGTGCTTTTCAGGGCAGGAGCATACAATTTGGCTTTGGAAAGTTAGCTCTCGAATGGGCTCTTGCTTGAGATCGCCCCGGAAATGATTCCCCAAAACTCAAGGATTCGGCAAGAATTGCGGAATTTGCCGAATATGCAGTCGCTTTTCGGTCTGCTTTTGGCTTCAACTATTCGAAACGCTGGTTACACTATCCGCTTGTCAGATTTTTATTTCAGTACTTCATTCTCGATATCCCATTCGAGGGAGGTTGTTTCGGTGGCTTCGGGCAAATATCTATTTACGAGCGAATCTGTTTCCATGGGTCACCCAGACAAACTGGCGGACCAAATCTCCGACAGCGTGTTGGACGCTCTCTTGGCACAAGATCCCATGAGCCGAGTGGCATGTGAGACCGTTGTGACGACTGGACTCGCGTTGATTGTCGGCGAAATCACGACCAAAGCGATCGTGAACTACTCGGATATCGTTCGTCAAGCGATACTCGATGTCGGTTACGACGACGATGAAACAGGCATTTCCGGCAAGACTTGCAACGTCATGGTTGCTTTGGACCGCCAGAGCCCTGACATCGCCATGGGTGTGGACAGCTCCGCGGACAACAAAGACATCGGTGCGGGCGACCAGGGCCTCATGTTCGGTTACGCGTGCAATGACACAGCGGAACTAATGCCTCTTCCAATTGCGTTGGCTCACAGAATCACCAATCGATTGACCGAGGCTCGCTTCAACAAAGAAGTCAACTGGCTGCGACCAGACTCGAAGAGCCAAGTATCGGTGCTCTACGATGACTTTACTCCAATCGGAATCAATAACGTGGTCGTTTCGACTCAGCATGCGCCGAGCGTTACGCACAAGGAAATCCGTGAATTCGTTATCGAAAAGATCATCAAGCCGTGCTTGCCACCAGCCATGATCAAAGATGACATCACTTATCACATCAACCCAACCGGCAATTTTGTGGTCGGTGGACCTCACGGTGACAGCGGTCTGACCGGCCGAAAGATCATCGTCGATACTTACGGCGGATGGGGACGACACGGTGGTGGTGCGTTCAGCGGCAAGGATCCAACGAAGGTGGATCGATCCGCAGCGTACATGGCTCGTCACATTGCGAAGAACATCGTCGCAGCCGGACTTGCAGACCGATGCGAAATCCAACTTGCATATGCGATCGGTGTGAGCAAGCCCGTGAGCGTTCGAGTGGATACTCAAGGCTCGGGCAAGGTTAGCGACGAACGGATCTGCGAAGTCGTTCAGACGTTCTACGATTTGACGCCGCGTGGGATCATTGAGTACTTGGATTTGCGACGCCCGATCTACCGCAAGACAGCTGCTGGTGGTCACTTCGGTCGTTCCGAACCAGAATTCACTTGGGAAAACACTTCGAATGCATCCAAGCTGGCAGCAGCTGTGCGTGGCTAATTAGCCTGTACCGACGTTGTTATCCTTGTAAAACGCACTATTGCCCCGAGTAAAATCGGGGCAATGTCGTTTAAGACAGCGGCAAAATGAAAGTTATCTTAGCACGACGCGCAAGCTAGTGAATCTGCGATCAACTTCACTAGCTTGCGCGTTTTGAAGTTGCACACTTGTGATTTCGTAGCAGAATTCGTGAGAATTCTGGCCGCGTCTTAATTGCAAAGCGTCTGAATTCTCACGAATTCAGCTACATTTCTCAATACAGTGCAACTTCAAAACTTGCGAGTCGTGCTAGGGATACAAGTGATTTGAAGACCGTTTTGGCATCGCAGAGTCACACTCGGCAAGAGTGACCCACCTTAGAAAATACCAACCCGAGGCGCAATTCTATCGCATGAAACCTCCATCAAGTTTTGTTTCGCGCGCCCTTGCTTTTGCCAAGATTGCAATTCTGATGGGGATTGTTTTTTGGTTGATCTGCACTTTCCCAAAGAAGAATTGGGACGCACTCGTAGAGCAAGACAAAAACTGGTTCTTGCTAGGTCAAGCGTTTGCGATCGTTCTCGTTGCCCATTTGTTTTCTTTTTGGCGCTGGCAAATCTTGGTTCAGGCGATCGGGGTTTCATTCACATTGCTCGAGGCTATTCGGTTAGGGTTTCTTGGGACGCTTCTGAATTTAGTAAGTGTAGGTTCGGTGGGTGGCGACGTCTTCAAGGCGATCGAAGCGGCTCGCAAAGCTGAGAAGAAACGGGCCGAAGTGGTCGCTTCGGTTTTGGTGGATCGAGCGCTCGGCTTGCTTGCGCTGCTTATGGTGGCATGTATCGGGCTTTCGATTGCCCCTAGTTTGTCTCCAACGTTGAGATGGATTTGGATTGGGGCGACGGCATTCACTTGCGTTGGATTAACCGTGCTCGCAATGATTGTGGTGTTTGGGCATCGCATTCCACTCGTGTGGGTCAATCGAATACCATTCGTAGGTCATACCCTTCATCGCGTCGCACATGCGTGCATGGTTTTTCAAGGGCGCCCGATGTTGGTCGTGGAGCTTTTGGGTGCGAGCTTGATGGTGCACGTTTGCTTCACGATCGCTTGTGCATTGATTTCCAATTCGCTTTATGCTGTCCCCCCGTCGATCGCGGAGCACTTTATGGCTATTCCGCCAGCGATGGCGGCGGCAACATTGCCACTGACACCCGGAGGTGTTGGGGTGCAAGAGATGGCCATCGACAATCTATTTCGGGAGTTGCCGAATTTGCCATCGGACTTTTCTGGTTTGATTGTCGCGGGAGTGTTGAGGGGCCTATTGATCTGCGTTTCTCTGATTGGTGCGGCATATTACTTCACGGGTATAGGCGAGAAGAATGCGTATCCTGGTAATCGCGCATAGCGAAGTAATCGCATGTAGCTAAGTAATCGCATGTAGCGAAACTCGTCAAGAGTTTCGGTCGTTTAGGCAATGCAGCCGAAAGTCTTGACGACTTTCGCTACACAGAAGCCGGGTTTCTGCAGCGAGAAGTGCTTTACCTCGTTACCGAAGGGGGC
>CANHVO010000568.1 GCA_947463915.1 Planctomycetaceae bacterium
AATGCCTCGTCGTTGATCTGCGGTAAGATCTTTGTTGCCTCTGGTCTGAATTGCAATACTCGCGGTTTTTTTTCGATCACCCGAGAAGCCAAGCCGCGATTCATCGGGAGTAATGATGGCATCCACGATGATAGGATCCATTCGCTTGATGGCATTCTCAAGATCTTTCTTCTTTCCATTTTGAAGCTTCGCTTGAGTGGAAAGCGAAGACTCCATCAACGAGTTGCTGTTGAGTGCGGAATCCATAGCGTTTCCCATACCGAGGGGATTCGCTTTCCCATCCGAAATGGCTTTCATGTACAGATCGAGTGACGCTTTCGGCACTCGGATGCGTTTCCCATCACGTTGAAACTCACGGAGTGCGGCCTTCGAGAGTGCAAATTCGATGTTGTCCAACTCTTCATCGCTCAACGATCTGCCACCCAGGATATGAACCGTCGCTCCACTACTAGTCGTCGCCCCCTGGACCAAAAACACAGAGCTGATCGCAATCCCAACTGTCAGCAAGATCGCCATCAGCTTGGACTGAGGAGTCATCCCTGCAAAGAGAGTGCGCATCTGTTGCAGAAACTGATTTATCTGATTCATGGAGCAACCTTGGGGGTAAAGCGATGTCTTTTAAAGCGAGCTTAGGCTAGAGGAAGGAAAGAACGTTCAACGATTCGTAGCTGGATTCGCCAGAATTCAGTAAGTGCTGAATTCTGGCGAATCCAGCTACGGTAGTTTCTTTCCTCCGCTCGCATTAGACGTGGATCGAGTTCAATTCCTGATACGCATCCATCAATTTGTTTCGAATCTGCACAAGTAACCGGAAGGACATGTCGGCCTTTTGCATGCTGGTGAACACCTCTGCTTGATTGACGTCACCACCGGTGAGCAACTGCTCCATCTGGCTGTCAGCAGACAGCTGCATATTGTTGACTTGCGCAACGCCACCAACCAGCATGTTGGAAAACGGATTGCCGCTACCTGGCTTGGACTCAGCCGCCTCCGACTGAGAATTGACCCGCTGCAGCAAGCGCATCGCCTTCTCTGCATGCTGGGCCAAAAGTGATTCGGAGCGGATTTGCATAGAGTCCAATCAGACTGCGAGGGAGAGGGATCGACTTACGCTAGAATGCTAAGCGTTTGTCTAGCCATGCCTTTTGTTACTTCCATCACGCCGATATTCGCTTCATAAGAACGCGAGGCCTCGAGCGCATCTACGAATTGTTCGTTCATGTCGATGTTGGGATATGCGACATAGCCTTTGTGTACTCCTTCGGTGGCAGCGAGCGGATGCTCAGGCTGCAAACGATAAATTGGCTCGGACTCTTCGATCCCGACTTTCGCAATTTTGACCCCTGCAGCCCCTCCCTCAGCCTTCTCCTCAGAAGTCTCAAAATCAACATAGCGAGCCTGATAAGGTTTGTTTTCGCCGGCCTCGTTTTTCAACGTCGACATGTTGGCGATATTACCAGAAATGGTATTGAGCCGAACTCGCTGCGCTACCAACGCGCTGGTGCTGATGTCCAAGGCTGAAATCATGTTCGTCGCCTCCTGCGATCACTGTTGAGTTGAACGATGGGTTCCACAGTGAAAGGCTTTAGCAAATCCGACGATTTAAGCCAATATCTATCAGAAAGATTTTGAAGCAATCACGATCGACGATGTTGCTAGCGAATACCGTGGGATTTCCCGGCTTACCTAAAGGCCCAGGGTTCGCGCTGTCGGCCCGTTGGTGTCCCGCCTTCAGGCGGCTTAAGCCTGAGTGGCGTTGAGTTAATTCTATCACGGTAGCGGAAGTTGTGAAACTTCCTGGAGCGAAAGGCACGTCAGGAACTCTTTCGAGATTCCACTACCTATTGGTCTTACAGACCTGAGGGCAAGACCGGATTCGGCGGCATTTGACGCTCGATGTAATCTGCCACAGCAACGAGCATGGCGTCCCCGAAGTATTTTGCCGTCAGTTTGAGGACCCGCGGAGCGGTCGCGATAGGCTTCGTTTTGTCGCTGTCTTGCGAAGTCGGCTCGCGTCTTGAGTTGGTGAGCTCCGGTGTACCAAAGCGAACAACCATACTCGGATGCCCCGTCAAGTTAGTCCGAACCAAATCGTCGCTGCCCAACAAAACGTCCACATCACGTAATGCCCTTTCGGTTTCCTGAATGAGCATTGTTCTTGCCCGCATGCTTTGTATGTAATGGATCCCTCTTGCAAATTGTGATTTGCGGAGTGACGGCCCCCATAGCCCCATGTCGCTATCCGACTCAGCCGAGCGGAAGAGCGGATCGTGCATGGCTGCCGACTCAACGTCCAAGCCAACCATTAGAGCCTGTTGTGGAATGTTCTGCGGAAACTCGATTGGGACCATTGTCGCGCCATCGCTTTCTAGTTTTTCGTAGGCAATGCGCTCGCTTTCAGCCAACTGCGATGGCACATATCCGACGCGTAGTTTCTTGATCTCGAATTGCGATGGCCAAGTCAGTGGGCGGGCCACGACCGTCGGGTCCAGACCATCAACCCCTTGAATGGTATTCAATACAATTCCACAATCGACAGCGTAACGAGCAATTGGCCCTACTTTGTCCATGCTCCATGCCAAGGTCATGCAACCGTATCGACTGACGCGGCCAAAAGATGGCCTCAGCCCCATAACGCGGCAACGTCGAGCCGGCGATACAATGCTTCCTAAAGTTTCCGTGCCCAAAGCAAACGTGCAAAGGCCAGCAGCCACAGCCGAACAACTTCCGGCCGACGATCCTGAACTACCTTGTTCGATATTCCATGGATTCTTGGTCGTTGCCTCATGCCAAATGTCTCCCATGGCAAGAGTTCCCACGGAGAGCTTTCCAAGCATCACCGCTCCGGCGTCGTTGAGGCGTCGGGCAACGGTCGCAAGATTGGGTCGCACGGTATCTCGATACGGCTTGGCCCCCCAGGTTGTCGGAAAAGGTGGTACTGCAATAATGTCTTTGGCTCCCCATGGAATACCATGCAGTAGCCCGCGATCGTTGCCTTCTTTGAGCTCAATGTCGGCTCGCTTGGCTTGTTGCATCGCAAGCTCTTCAGTAAGTGTTACCACACAGCGAAGTATTGGATCGTACTTCTTTAGTCTGCCCAGATAGAGTTCCGTCAAACGCAAGCTGGTTATCTTGCCGGCGCGAAGTGCTGCCGCTTGTTCGATGATTCCAGAAGCCGTGATTGACAATTCGTCCTGCCAATCCACACTGCCTGCTGGATTTGTTTTGGCCAGTGTGGACCAAGAAGTTTCCGCTAGTGTTGTCACCGATGCGGACCTGTTGGTTTCTCGCGATTTCAAATCCTCGGGGAGATTCTCTGCAAAAAAGTATGGGACAAAGGCCATGGCGGGGCCTGTGTCTGCATCGATATTCAAAGCCCGCAGTTTTCGCTCGTTTTCAGACTGATCTTGGATCTGTTTGGCGAGCGTTTCTTTTTCTTTGTCCGTAAGCTCGATATCCGCGATCCACTGAGCATCGTGGATCATCTGCGCTGTGATGGTGCCGGTCTCACTCGCCTTGTGCGCGAGCGCCTTTTGGAAAGCCACCGATCCAACTCCCAAAGCAGTCAAACGGATCATCCAAGCTCGGCGGTTGGTCTCGGAAATCATTACACGGCCCTTTTGTTTCGGATTGAAGCAATCGACTGGAAGGACATTGTAATGTGCTTTCAAGCAAGCGGCATGTTGATTTGAAACTTATCCAAATGCAATTCGTTTAACAGTCAGCCGTAGGCGTACTGTCAAAGAAGCAGAGTACGCCTTCGGCTGACTGTTAAACGTCTAAATCA
>CANHVO010000569.1 GCA_947463915.1 Planctomycetaceae bacterium
GAAGGCGCGATCATGATTCCGATTGCATTTCCAATAATCGAGAACCAGATTGATGTTGCGGAATTGTCCAAGATTCGTTTCGCCGATATGCATTCGCGACGATTTGGCTACTCTAGTCCAGGCAAACAAATCGAATTGGTTTCGCTCAAAGGGGAATTCCGTTCGCGTTCGCAAAATCGAATGCCGACGATCGTGTCGGTAGAGCCGTCGATGGTCTCGGCAAAACCCATACGCGATACCGACGGTGCAGTGTTCTTGCGACAAGACTTGCTGCCGGGACAAACGGTAAACGGACCTGCTCTCATCGTTTCGAGCGGCAGCACGACAGCAGTGCCTGCCGAATGGTCTGTCCAGGTTCTTTCGGACAAGACGCTTTCCATTCGTCGAAACCGAACAAGTCAGAAAAGCGTGAGCGCTACTGATTTGTCTAAGCGTGGTCATGCGAACGTCGTCGATCCAGTAACACGAGAAGTGATCGCGCAACGGATCGCCGCGATCGCGGACCAAATGGGAATCGTTCTTGAACAGACGGCGGTGAGTGTGAATGTCAAAGACCGGCGCGACTTTAGTTGTGCGGTATTTGCTTCGAACGGCGATTTGATTGCGAACGCTCCGCATGTCCCTGTCCATCTGGGCGCGATGAGCCAAACCATTCGTTGTTTGCTCCAGTTATTTCCCGCGATGCAACCCGGCGATTGCTTCGTAACCAACGATCCTTACCAAGGTGGTTCGCATCTCCCCGACATTACGGTAGTCACTCCAGTTTTCGTCGGTGGCGGGAAAGCGAATGGTTCGACAGCACAACCGCAAGCGGATTTTTTTGTAGCTTGCCGTGCTCACCACGCTGAAATTGGCGGCGTTTCCCCCGGCTCGATGGCCCCAACTTCGACACGTCTTGGTGAAGAAGGAGTTGTGATCCCGCCAATGTATCTCGTACAACAAGGTGTCGATCGATTGTCGGACGTCGAGCAGTTGCTTCGTGGTGGTCCATACCCGTCGAGAGCCGTCGCTGAAAACATGGCTGACTTGTCTGCCCAACAAGCCGCAAATCAACGTGGACTTCACGCCATGTTGGAATTAGCTGACATCTATGGTGTGGAACAGCTGACGCATTATCTTGAGTTCATTCAGCAAGCATGCGAGACGAAAACGCGTGCCTGGATCGAGACCTTGCCGGAGTCGCCACGACGTCACAGCGATAGCATGGACGATGGTTCTGGAATTTCCGTTTGCATTCAAAAGGAAGTCGACACGTCGGGGCGAGCAATACTGGGCATTGATTTCAACGGAACCGGCCCCGTCTCTGCGGGCAATTTGAATGCGAATCCAGCAATCGTGACGGCCGCAGTTATGTATGTCATACGCTGCGCGGTTGCTGATTCGCTGCCGCTCAACTCCGGAGTGATGCGATGCGTCCGATTGACAATCCCTCCAGGCATTCTCAATCCGGATCGAATAGGCAATCGCGAAGATTGGCCTGCCGTTGCGGGGGGCAACGTTGAGACAAGCCAACGCGTCGTGGATTGCTTGCTTGGGGCGTTGGGCTTAGCGGCAGCTAGCCAAGGGACCATGAACAACTTTCTATTTGGCGATTCGAGCTTTGGATACTATGAAACGATTGGCGGAGGCACCGGCGCAACTTCTTGTTCTGCGGGGGAAGATGCGGTTCATTCGCACATGACCAATACGCGATTGACCGATGTCGAGGTACTGGAAAAGCGATATCCGGTTAGGCTCATGCGGTTTGAAATTCGGCAAGGTAGCGGAGGTCGCGGACTCCACTCAGGAGGAAACGGGCTAATTCGACAAATCCTTGCACTGAAGCCGTTGGCTGTTTCGCTAGTGACAAGCCGACGCAATACCGTGCCATTTGGTTTGAACGGTGGTGAGTCTGGCAAGTCTGGCGAGAACTGGTTGATTCACAAAGATGGAGAGCAAGTTCGCCTCAAGAGTTCAGAGCAGCTCTCCATCCAAGCGGGCGATTGCATTCGCATTGAAACGCCAGGTGGTGGCGGCATGGGAAAGATTGCAGCCGAGGCCCCCAATTGTGACATTGCGACGAACAAAGTGGCCATCATTCATCCGACAGCTCAAGCGATACGAAAAGCCCTGGCGCGGGCCGCGATCGAGGGTGCTTGGCAAACGTATGAAGGACCGAACCTACAACTTCTTCGTTCTGTTTTGTCCACGGCTGTAGACCGGGAGCATGTCCGGCTTTGCTGTTCGGGTACGTTCGCTGTGGAGCTGGCGGTGCGAGCCCTGCATTTGCAATCCGATGCCGAAGTGATCTTGGCCGCTTACGATTTCCCAGGAAATTTCCGAGCCATCCAAGATGCTGGGGCAAGTGTTGTCTTGTGCGATGTCGCGGAGAAGGATTGGGTGCCGCATGTGACTCAATTGGAGCAGGCGCTCGGACCAAATACCCGAGCGATCGTGGTATCGCATTTGCACGGTAGCCTCGCCCCGATGACTGCTATTTGCGGTTGGGCACGTGAACGTGGGATATTGGTGGTAGAAGATGCTTGCCAAGTGCATGGGGCGAGCATCGATGGAAAGCCTGCAGGAGCATGGGGAGACCTCGGCATATTCAGTTTTGGCGGCAGCAAGTTGATTGCAGCGGGACGCGGCGGCGCGGTCGTCACCAACGATGCGAAGTTCGCGCAAAGGATGACGGTCTATTGCGAACGGGGCAATGACTCGTATGCCCTGTCCGAGCTGCAAGCAGCCGTACTTGTTCCACAATACGAGTACTTAGCGAGGGATCACCTATTGAGACTGCAGGCGGCTGAAGAGCTGATCCAAGGTCTAACAAAGTACGAATGGCTATCGGTCGTGCCGATGACCAAGAACCTGCAGCCTGCTTACTACAAAGTCGGGATCATGTTACGTGACTCGCTATTGCAGTACACTCCGGTGCAAAGATTTGTTCAAAACCGATCGAGCGCATCTACTTCGCCGATGATGCTGGCTAGAGATTACGTTTTGCAACAACTGGAGCTACAGCAAATTGATTGCGGTGCGGGCTTTCGTGGTTTTTTGCGACGGTCATCAAATCGTTGTCGCAAAGTAGAAGTTTTGGATAACAGTCGCTTGGCCGCTGATGCAACCATTGTAATTCATCACAGTCACCTTTTGGATCCGCAAACGGGCGAGTCCTCGATCGAACGCGTTCTAGCCGCGTTCGACACCCTCAACCTGGAGATATTGCGTTGAAGATTTTAATCACGAACGATGATGGCATCGATGCCGAGGGGCTGCAATGCCTCGTCGAGGTGCTTGCGAGGAAATGGGAGTGCTATGTCGTTGCACCGGACCAAGGGCGAAGCTGTTGCAGCCACGGAGTGACGACAGGCTCGTCGCTCGATGTAGTTTCGCGCGCTGGTAATCAGTGGACGGTGTCGGGGACACCAGCGGACTGCGTGCGAGTGGGCTTGCTTTATCTGAATCTCAAGCCGGATTGGGTCGTTTCTGGGGTTAATCACGGTGGGAATTTGGGCGTGGATATTTTGTACAGCGGAACTGCCGCTGGAGCCCGCGAAGCGAGTTTGTTCGGCGTTCCGTCGGTTGCGATTTCGCAGTACATGCGTCGCGATGTAGAACGAGACTGGGGCCTAAATGCCAGTCGGGCGGAAACTGTTTTTCAAAAAATTCTTGAGTGGGAAAGGCCTGGGGCTGGATTTTGGAACGTCAATTTGCCCGCGTTGCCCACTGATGTAACCAGCATGGATTTCCCCGTGTCCCTCTGCGAGCCGGAATCTCAATCGCTGC
>CANHVO010000570.1 GCA_947463915.1 Planctomycetaceae bacterium
AAGTAATAGGAAACATGCTCAATGCGGGAGATTTTTCCAATCTCCCGCATGTCCGTGCAACACTCAAAATCACAGTTCAAGAAACGTGCTATACCGCAGCGGCTTGCTTCTTCTTCTTTTTCTTGTCCTTCTTTTTCTTTGGCTCGTCCGTTGCCTTTGACTCCGGAGCGGCTTCCGCTTTTTTCACCGATGCAGCAGGATCTGCTTTTGCCGCTTCAGCTTTCGCGGCCTCAGCCTTGTCTGCTTCCACTTTTTCGGCAGCCTTTTTAGCGTCTGCTTCTTTCTTGGCCTCAGCCTCTTTCTTGGCCTTAGCTGCCCCCATCGGGTTGTCTTCCCCTCCGAAACCGCGTCGCATCTTGAACAGTTGGAATTTCGTCGACTCCATTATTGGCGGGAAATAGTTGTTGTTGCGATCGACGTCAGCTGTTTCGCGATAAGGGTCCAGCTCAAGCGATTTCATCGGCTTGTCTGCAATGATCATCGTGTCGCAGCGGGTGTTATCCACTCGCCAAACTTCAGCTGGAATGCGGATTTCACGTGTCGAACCGTCTTCAAAGGTCGCCATCAAAATGACAGGCATTACCAATCCGCCTACGTTCTTTAAGGCAACACGATAGTAGCGATCGGTCGATTCCAACATGGCTTTTTCTTTGTCCGACAGTTCGCTCTTGAACTTCTCGAACGCCTTGCGTTGTTCTTCGGTGACTTCGCTAGGATCGTATTCGTTGTAGAAATCCTTGAGTTCAGGATACTTGTCGGCACGCTTCGCGAGTGACTTGTCCCTTTGCTTCGAAAGCGATGGACGTCGTTCTGCCTTCTTGGCTTTCTCGGCGGCTGCTTTTTCATCAGGCGATGTCTTGTCAACCATGAACTCTTCGATCTTGTCGATCGCGATATCGCAGTGATCGGTTGTGTAGAACCAACCTCGCCAGAACCAATCCAAATCCACGCCAGAAGCATCTTCCATCGTGCGGAAGAAATCGGCAGGCATTGGACGCTTGAACTTCCAACGACGCGCGTACTCACGGAACGAGAAGTCAAACAACTCACGGCCAAGGATCGTTTCGCGGAGAATGTTTAGCGCGGTCGCTGGCTTGGTATAAGCGTTTGGACCGAACTGCATGATCGAATCGCTGTTGGTCATGATTGGCACTTGATTGTTGCTTTGCATGTAAGGCACAATCAACTCTGGCTCACCTCGTTGAGATGGATATTGATCTTCCCATTCTTGTTCGGCAAGATACTGGAGGAATGTGTTGAGCCCCTCGTCCATCCATGACCACTGTCGTTCATCGCTGTTAACAATCATCGGGAAGTAATTGTGGCCAACTTCGTGGATGACCACAGAGATTAAGCCGTACTTGGTGCCGGCGGAATAAGTACCATCCTCTTTTGGTCTTGGGCCATTAAAGCAGATCATCGGGTATTCCATACCACCGATCGGTCCGTTGACGCTGATCGCGATGGGATACGGATAATCGAAGGTGTATCGGCTGTAGACGTTGAGAGTGTGAATGATCGAGTGCGTGCTGTACTTGCTCCAAAGCGGTTCGGCTTCGTTGGGGTAGTAGCTCATCGCCATCACACTGTTGCCATTCACGTTATGGCCTTGTGCGTCCCAAATGAACTTGCGGCTCGATGCGAACGCAAAGTCTCGAACGTTCTCAGCGTGGAAAACCCAAGTCTTTGTTTTATCGGATTTGCTCTTCTCGTTTTCCTTAGCTTCTTCAGGGGTCACGATAAAGACCGGCTTGTCAGCGGTCTTGGCTTTGGCAAACCGTTCCTGCTGTACAGCCGAAAGGACTTCGTTTGGATTTTGAAGAACTCCCGTTGAACCAACCATATGGTCAGCTGGGGCAGTGATGCGCACGATGTAGTCACCGAACTCGAGCGTGAATTCGCCTTGCCCGAGGTACTGTTTGTGCTGCCAACCAGTGACATCAGTAAACGCGGCCAAGCGAGGGAACCATTGAGCCATTTCGTAGATGTAGTTGCCATCTTTTTCGAAGAATTCGGAGCCAGTTCGACCGTTGAGCATCCGTGCGTTGTTGATCTTGTAGTTCCACTTGATCTTGAAAGTCGTTTCTTGACCTGGTGCAAGTGGCTCGCCAAGGTCGATTCGCATCATCGTGTCGACTACGGTAGTAGCCAGCTTCTCGTCTTTGTGGTTCGTTACCGATTCGATTTTGCAACCGCCGTCGAAGTTCTTTCGAAGCTGCATGGCTTCGATTTCGAACGTCGACATTCTTGCTCCAGGAGCACGCGAAGGCCGTGTGGAGTTTGCGACGCTGTTGGGCGCAAAGATGTTTGGGTCGAGTTGAATCCAAACGTATCGAAGGGTGTGCGGTGACAAATTGTGATAGCGAATGGACTCATTACCGTGAATCGACTGGTCGGCATCGTTGAGGGTAACGTCGATGTTGTAGTCGATCTTTTGCTGCCAGTAATCTGGACCAGGCTCACCGGCTGCACTTCGGTATCCATTTGGCGTTGGGAGAATTTCTTCTAACTGTCGAAACTTGTCTTCCTGCCCGTACTTCTTGTTGGGAAAAGGTTGCCCGAAGGCAGGCCCAACGAGGGTGCAGAAGAACAACGCCAAGGTACCGCCAATCCCAACACAAAATCTCATTGCTAATTTACTCGCGAATCAAAGGGTGATCGACCTATGGAGAGGCTCATAAGGTTCTAGAATGCCAAATCATAGCCGGAGGGCACTTGCCCTAGGTTACTCGGAATCCAAAAAATCGCCATTAATTTGCCGTTTCTCACAGCCCAACGTTTGACCTACTTGTCGAGTGTGGCGCTGGAACGCCAAAAAGCCCCTCGCTTTTATTGAAAAATTGACCGACGGGGCAACCGTGTCGCACAATTGTCCTCAATTGTTGCCGGCGTGTCACATGTTGCTAGCGTGTCAGAGTCCTCTGTCGCACATGATGGACGGTTCAAGTTGCCTGCCTTCACAACAAAACAGTGGATGGCCCCAAAATCGCCGCCCGTGCGCCGCCCCAAAAGCGCTGCCCGAGTACGAACCTGTTGCTCATCCAAAGATCGCGACTTTTTTGAAATGCTACCCCCGTATATTGCTACCCCCGCTTATATTGATGCAAAGCAAGAGTTATTGAAGCAGGAACCTTTTTCGGCTTAGCTGCAGGCATCGTGAAAACAACAACCCATTCCATCGCTCGACGACAGTTTCTGGCCACATCTTCAGCTGCTCTTGGGTTGGGTTTTGGCAGCTGGCATACGTCTTTCGCAACGCATCCTTGGAAAACAAAACCCGAGCCCAAGTCCGTCGCGGCCATCGTCACCATTTATCGGAAGAATTCTCATGCCGATGTGCTTGTCGGAAAAATTCTCGAGGGCTGGAAACAGGACGGTGGCACGGGCCCAGCGTTGAAGTTGTCGTCGCTCTACGTGGATCAATTCCCTGCCGATGACATGTCGGTCGCCTTGGCTGCGAAGCATGGATTTCGTCTTTGCAAATCGATTCGAGAAGCTATCGAACTCGATTCTGGAACCGTTGCGGTCGAAGGGGTCTTGAGTATCGGTGAGCATGGTGACTATCCTCGTAATGAGAAAGGACAACAGCTTTATCCGCGCCGAAGATTTTTCGACGAGATTGCATTGACGTTCGAAAAGTTCGGAAAGGTTGTTCCTGTCTTCAATGACAAGCATCCAGGCCCAGTTTGGGAAGATGCCAAGTGGATGGCTGATCGTGCACGCCAGCTCAACATCCCATGGATGGCTGGTTCTTC
>CANHVO010000571.1 GCA_947463915.1 Planctomycetaceae bacterium
GACATTCATGTGCCCCATAAAATCGATCCAGTCTGCCGGGACCACGAATTTTCCCAAAACAGGTAAGGCATTCCAATCGTTGGGTGTCAGTTGAAACATTATGAACTTTCATCGTGAGGGCGTTGCCGGGCAGAGCACAGGAACGAGGGGTAAACGACTCCAAAACTACCACTTCATCAGCCGCGGCACTATCGTAGCCAACGAAGCAACGGCCTGATCGATCTCAGACTCCAAAGTCTCAGCCGATACACTGAACCGTATGCCACCGTTAACGATTGATGCTTCCAGATGCATTGCCTCTAGCACATGCGACGGCTGACTCGAACCGCTGGCGCAGGCCGAACCTGTACTGCACGCAATACCGGCCATGTCTAACGCCAATTGGAGCGCCTGTCGATCCACGCCCGGAAACGAGACGCTCAAGGTATGCGGCAAACGATCCGACTCGGCTCCTATGGCAACCGCACTTGGCAGTGCGGACTGTATCTTGGATTGCAATGCATCTCGCAGTCGTTGCATCGTTACCACTCGTTCGGCGAGTTGGCCCTCGGCATTGGCCGCGGCTGTTTCAAAACCGCCCGCCAAGACGGGCATTTCAGTTCCAGGACGTTGACCTAGCTGCTGAAAGCCACCAAAGGTCCGAGGACTAAGCGCAACACCATTCCGCAAAATCAAGGCACCAATGCCAACAGGACCATGCAGCTTATGCGCAGTAACCGTCATCGCATCCACGTTCAAACCGACAAAGTTCATTTCGGACTTACCAAGCACTTGAACGGCATCGGTATGCAATAAAACGCCTGCCTGTCGGCACATCGCTGCTGCTCTCGCCACAGGCTGCCAAACGCCCGTCTCGTTATTGGCTAGCATCAATGAGACGAGTGCAATCGGACCATTCGTCGACTGAGTGGCCAGCCATTCCTCGAGCTTATCCAAGCATACGACTCCACTCGCCGAACATCGCAGATAACGAACCTCTCGACCTTGAGTCGCGGCGTATTCCGCGGCCGCGAGAACACTCGGATGTTCGATACGTGAAACTACAATTGCCCCTGGCCGATGCTCAGATAGTCCAAAAATAGCGAGGTTGTTGGACTCGGTACCGCCGCTGGTAAACAAAAGTTGGTCGCTCGCCATGCCGCTCGTACGACCGCCGCAGTTCTTGAGAATCGATTCTCGAGCTTTCTCAATTACTTGCCTGGCTTGTCTGCCTGCGGCATGCTGGCTGCTCGCGTTGGCCAATCGCATCTTCATCAGCTCATGCATGCGATCGACGACCATAGGGTCGATCCTCGTCGTTGCATTGTTGTCCAAATAGATCACGATCTCGGCGTACTCCACTGCCAGTACTTAGGAGTTTCGGCCTCGAATCGCAGTTCGGTTTGCAACGTAGGATGAATCAGCTCCAAACGCCGACAATGCAAGGCAATTCCCTCGGCAAACGAGGCGGTGGCTCCATACTTTGCGTCGCCAAGGATAGGGCAGCCAATCGCTTCCAGCTGCGCTCGTATCTGGTGCTTGCGGCCTGAGATTAAATTGATTTCCAGTTCGAAACCGAGTCGGTTTTGCCCCACGCATCGATACTCAAGAATTGATAGTTTGCTTTCCGATGTCGCTGACTGACTTACTCGTGTTTTGAAATCTTCCTCGCGGCGGACAAGATGATGTTCAAGCCTCGCAGCCTGCTCTTTCGGACGATTGGAGACAATTGCCCAATAGGTCTTACGGGTGGTATGATCGCGAAACTGTTCGCTCAAACGGCTCGCTGACTTGCTAGTTCGAGCAAAGGGCATTACGCCTGTCACCGGTGCGTCCAACCGGCTCACGACGCCGATAAAGACTTTGCCTGGCTTATTGTACTTTTCTTTGAGGTAAGCTGCCGACCAATCGAACAGACTCTTTTGGCCCGGCAAGGCTCCTTGGACAACCCAGTTGGCTGGCTTGTTGAGAACCAGTAGATGGTTGTCTTCAAAGAGTATGTTCATGTGAGCTGCGGGCTGGGAATCACTAGACCGTGAAGAGTTTTCTGTTGATGAACGTTCGCTAAACTTCACGGTCACACCCGGCAGGTGTGACCCACGGTGGGTCACACCTACCGGGTGTGACCATGTACTGGCGAATGACTAGCCCCCAACCTTCCAAGTTTCTCCACTGCTGAACAGTTTTTGAAGATTGCCTTTGCCTTTTTGTGCGATCGCTTGATCGATTTGACCTCGCACGGCGGTTTCAAAGGTTTCTCCTTCGACGGCTCGGAAGACTCCAATCGGTTCTGGGAAATCAGGCCGGCGAAGTCGCGATAGCATGTAGACCAAGGTTGAGTTGGCTTGCTCATCATGGAAGAGCAAATCGTCCTCTTTGACTTTACCTTCAGCCAAATCGACCACTTCGAGATTCAAGCCATTGAGGCGAATCCCCTTGTCTTTGTCCTTGCCGAAAATCATCGGCTTGCCGTGTTGGAGTTCGATGGTCGCATCGTCGCGCGTCGCCTTGTCTTGGGCGTACGCAAAGGCTCCGTCGTTAAAGACGTTGCAGTTTTGGTAGACTTCGACAAACGATGTTCCCTTGTGAGCGGCTGCACGTTTGAGCGTGTACGCCAAGTGTTTGACATTGCTATCGACGGAACGGGCGATGAAGCTAGCCTCGGCTCCGACGGCAACGCTAATCGGATTGAGTGGATGGTCCACTACACCCATCGGTGTGCTCTTGGTGATCTGTCCCTCAACGCTGGTTGGCGAATATTGCCCTTTGGTCAGGCCATAGATGCGGTTGTTGAACAGAACGATGTTCAGGTCGACATTGCGACGTAGCAAGTGAATGAAGTGATTGCCGCCGATGCTGAGTGCATCGCCGTCACCAGTAATCACCCAGACACTGAGGTCCGGTCGAGTGAGTTTCAGTCCGGTCGCAAAGGTCGGAGCGCGGCCATGGATGGAGTGAATGCCATAGGTGTTCACATAATACGGAAACCGGCTGCTGCAACCGATTCCTGAAATGAAAACCGTTTTCTCAGGTGGCACGCCGATTTCGGGAAGTACCTTTTTCATCTGAGCGAGGATGGAGTAGTCGCCGCAACCTGGGCACCATCGGATATCTTGATCGCTCGTAAAATCTTCGGCTTTGAGAACTGGGAGTGCTGTGCTCATTTTTGTGCTTGTTGTTGTTTTGTTGGATAGGTATTGATCAACCTCGTTCCAGGGCTCTGCCTTGAAACGCACTGCTTACGAGGCTCCGCCTCGTGTTGGACATGGATTTGTAGTTCAGGAGGCAGGAGCCTCTCCGCCGCATTGCGTTCCCAAGCAGAGCCTGGGAACGAGTATCAACCGGGGCTAGCGCCCTCCGGCTCAGGGACAAATTACGACCTCTTAACTTGCCTTGGAATGCGAAGCGTTTCGGGAACCGGACTTTGTCAATTCGGAAATCTTCTCTTGCAGTTCGGTAACCGTGAACGGCTTGCCTTTGACTTTGTTGAAACCAACGGCATCTACCAAGTATCGGTTGCGGATGAGGGTTCGAAGTTGTCCCATATTGAGTTCGGGAATCAGAACTTGCTTGTATCGCGAAATGATTTCCCCAAGGTTGCTTGGGAACGGGTTGAGGTACCGAATATGAGCCAAGGCTACACTTGTTCCCTCTGCTTGCGCGTTTTGCACAGCGGTTAAGCAATGGCCGTACGTTCCACCCCATGACAGCACCAAGAGCTCGCCGCTTTGCGGGCCAATGACTTGTTGCGGCGGGAGCA
>CANHVO010000572.1 GCA_947463915.1 Planctomycetaceae bacterium
AGCGACTGGTGGGCTTGTCCCGCCGAAGTCGCAAATGTTTGGCGTGCTACACGGTTGCGGGCAGCGATGATCTTTTTAGCACACCAAGCATGTTGCGAACGTTGGGCTCAAGGCCCAAGTTCGCTGTGCTGCAAAAAGACCAAGTTCGCGAGGGCAGCGACTGGTGGGCTTGTCCCGCCGAAGTCGCAAATGCTTGGCGTGCTACGCGGCGGCGGGGAGCGATGATCTTTTTAGTACACCAAGCATGTTGCGAACGTTGGGCTCAAGGCCCAAGTTCGCTGTGCTGCAAAAAGCCCAAGTTCTCTGTGTGGTGTAATGACGACTTTCGCTGCGCAAAAGCCTGTTTTTAGAAGAAAAAAAAGCTTGCGTTTAAACCAATCGGAACAGATCAGCGTATTTTGGCTCAAGGGTGATAAGCTGAGCAGCTCGCTCTGCGAGCGCGGAGATTGTCAGAAGGGGATTGCAAGCGATCGCTGTTGGAAACACCGCGCCGTCGCAAACATACAGGCCCTCATGGACTCGATACTCGCCTGTCGAGTCGTCGATATCCCCTCCGCAAACCGTATCGTAAACTTGACCTCGGTTATTGATGACACCGCTTCTAGGGTCGTCGCTCATTCCGCAACCACCGAGCGGATGAACCGAGATCATCTTGTCCCCAAAGACTTTCAAGTATTTGTATTTTCCACCATGACCGTGCGCCAGTCGAGAAAACTCTTCTCGAATGCGTCGCCTATAATCGCTTTCCAATAGGCCAGGCCATGAGACGTAGGCATTGCCATTGTCTTCCAAGATCAATTTCCCCTCTTGGCGGTCGTGCCCCATACCTAACATGACTTGGGTCTGATCCAGATCAAAATCTCGCATCAAGAAGCTCAGTGCATTGGCATAGGAACGCGCCGCGACCCCTTCCTGGATCAAGACGCGATCGTGCAAATTGGGTCGCTCTGGATACGACACATTCGTTTGGATTGTCGGGCCAATGCGCCTACCGTGTGGGGCTTGCGCACTAAAGCCTGCGATATTGGTCGGCGACTCTGTTTTTCGAACAAAACCAAGAGCGTCGCCATTGCCCGTCCAGTTGCAACCCAATTGGCGCGAGAAATCTAGTTCTTCGCTTTGAGATCGCATCAGAATTTCTGAGCTTCCAAGGCTACCTGCACCAAGAACCACGACCCGTGCCGTCGTACAACCTTCTTCTTCTCGATGTCGACCTTTTTCGTCCCGATGAAAATAAATGAAGTGGACCTTCCAGAAGTCTCCACACTTTTCAATCTCGCGAACTTCGGTTTGGGTGAACATCATGGTTCCGTTGCGGCGGGCCATCGGAAGATAGTTCATGGCAAGCGTGTTTTTTGAGCCGACATTGCAGCCCGTTAAGCAGTCGCCGCAATCGATACAATCTCGTTGGTACAATCCTTGTCGATTCAATACAGGCAGCGCATGCCCTTGGAACGAACGTGTAATCGTCAACGCCGCTGCTTCGTAATGGCAGCCGTAGTCACGGAGGCTTTCTGCGGCCAGACGTTGCGCTTTCATTTTGCAGGTCCAGTCTGCAGGCTCCGTGCTAACACCCAGTTCGTATTCAGCTTGGTCGTAATAGGGCGCCAAGTAATCCATGTCTCGAAGTGCCTGAGGCCATTGCGTTTGCAAAAAAACATCCGAATCAGGCCGAATCGCAACGCTTGCATTGATCAATGAGGAACCGCCAAGACCGCTGCCGCTCAGCACCGAGATTTCATCGCATTGAACAACGTTGAAGAGCCCCGTTGGATTATTGAGGTCCCGCTTGTGACGTCCAAACAGATTCAAGCGAGAATTGTCTGTCACATCCTTGAGCACATCGGGGAAAGTGCCTGGCACCCACTCACGTCCTCTCTCGAGCATGGCGATTCGCGAACCAGGATGCATTTTCTCGCTGAGCCGCGTCGCGGTAATTGCTGCCCCATATCCTGAGCCAACAACGACCACATCAAATTGCCATGGCTTGCCATTGGGCGGCATCCCAAATAGACAACGTGGATCGACCGAGAGAGAGCCACCAAACGGCTGCATGTTCCTTGCATAGTCCGCTTTGGCTGCATCTTTGAAGGGTGAGGGTGCAGAAGCACGACGCCCCAAAACATCCGGTAGCGACCCCAGAGACAAATCCCCTTTGGATGGGGAAGCACCAGCAACAACACCCGCTGCGGCAACCGTCGCTTGTGCAAGCATTTGCCGCCGAGTTATTTTTTGCGTTCTCTTGGATGTCATCCGGGTTTCAACATCACTGGTTATAGGTTGACACGCGTCCATTGCGATACGCGTCTAAGTCGAAATTATCGACTCGTCCAACCGCTAGCGGTTGCGAAAGTGATTCGATTGGCGTTGCTGACCTATTTTGACCAAATTACCGCGCTGAAACCGGACTTAGGCGAGTGTCGAGGGCCAACATACCTAGTGGGATAGGCTTCCAGCCTGTCAACCGCAGTACCGACAGGCTGGAAGCCTATCCCACGTTCACTAAGAATCGCACCACTAGCTTGCGCGTCGTGCTAAGTCTTACAACTTCCGCTACAAGGACAGGTTTAATTCAAAGCCATTCGGACTTATGTCGGGAAACCGAATTGCTTTGTCCCTTCCCATGAACTCCCATCCCATTCGATCACTTCTCTCAGCCACCTCACCACGTCAGACGAAAAGGCTTGCAGCAAGACTTCACCTTTCTCTTTGCTAGCCAAGTGTGGCCAGCCGATATGGCCGATACTGCTCCGGTCTTTTGTGGTCCACGCTCGACTAGCTGGCCGAAAGGAATTTCCCGGCTCGATTACCGGCGCATTCTTGAAGTCTCCAACGAGGTCGGGACGTAAAGTCATAACCATGGAAGTTTCCCACTCGCATGCATGCCCCATTTCACGTTGTTCAATGGTCGGGTCGATCTCCCAGGGCTTGGTGTCGAGCCCCCAATAAGTCGCCATCAGCAACAGCAGGTCCTTGCGAACGCGATTGCGTTGCCGCACTTCAAATAGGGCATGTTTGGCCGGAACATCATTTCCACCATGCCCATTGAGCAAAACGATTCTCTTGAAGCCATACGAAAGAAAATTCTCAACCATGTCGTTGAGCATGTCGAGGTATGTACGACTCGACGCTGACAGAGTTCCAAAGAAATCAAGATGGTGATCCGAGTTGCCAAGCCACATCAGCGGCGCTACCAGGATTTGCTTGCCAAGTGTCTTCTCCACGCGTTCGACAATTTCGCCGAGCAAAAGACTGTCTGTCCAAACCGGCAGGTGGTCACCATGTTGTTCGATGGCGGCGATGGGGATGATGACGGGAGTGGACCTAGAAATGGCGCCAATTTTGGGCGAACTCAATTCGACAAGTTTCATATCGGCCTTCGACTTTGTTACATTCTTTTGATTTGTTTCTTAGCCGCGATAGCGGCGACACATTGTAGCGGTGGGGCATGCCCGCGGTTTTAGGTAGGATGAATGTCGATTTAGTGCATTTTTCAAATGCATTTCGTTTAACAGTCAGCCGTAGGCGTACTGTCAAAGCTGCAGAGTACGCCTTCGGCTGACTGTTTAACGCTAAATCAACAGCCCGCAAGCCCCGGAGCCACGAACTGTCGCCGTTACACGCAACGCTGTTTCGCATTCTGCTCAATGTAAATTGGGCTTTTCTGTAGCGAAAGTCGTCAAGACTTTCGGCTGCATTGCGTAAACCACCGAAACTCTTGACGAGTTTCGCTA
>CANHVO010000573.1 GCA_947463915.1 Planctomycetaceae bacterium
ACGGGGCAAAAGTTGTCCAGAATTCAATCCTCATCGCAGCAACTCGGAACGGTCTTTCGCTGGATACTCAGATTTTCACCTACTCAGGTATCGACAAGCCGCACCTAGGAGACGAGGACTCCACGAATGCATCTGATTCCGAATTCGACTTCGACGAAGGACACGAACCAAGCGTCCAGGATACGGTAGTTGAGAGTGAACCCTTTTCGGCTCGTGGATCATTGGCGCCATTGACCATGAAACGGATCGTGCGCGCAGACAACGTATCGCAGAGTCGGATACCTGCGGTTAGCAAAGGAGTTTCTGCGGATACGACTCATCCTGAGTACATTTGCCCGCGATACCCCATCTGGAAAAGATGCACGGACATCGTTGGCGCTTCAATTGGTCTCATGCTTGCATTGCCGGTTATCTTGCTTGCCGCCATCGCCATCAAACTGACGTCGAAAGGGCCTGTCTTTTTTAGGCAACTGCGGTCAGGGCAATTTGGCAATGCATTCCCTATGTACAAATTGCGAACCATGGTGGTCGATGCTGAACAGTTGAAAGCAAAATTGGAAATGTTGAATGAACGGGACGGCCCGGCGTTTAAGCTCAAGAACGATCCAAGAGTGACTCGGATCGGCGGATTGCTTCGAAAGACGGGAATCGATGAGTTGCCTCAATTGTGGAACGTTTTGATTGGGCATATGGCGATAGTTGGGCCGCGTCCGCTACCCTGCAGCGAAGCTTCAAAGTGCGAACAATGGCATCGGAGGAGGCTCGATACCAAGCCGGGTTTGACTTGCACATGGCAAATTTCCAAGTCACGTCAAATCTCCTTCTCGGAGTGGATGCGGATGGACTTGAAGTACACAGATAGTAGAACTTTCTTCGGGGACCTCCGATTGATTTTCAAAACGGCAATGGCTGTGTTCTTGGGGAGAGTCGGACACTAGGTGACGAACGCGTAACGTGCGTTATAGTAGTGCAATTCGTGACCATTACTATTTGGAAAAACAATCTGCCTCATGCTCCGCCATCGTGTAGTTTTAGCAATGAGCGGCGGCGTGGATTCGAGCGTCGCAGCCAGTCTTTTGATTGAGCAAGGGTTTGACGTTATCGGCGTTTTTATGCGTCATGGCGAAAAATCGAGTGCTGCCTGCGAATTGGATTCTGGCAAACCTAATCCTTTGCTCCCGATCCTTCAGGGACGATTGGATCACAAACAGGGGTGTTGTAGTGCGAGCGATGCGGCCGATGCCAGACGCGTAGCGGACAAGTTCGGGATTCCTTTTTACGCGCTCGATTTGGAGTCCGACTTCAAACGTATCGTCGATTACTTTGTTGGTGAGTATCAGAACGGCAGGACGCCGAATCCGTGTGCGCAATGCAATAATTGGTTGAAATTCGGAAGACTTTTTGACTATGCCGACGCGGTCGGAGCGCGCTATGTGGCCACCGGGCATTACGCACAAATGCTTCCCTCATCGAGTGAAAGTGGCGAGCCAGAGCTGCACCGTGGCTTGGATGAAGGTAAAGACCAGGCGTATGTACTGACCGGCATTTCCAAGTCACTTCTGCCCCGTATGCTGCTTCCTGTCGGCGGGTTTCAAAAATCGGAGATCAGGCGTATGGCCACCGACATAGGATTAAGGGTTGCAGACAAAAAAGATAGCCAAGAGATTTGCTTCGTCACCTCGGGTGCGCATGCTCAGTTTGTTCGGGACAAGTCAA
Source organism: Planctomycetaceae bacterium (assembly GCA_947463915.1). GTDB lineage: Bacteria > Planctomycetota > Planctomycetia > Pirellulales > Pirellulaceae > JBKCUI01. The sequence continues at coordinate 1,717 of CANHVO010000573.1, forward strand.
GTGTTTCCACCGCAGGCGAAATTGTGACGTCGGACGGGAAAGTGGTTGGCTCACATGCGGGGATCGAGGGGTTTACCGTTGGGCAGCGAAAAGGAACTGGTGTCGCGATGGGGTCTCCTTATTATGTCACAGACATTTTGCCGGAATCCTCGCGCGTAGTTATTGGTCCATTGAGCGAACTAGCTCGGTCCTGGCTGATTGCAGATGGATCGAATTGGCTGGTGGATATCCCGATTGGGGCCAAATTGCATGGAGAAGTTCAGATTCGTTACAATTCAGGGCCTGAACCAGCCGCGGTCGAAAGAATCTCCGAAAAACAGTTCCGAGTCGAATTTCAGTCTCCTAGTTATGCTGTTTCTCCTGGACAATTGGCCGCTGTCTTTCAGGGATCTCGAGCCCTTGGGTGCGGTTGGATTGGAAAAACCGGCTAGCCCTGTTGCTAATCCAGGCCAGTTCCGATCACAATAGCTTGATACCATCGCATTTCCTCGGTTTAGAAGTCCAATATCCCATGAGCATTTTCTTCGCCCAACTCAGTTTAACTTCTCCGCCGGTCTTGATCGGACTTCTGATCCTCGCACTGATTGTTGGTGTAATCAGTTTGGCCGTGTTTTGGAATTTTGGAAGTTTGTGGCTTCAAGCCAAGACGAGCGGTGCAGACGTCTCTATGTCCAGTTTGATCGGAATGTACTTTCGACAAGTTCGTTCGCAAGTCATCGTCAATGCAAAAATCATGGCCGCGCAGGCGGGATTGGACATCAATCGCTCGAACGGAATCAGCACTCAACGACTTGAGGCGCACTATCTCGCAGAAGGTAACGTAATGAATGTCATCAACGCCATTATCGCGGCCCATCGTGCAGGAATTGATTTGGACTTTGACCGCGCCGCAGCCATCGACCTTGCCGGACGCGATGTTTTGGATGCCGTTCGAACTTCAGTTCATCCACGAGTCATCGATTGTCCGGATCCAAAGCATAGCGGCAGCGGCTTTTTGTCCGCGATCGCACGCAATGGAATCGAGCTTCGAGTGAAGGCTCGCGTTACCGTTCGAACGAATCTTGAGCAGCTTATCGGTGGTGCGACTGAGGAGACCGTTATTGCGCGTGTGGGTGAGAGCATCATTAGCTCGATCGGTTCTTCCGAAACGCACTTGGTCGTTTTGGAAAATCCGAATTTGATATCGCGAACAGTTCTCAAGCGTGGATTGGATAACCAGACCGCGTTTACGATCGTTTCGATCGATATTGCTCACATCGAAGTTGGCCAGAACATTGGGGCTCGACTTCGAGCTGACCAAGCGGAAGCTGATGTGCGAATGGCCCGCGCTCAAGCCGAGCAACGCCGCTCCGAAGCAATCGCATCGGAGCAAGTCATGAAGGCCAAGGTTGCTGAAAATAGAGCGAACCTTGTCCTCGCGGAATCCGAAGTTCCGAAGGCGATGGCCAAGGCATTTGTCGATGGCCACTTCCAAGCTACCACTGCGACCTAATACCAGAAGTCTTAAGTTCCTTCCGGTTTTTGCACATTCGTTTAACAGTCAGCCGTAGGCGTAATGTCCGACCCGCAGAGTACGCCTTCGGCTGACTGTTAAACGACGAAGCCAACAAGCCCCGAGCTCGGCCAGAGCCTCGCTCTCTCCTTTTTTGAACGCTAATGTGCGAAATGCGAAATGCGCAATGCGTCTTGTTGATGAATTACTGAGTATTTCGGCCGATCAATTGTGTGGAATTGCCTGGGTTGAGCGCGATTGCAACTCGGATGCAACCCAAACCTGGAGGTGGTCGGACGTAAAGAAGTATACGGCGTTTGCCGCGAGTTTCTTGATTGACCATTCGGTTGGCCCTGGTGATCGAGTTGTTAATCTAGGGGCGAACTCGTTAGCATGGGCGGTGCTTGATCTTGCCTGTTCCGCCATCAATGCCGTTCATGTCCCGATTGATTCCCGCTTTTCGCCATCCCAACGTGAACGTTGCATCGGCCTAGTGGAACCTAAGATGCTTTTCGG
>CANHVO010000574.1 GCA_947463915.1 Planctomycetaceae bacterium
AATCAGCCCATGAACATTGTCGCGGAGTTGGTTCGCAAGTGCTCAGCGATTACAGGGCGTGAAGTGTTGCCACCGTTCGAGATTGTCATGCCTCCAGAGATTGACAACGAAGCTGGCGAAGATGACGACGAAGAAGACGAGGACCAAGATGGCAATAGTTAGTTCACTTGACGATGTTTTGTCAATGCCGCTCAATGAGTCGGTTGTCGAGTTCGAGGGCAAGCAATACCGACTTCGCGAATTGAATGAGGAGCAAGCGGTTAAGTACGAACTCGAATTGCAAGACAAGAAAGGCAAGTTTGACGTTACGAAAATGCGTCGAACGATGATTGCTTATTCTTGGGTCGATGCTGATGGCAATCGAATCGTAGACGACTCCAACAAGCTTAAGACGATGCGTCGAAGCTTGGCGGGTTATTTGTACGAAGAGTGCCAAAAGCTGAATAGGTACGAACCTGGCGAGCTGGAAGACCTAGTAAAAAACTCCGAGGCAACCGAAAGCTCCGACTAGCTTATCGGTTGGCGTTGGAGTGGGGCATAGTCGACGTAGACGCATGGATGCGAAAGCTACCGCGCGGAACACTCGATAAGTGGCTTGAGTTCGATTCGGTCGAGCCAATTGGAGAGCAGCGATTACAGACAGCAGAAATCACGGCTTTGCTGTACCGGCTTACTTCGCACACGTTAGCACATAACGGCGTGCCAATGAGGCCAATCAAAATCGATGGCTACATGCCACCAAGATACGTTTCGGACGAAAAACCAAAGCCGCAAAAGAGATCGAAGCCGGAAGATGATTTCAAGCAAATGGCATCAGTGTTCCGACTCGGGAAGGTGGTAGAAAAGTATGGGCGGAACAATCAATCTAGCTAACGTTGCACTTGGTTTCGATGCAAGCAAGATCACTCGCGGAGTAGATTTGTCCGCTGGGGAAATGCGGAAGCTAAACCAGATCTTTAAGGAATCGATCGCTCCAGTTGATCGCTACAACGCAGACCTAAACATCCTAGAAAAGGCTCACAAGACTGGAGCAATCAGCGCCGACCGTATGCGTCAATCGATGGCAAGCTTGCAAGAAAAGTACAAGCAAGGAATGCCGTCGAGTGGTGGTGGTAGTGGCGGCGGTAATATCGCAGGCGATTTGAAAAGCACTCTGGCGCAGTACGCAGGCATGGCAGCAGCATTTGCTGGCGTAAAAAACGCATTAAGTTTAGCAGCAACAGCGGAGTCAAACAAAATATCGCTGGAAGTGCTAACAGGCTCAGCAGTCAAGGCAAAGATGCTGTTCGATGGCTTCCAAGACTTGGATCGCAATTCACCTCTGTCGCGTTCTGATTTTTCACGAGCCTCGCAAACACTCATTGGCTACGGTTACGCTGCCGAATCTACGTTGCCTGCGCTGAGGCAACTCAGTGAAATATCGATAGGTAACGCGGATCGCTTTCAGTCTCTGTCGTTGGCGTTCGGGCAGGTGACGGCTAACGGTCGCTTGATGGGCCAAGAAGTATTGCAGATGGTCAATGCTGGTTTCAACCCATTGCAAGAGATCAGCCGTACCACAGGCCGAAGCATGATTGAACTTAAAAAGGCGATGGAGGACGGTGCAATATCGGCAAGCATGGTTGAGGATGCTTTGAAGTCAGCAACGAGCGAAGGCGGGCGATTCTATGAGATGAATGAACGTCTCAAAAACTCGGCTGCGGGCCAATGGTCCAAGATGAAGTCAGACGTTGAGTTGCTGGCTACTGAGATTGGCACAAACTTGATGCCTGCTGCAAAGGATTTGATTGGGATTCTGAATTCTGGAGGTAAAAAAGGAGGCCAAAGCAACGTTGGTGGCTTGGCAGAATTCGCAAGCGATGGTATTCGGGCGATAGTTGCAGCAACTAGCGATGCATACACAAACTTAGACGGAAATTCCAAAGGAACAGCGGTTGGCGATCTTGCGGACGAAATCCAGACCAGAGACATGGAAAAGAAGATGCTGGCAGAGTATGGCCACGTTAAGACACAAGAAGAAAAGGACCGCATAGCAAAAAACATTGCAGCACGACAAGCAAAAGAGCGTGCAGAACTTGAAGCAGCGGCAGCCAGAGAAAAGAAAGCCCTGGACGACAAAAAGCAAGCCGAAAAGGAAATAGAAGACGCTGAGAAAAAAGCCGCAAAAGACAAACAGCAAGAAATCGAGAAACTCAGCAAGCAGTTTGAAGACGCTCACAACAAGCGAGTGAAAGAAGCTGAGGAACTTGAAAAAGCAACTCTAACACCGCTCCAAGAATACGAAAAGGAACTGGCAAGGATTAGCGAACTGGCAATGTTCGGGGCAATCAGCGATGACGTTGCAAGATTAGGCAAAGACAGGGCTGGCGAAAAGCTTATCGGGCAAGCAAAGGCGGCTGATAAATCGGATGCTTTAGGCGTGTCGCAAACGATTGCGCCTGCACTCAAAGCAGGAAGCGTGGAGGCATACAAGTTTATGCTAAACCAAAAGGATAAGCTTTATGAGGCAGCGCAAGAGCAAAAAGAGTTGACATCGGAGACGCTTGAAGTTGCTAAGCAACAGCTAATAGCAACGCAAGCGATACCCAAGCTAGGAGTCAAACGATAATGGCATCCGTAATCGTTGGCGAAATGCGAGAGGGTCAAGGCTCAGTAAAAAAGGGGTCTGGCGTAACGCTCACGTACTCGTCTGTTTTTAACTTCCTTGTACTTGCAGACGACAAGTTTGCCAGCCGAGAAGAGATACTTTTTGGCACTCCAGGTTTGCCAATTGTTGGCGTTATCTACGGCTATATCCAAGCGACCTGCACAGGAATAGACGCTAAGCGAAGAAAGGAAGACCCAAGGTATTGGGACGTGAGCTGTACATTCGACACAGGCCGAGAGCAACAGCAGCAAAGCCAATCAGACCCAGACAGTCAAGACCCGACGACATGGATACCAGTATTTTCGGTTGACTCATTCGAAACTCGAGATCGTGTTTTAAAGACGGACTTTTCACCGACTCCGAAAAAGTGTGTCAACTCAGCAGGAACCCCATTTTCAGATCCAATTACAGTTACGGAAACGATATGCTCATTTTCATTCACGCAATTCGAAAACGCATCGCAAACATTAAAAGCAATCATGGCCCGCAATGGATGCGTGAACAAGTCGGCGTTTACGGTCGGAATAGATTCGTATGAACCAAGAACGCTAAAACTGAACGTGACGAAAGCCGAGAAGGGGTACTTCATGGGCGCTACGGCCTGGCGAGTAGAGTACCGCTGCACGTATGACCCAGATACATGGGACGAAGAACGATTAGACGTTGGGCCACTATGCATAAGCGGCGGCAAGAGGATTTCGTGCATGGAAGAGGAGCGGAAATTTAAGATTGTTGGCAATCTGAATGGCTCTGGCGCTCAGACCTATGGCGACCCGTCTACACTGACGTTTCGAACGAAAAAACAAATTGAGTTCATCGACTTCATAAGGACTTCCTAGCTATGGCCGATGAAGTCTTTGGTTTCAATTCTGGCGACTGCGATGCATTGCTAAAAATGATTGGCAAGACTCCGCAGCCATCAACAGCGTTTGACACGGACGACGGAACCCGCCTCGTCCTAGCCTACACAACCGCAGGCGCGACAGGCCGAAGCGGAACAACGCTTGGAAAGGGAACTGCGACAATGCGGTACTTAGCAGTGAGCGGAACGGATCGCGTTTTGACTGCGACGGCT
>CANHVO010000575.1 GCA_947463915.1 Planctomycetaceae bacterium
CTACCGATGGCTCAGCGGCGACCATTACGTTGAGCAGTTCATTCACTCATTGGACAAAGCCATGTGGCTGCACAATGACGTGCCACCTGTCTTGTGCTACGGCACAGGAGGACGACAAGTACGAACCGAGCCGCAGTACGGTGACATCTATGACCACTTCTCCATCGTCTACGAATGGGCCGATGGAACGCGATGTTTTGCAACAACACGTCAAATGGACGGCTGTTACAACCAAACCGAAGACTTTATCTACGGCACCAAGGGTACATCGCGAGTGCTTGCCAATGAGATCAAGGGTGAAACGAACTGGAAATTCCAGGGCAAGAAACCGAGCATGTATCAGCTCGAACACATCGCCTTGATGAAGGCCATACGCGACGGAAAGCCGATCAACAACGGCGACTACATGTGCAAGAGCACGCTCATGGCCATCATGGGCCGCGAAGCGGCCTACTCCGGCCAAATCATCAAATGGGATGACGCAATCGCAAGCGAACTCAAGCTTGGACCCGATAGACCAGATTGGGGACCAGCACCCGAGGTTGAAGTTCGAATGCCAGGGAAGTACAAGTTCATCGAGGCATGAGATTCGACACTGAATCCACTATCTGCGCCATCGCGACCGGCGCAGAGGGTGCGTTCCGCGGTGCGATCCGAGTTACCGGGCCAGAGTCCCTGGCTATCGTTGCGAAAGCGTTGGAGTCATCCAACGCTACTGCCTGGAAGGTATCTCGAGCCACGCGTTTGCTGAGCTCAATCGAGTTGCCCGTCTTGGGGAGTGTCGATGTTGCGGTTTTCGTCTGGCCTGATGGCCGAAGCTATACCGGCCAACCTTCCGTCGAGCTGCATTGCCTGGGCAACATCCAGATTCTCCAATCGATTCAAGCGCGTTTGATCGAGTGCGGAGCTGTCCTTGCCCAACCCGGTGAATTTACCTTGCGGGCATTTCTAGCTGGTCGACTCGACCTCACGCAATGCGAAGCCGTTCTCGGAGTGATTCATGCGTCCAACGATCGCTCTTTGAACGTTGCCCTTTCCCAACTTGCGGGTGGTCTATCCGAACCGCTTGCTCATCTGCGAACGACTCTGGTTAACCTGCTCGCCGACATCGAGGCCGGACTCGATTTCGTCGACGAAGACATTTCCTTCATCAGCCAGTCCCAGATCACGGAACGACTGGAGCAATCGCTCGACGTGGTTCGCGAAATGCTCCATCAAATGGAATCGCGAGCAGGTCAAACCGTACAATTGCAAGTCGCCATCGTGGGCCCGCCCAACGCAGGCAAGAGCTCCTTCATCAACGCGATCGCCAAGCAACCTATCTCGATCGTAAGCTCGGAACCCGGTACAACCCGCGACTATGTTCGATTGCGTTTGAACTTGGAAAATGCCTCGATCGACCTCCTCGACACAGCAGGCCTAGAAGACATAGAGGGGACAACCCCACGCGCACTCGCTCAAGGCTTCACGCAACAGCAAATAGAAAATGCGGACCTGATTTTGTATTGCTTGTCGGTCGAGGATTCTGAATCCGCCGAATGGGAGTTCGAAAGCCGATCGGTTCCCATATGGTTGATCCGGACCAAGTGTGATCTCCCATCTGTCGGACGAGATTTGTCGCCAGGTTATGACGCAGTCTTTTCGATCAGTATAAAGCACACCGAAAGCATCGATCGAGTCCTCAAGGGATTGAGCGATTGGGTGGCGACCAAAATGGAGAGCTTTAATCAGGTGGTGCCGCTCACCGCGGCGCGATGTCAAGCGTCTCTCAACAATGCTCTTCTCGCCCTCGCAAATGCAAAAGAAGCAGCCGAGTTTCGACTTGGAGATGAGGTGATTGCAAGCGAAATACGATTGTCTCTCGACGAAATTGGTTTGGTGGCAGGAACCGTCTATACCGACGATATTCTCGATGCTCTATTTAGTCGTTTTTGCATCGGGAAGTAGCGGGCCACAACAGGAGCATGGCCACCAATCCCAGCATTGGGGCTACGCCCACCAAAGCCAGTCCAAGATCGAACGAATGGGTTTTGTCCACATAGCGTCCGAAGTAACGATGAACCGGCGACGACGCGATCCAGCCCACGAACGACAAAAGACCAGTGACCTTACCGACATCCGCGACGGAAAGCTCTTGCGCAAAAGAATAATAGCAAGGGAACAGACCTAACGTTCCCGCACCAACAAAAAGCAAAACAAGAAGCAATGGCCAGCCTTGCGGCAACAAAGCAGCCACGCAGGTCAAGCTAGCAAGCAGGCAACATATCCCATAAGTAAGCAACCGCGATGCGTGTACAGTCCGTCCAAGGCGAGTGAGACGCGATGCTAAGAGTCCAGCTCCGATGCAGCCGATATCCGTCGCCACAAAATAGGCCGAGTTGAAGTAGAGCGCAGCCGACTCACTGTATTCTCGCCCCTGTTGCAAAAACTTGGGCATCCAGGCTCGAATCAATTGCCAGGAGGTATTGATCGCAATAATCATCACGACCAAAGCCCAAAATCGAGGGCTCCATAGCAATTCGACAAACCAGTTCCGTGCATTGGTCTCGCTTTGGGGAGCCGCTTTGGTTCTGACAAGCGATCCCTTGGGAATTGCATAACACCATGCGATAGCCCAAAAGACGCCGACGACACCAACGATTTGAAATGGAGGACGCCACGCTTGTGCATCTTGATTGAACCAAAAGAATACTTGAATGATCATCGGTGTAACAATCGCCCCGATCGAAGCTCCGCTCTGCAGAATGCTATTACCAAAGGGACGATCTTCTTTGGAAAGAATCGAATGGGTCACTACCAGCGCACACGGCCAATGCCCAGCTTCAAAAAAACCGAGCAATGTTCTGCAGCCCAGAAGCGAGTTGTAGTTCCAAACAAACCCAGTAACAAAACCGACCGCCGACCAAGCGAGTAGCACGGCAGGATAGAGCCAGCGAACCGATATCTTGTCAACAAGAAAGCCAAAGGCAAGCGACCCAAATGCAAACGCAGTTCCAAACGCCCACTCTACGTTCCCATATTGCTCTTCGCTCAGCTTTAACTGAGTTGTGATTCGGACTGACATGTTCGCTAAGACTTGACGATCCATGTAATTGATCATCGTGGCCAGCAACAGCAAGATGCTAACGGTCCATTGCCAACGTGTGAGTGATGTCGAGGGGAGTGCCAAAACAATGTCCTGTTCTTCTTCGCACTAGTGGTGCGATTGTTCAATTGGATAAATGAGCCGTATTAATGTCCCGTGCTTTTTAGTGAGGGCGTCTATCGCGATCGATCCCTCTAAATCTATTTGCAACTCCTCGCTTATGTGTTCTGAAGTTCCGCGTTTTTTGTGCTTCCGGGCCAAAGGCCCAGCAGTTTACATAGCCCAGCCCAACGGGCTGGGTATTCTTTGCGGGTGCTCTTAAGGGCCAAAGGTCCGACCGTTTGTTGGCTAACGTCTCTAACCGAGGCAAACTGCTGGGCCGATGGCCCTATATTCTCCTCTTTTTGTTTTGACCCAGCCCTTCATGCTGGGCTATGTAAACGACCGGGGCTTTGCCCCTTAAGCCAAATACCGCCAATCCTCGCTTACACGTCGGGTTACCAATAGTCAGCCCTAAACAATCTCATGAATTGGGTCGACATGCTCGACACCGACAAGCTTTTGATTCAATCCTCCGTAAAAATACGAAAGCTTGTTCGGATCCAAACCGAG
>CANHVO010000576.1 GCA_947463915.1 Planctomycetaceae bacterium
CGCAAAAAGCTAAATCTGTGTAAAATGGCCCGCGTCAACAAAAACGGCTATCGGAAATACATTTCCAGTCACCGTATGAATAATCCGGGTTAAACGATTAGATCAATCCTTGAAGCTACTGGTTTGCCCCGAGCATTTGCAGTCCGGCTCGGGCTGGTTCCCAGTCTGGGTATATCCGAGCTGCCTCGCTATAGCATTCGCGAGCGGCTAAGTCGCGGCCTAAATGCCATAAGCACTGGCCTAGTGCCACGCAGGCTTGGTAGGAAAAAGGATCGATTGCCAATGTTCGTTTGCAGTCTTCGGCCGCTTGCTCGATGTCGCCGTCGCTAAATCGAACCCAGGCTCGCAACATGTAAACATCGGACCGCGATTCGACTTCGTCTACCAAGTGGCTAGCTAGCTCGGTCGCGGACTTAAATAGACCGTCGGCGAGGAGTTGTTCGACTTTGGCGACGGTCTGGCGTTGCCATGGGCTTTGACTTCGTTGAGCGATCGCTCGACGGGCCTCGTCCGCACACGTTCTGACCATTCTCGCAGAGTCTCGCAGTAACATACCCAACGGGCATGAATGGGACTCGTCACCGAGATAGCTTAACGCCCAAGCTGCGGCGCGGCGCACGTCATCTTGCTGCGACGCCAGCATTCGTTTAAGTGTATGCGGTGCGTACTGTTCGCGAACGAGCGCTATCCATTTCGACGATTCACCCGCATGCGCACCGACTTCGGTCTCGCAGTCTGCTAGGTAATTTTCGAAGTATTGGAGGAGCTTGGCCATTTGGGCTCAACGATGTTGAGACTGAGGGGAACAAAGTAAGGTATACTGAAGGGACTTGTCCGCTTGAGTTGGACTTGGAATGAAAGGAACCTACTCAATGAACTCATCTCGTCCCACTTTACTTACTCTGGACTCACTTCGCAATCAGTTGATTTGCCAAGAATACAAACTTGCAAAAGCTGATTGTTCTTACTTGACAATGAACCGTTCAGTAACTCTTGCCATGTTCGCATGGCTTGTGCTGGCATCGTTGCCAATGCAAGCATTCAGTCAAAATGAATCGAGTCATCCTTGCTTGAGCGCGTCCGCGATTCAGATCCAGCAAGTGCTTCAGGCTCCTTTCGAGCAGTCGTTTGAGAGCCAATCGCTTGAGTTGATGTTGGACAACATCGCTGCTGCGTACAGTGTTCCAATTTGGTGCGATCGGCGCATCGCTCGCGATACGATGATCAGTATGGACCAACGGGATGAAACGTTGGGAAGTTTCTTGAGTCGAGCGATCGATAAAGTGGATGCGGTTTTGATACCTTTCGACGGTTTCGTCATGGTTGTGCCATCCGCAAAACGCGATGAAATTGAGGCGAACTGTTGGCGGCTAGCGGTCTCTCCGATCGCAAAGAAGATGCGGCCTGCGAGCTCGAAACCCTTTGGCTGGCCGGATGGTTCCGTTGCCCTGAGTGTCATTCAAGAATTTTCGACTCGATACGCTCCAGATGCCAACTTGGAATTCAAAATAGAGCATGACATCTGGAGAAAGTTCGAGTTTCGAAAGACTTCTTCGCCAGCTTCGATCAGTGCATGTTTGCTGAGCGGGTTCGATTTGTGTCTTGCGGATCAAAAAGGTGTTCTTGCGGTTATGCCTAGCCAACCTGCGGACCCAAACGTCGTTTGGACTTACTCGAGCGAAGAGATTGAAAAGAAGATTGGGCCAGTGGCTTGGAAGGAGTGGCGAGCACAATGGCCGAGCGCTTCGATCTCGAGGTCAGCCAAGCCTGCGGGTTGGCGGGTGACAGCTACCGTCACGGCGCATCGGGACTTGATCCGACCCTTGATTCCGAAAAAGAAATGGGAGGAGCCTAAGGTTGAACAAAAAAGTTTTACAGGTCCAGTAGAGGGACAGTTGGAATCCGTGCTTCCCTATCTTGCGGCAAATGCGAAACTCGAGTTTTTTCCGCTTCCTCTACCGGAGAAGCAAAAATCGATTCAAATCAAAATGATTTTGAAGAACACTCCGCTAGACGAAATCTTGAAAGAAATTACCAAGCAATCGGGCGTCCAGTTCAAGCGGCAGGGCAACCGAGTTGAGATCCTGCCATAAGCTTAGCGAAAGTCGCCAAGACTTTCGGTTGCATCGCCTAAACGACCGAAACTCTTGACGAGTTTCGCTACAAAATGCTTCAAGGCGTTACCCAATGGGCGAGGGAGCCAAATCAATAGTTGTGCGTCGCAATCTCACTCGTCGTAATCTCACTCATTGTCAAACTTGTCGTTGAGCTGTTGGTGGATTGCCTCGATGGCTCGCTTCAGTTGATGCCATTGAACGAAGGCCATGTGCGTATCCAGGACTTCGCAGTCGTCGCGGTTGAATCCCCGTTCGCTGATTCGAATGGAGTCGTCTAGCGCAAACATGCCGACGTCGGCGTTATCCTCACCGTCGTAAATGGCCTCGTCGCTTATCGGTGCGAGTTGGTTCATGACCCGGTTCACAATCCACACAGCTGCACATTCGGAATCATAGCAATCCACAACTCCACGAATAGAACCACTTTGAACATAGAATTTGGCCATTTTACTACCCTTGTTGAACGGCGAATTGGACGGTCACAAAGTCGGCAGCCATTTCGCAAGCCTGATATCGTATCGAGGAGTGCTGTGGCTGAGACATTCGTTTTATCGCCGATGCGTTTGACACGACCGGTCACGCTGAACCTGTTTTTTGGCTAGTAGGGGGAATATTTCTGGGAAAAGCGGAGTTCCTTTGACTAGAAATCGGTTCGATTCTTGAGTTTGACCGCCCGTTGCCTCTATACTGGTACTGAACAAAATTCAATCGGATCGATCTAACCATGGCAGGCAGTTTTTGCGGAACAGCAAGAACTGGGGGCATCGCGATATTGGATTTTAGATCAAGTCACATTGGTTGCCAAAAGGAGTCCGATTCCATAATGAGCATTTCCGAGACGAAGAACCGTATCGCAATTCCCACCACGCTGGTCGCGCAGCTGTCCGAGTTTCGGAAGCGTGTTTGGACGATCAAGATGCTTGAGGCAACTGGCATCGCCTTGTTCTCGATCTTCTTTGGAGTCCTATGTGTCTTCGCATTGGATCGACTCTTTGATTCGCCCTCGTGGATTCGAGCGACGGTGTTGCTTTGTGCAACGGTTGGAGTTGCATCGATTCCGTTTTGGTTCCAACGATGGGTCGTTCGTGTCCGATCTGCCGAGTCCGTGGCCAAGTTGTTGGGCAAACGATTGCCTGCGGTAGGCGATGCGTTGTTAGGGGCCATCGAATTGTCGAACAGCGATTCCGAACAGAAACGGTCGCCAGCTCTCTGCAAAGCCGCCTTGAATCAAGTTGCTCAGGATTCCGCCAAAAGAAACTTCCTGACTGCCACGCCTGCCTCTCGACATCGTGTTTGGGGTTCGCTCGCGGCAATGGGCTTGGCGCTCGTCGCGGTTTTGTGGATCCTTTTCCCTGCGGCTATCTCCAATGCTTGGGCTCGATTTGCGGCGCCGCTTGGCGATATTCAGCGCTACACCTTTGCAGCGATTGAGCCGCTACCGAAAAAAGTGGTCGTACCGCATGGCGAGGCTTTTCCTATTTCGGTCAAGCTGGCATCTGGTTCCGAATGGAGCCCCGCCAAAGCAAAGGCGAATATCGGCGGTCAAGCAGAACTTGAAACAATTTTGCAGGATCGTGA
>CANHVO010000577.1 GCA_947463915.1 Planctomycetaceae bacterium
CGTACCGAAGAGGTTACCGCCGTGGCACGCAAAGCAATTCATGACATACCGCTGGTCTTTGGTCACGACGTATTGCAGTGGCTTGGAGGGATCGTCGGGACGCGGCGCCAAACCGTATGCTGTCCAGGTATTGTTGCGGGAATTGGTGTTGAGGGGCGCGTCGGAAAGTTTCCAGGGGTACTCGAGTGTGTCCAGTTTTTGCAGGACGTCTTCGTCGAAATCGGATGGCAGGTAAACGTTGTTAACCAAATGTTGGTATCCAGCCTGGGCATCCGGAGACATTCCCGTCCACAGGGCTTGGTACTGAGTATGCAAGCTATTCCGTATTTGTTCGGATTCGGTTGGTTTGCCCAAATCTGGCGAATCCGCAGCTTGGCAACTGAGCTGAAAAAGACCAGCGGCAAGCAGAGAAGTGAGGGTTTTCTTGAGCATTTCAGCAGTTTTTGATTTGTCGTTGGGGAAGTCCACGTATTCGGTTTTGTTCAGTGTATTTTAGCGGATAGAGAACCCCACGTCTTGAATTCCTTTTTGGTCGAATTGCGAGCAAAGTGGTAGGTAAATTCCATGTGCCGTTCACCAGGAATCACGGTAAATGAGCTCCAGCGGACGGCACGACGGAGCGTGCCTGCTACTTTTGGATGATGTGTCCGAAATTGCGGTTATTTGCGGCTAGAATGAGACGTCTTGAGCGTTCCATTCAAACCGATTCGCAAGGCGAGCGGCAGAATGAAAACTACCTTAGGCTATCGGCGGGAGAGAACATACCACGATTCGGAGCTGGATTCACCAGAATTCAGTTCGTTCTGAATTCTGGCGAATCCAGCTACGGTAGTTTTCCGCCTGCCGATCGCCTGAGCACGACGCGCAAGCTAGTGAATTGGAAAGTAGATTCACTGGCTTGCTCGTCGTGCTAGTTATATTGGAACCCGTCGTTCGCCCAACAACACGATTTTGCGTCACTAAAGAAATCCGAGGAAATACTTGACTTCAAAAAGGGCCGACGTCGCATCTCGATCGCCAGCAAATAAACTACCGCATCAACTCTGGTTGGTGCCGTGGTTGATTGCTGTCGTGGTTTACGGTTACGTGTTTTTGTGCCTACCACTTGGCGAGGGAGTGGTCGGGGCTGAGGGAGAGGCGATAAGTCGTGCAAGGTATCTCTTCACGAGCTTGTTCTATCCTGAAATCCGTTTATCAACCTGGGTCGATGGGGGGCGATTGCCCGTTGGCTTCAGCGATCGAATTCCGATTGTTGTTGGGACATGCGTTTGGTTAGGATTAAGCGCATTGATTGGTCTCCCATTAATCAGGCCTCTAAGGCGGAGTGTCGCAACGTGGAGTTCGCGAGTCGAACAGGGCGCGTTTGCTATGCTGGTCGGGCTCGCTCTGCTTTCGAGTCTGGTCCTGGTTTTGGGACTACTCGGTGGGCTAAGAAGCGCGGCGCTTTTGTGTGGCGCGATCGTTGCACTTCTCTGCGTTGTCTATAGCGTATCACGATTGTCATCGATCGCAGCGACGCAGCCGGCGGTTCTGAAGCCAGGTAGTGCATCCACAATTGCCTTTCAAGGGGCCACAATTGATTCCGTATTCTTAGTTTTGGTTATTGGGTTGACTTGTATTGCATCAGCGATTGTGATGTTGGGGGCATGGTTGCCTCCGAGTGAATTCGATGTGCTGGAGTATCATTTGCAAGCTCCCAAGGAGTTCTTTCAAATGGGCTTCATCCGATTCGTCCCATACAACATCTATGCCAACATGCCGCTTGGGACAGAGATGCACAGTTTGGCCATGATGACTCTTATTGGAGAGCCTGATGCTTGGCTGGGGGGAGTGATCGGGAAGTCGATCACGGCATCGATATCCCTTATTGGGGCGGCACTGCTTGGAGCATTTGTCGCTCAGAGGTTAGGAGTGCTGTTTGGTTGGACTGCAGCCGGTTTATGGCTTACCTCACCTGGGATTGCGCAGGTTGCCATGTTTGGATTGATTGATGGAGCATTGGCAGTGTATGTTCTTGCCTCGGCTGTCGCAACGTACTATGCGATCGAAGCGATGCGGGATCGCGTCATTACCGGCGATCCTGAATCGGTGCAGAACAAAGCAACTCACCATCGCATTGTGACCTATTGGAGACTTGCCGGGATCACTTCGGGGGCGGCGGCCGCGGCCAAGTATCCTGGTTTGATTTTGGCGGTTGTTCCTGTTTGTGCCTTTTTTATGTGGTCCATTTGGAGATACCGATCCGTTTTTCAGAATCGTGAGGCAATCTTGACGGCTTGCTTGCTGGCTATGGAGCTGACAGCAACATGCGGATTTTGGTATGCGAAGAATTGGGTGTTTACAGGAAATCCGGTGTACCCACTCGTCGCCGAGGTCTTGGGGGGGAAAACATTGACACCGGAAAAAATAGCGCAGTGGAAACGTGCGCACGTCTCCCCCGATTTTGCGACGACGAACAAAGAGAGTCTCGACAGTGAAAACACATCCTTTTTTCGGTCGCTATCGATGGCAGCTTCTGACGTCGCTAGATTGACGTTCACCTCTTCGTACGTGCAGCCAGCCATGCTTTTCGGTTTGTTCGTTTGTTTGTTTGGCACTCGCAAGATTCGATACGAAGGTAGTCTGAGGCTGATCCTGATGTGGGGTGGGTGGTCCCTATGGATCCTGGCTGTTTGGTGGTTTGCAACGCACCGTATCGATCGTTTTTGGCTGCCATTAACAGGTTTATGGGCAGGTCTCGGTGCGATTGGATTTTGGTGGTTGTATCGAAATGTATCTCCAAACTTGGCTCAATCCATGGTCGTATTGGGGCTTGGTTATGGATGCGTTGTCAACTCGTCACCGGCGACCGCTGACAATCGCTTTTTTGTTTCGTTGAATGCATTGCGACAAGATATTGGCGACGAAAACCAAGTGCCGAGGCTCATTCCAACGACAGCCTGGATCAATTGGAATTTGACTGATACGAATACTCGGATCCTGCTCGTTGGCGAAGCTCGAGCTTTTGAGTTTCTTCCTGCTATTGAGTACAGCACGTGTTTTGATTTAAATCCTGGCGAGATTTATCTCCGAGGCAAATCCCGAGACGAACAGAAGGCAGCGCTTCGCGAGCGAGGCATAACGCATATTTTTGTTCAGTGGACAGAGATTAACCGTTATCGCCAACCGAATAACTATGGTTTTAGCGATTGGCCTCAGGAGGTCGACGTCCAAAAGCTCGTCGATGATGGCGTCGTCAGCCGAATCGACTGGGGATTTCCGCAGAAACATGCAGAGCTTCTGGAGGTCAAGTGATGTTGGGCGAGCGGCAGGAGGGAAACACCGTAGCTGGATTCGCCAGAATTCAGAACGTACTGAATTCTGGCGAATCCAGCTACGAATTGTGGTAAGCTATGCTTCGTTGAACGGAATTGGGCCTAAACCAGATTCTTGCGCACTGCCCAAACAGCTGCTTGAGTTCGGTCGGACACGCCGATTTTGCGAAGGATGTGTTGGACGTGCTCCTTAACTGTTTCGTAACTGATTCCGAGCGACTGGGCTATTTCCTTGTTCGTAAGACCATTTGCCAGTTGCTTTAGCACTTCGCCCTCTCGCTGCGTGAGGGGAATCTCGGAATCCGTTCCCATTCGCATGGTCGCCA
>CANHVO010000578.1 GCA_947463915.1 Planctomycetaceae bacterium
CGCCGTCTGCTTGGTAGGTTGCCAGCTTGTGGCTGTTCGGTTTGCCCTGTCGAGCCAACAAAACCGGTTTGAAATCTTCGTTGCTCATGCTCAACCTCGCACCATTTTTTCTACGTCGTCCGCAGTCACACACAAGCTCAATTCGTCATCGACCAACATGCACGGGGCACCATCGCAAGCGCCCAAGCATTCCGCCAACTCCAAAGTGACTTTACCGTCAGCTGTGGTTTGGCCTGGCTGAATCCCCCATCGTTCGCAAAGCTCAGCCAACAACTCTTCACCACCTCGCAACATGCATGGAAGCGATCGGCAAATCCAAACTCGCTTCTTGCCCAACGGGTCTTCTTCGGTTCGAAAGAAACCGTAGAACGAAAGCGTGTCATTGATCTGAGCTGGCGACAACTCGAGCATGTCCGCGATCTCCTTGATCGCTTTGCGACTAACGCAGCCGGTCTCTTGCTGAACCACATGCAGCGCAGGCAGCGTGACCGCTTGCTTGCTCGGATAGCGGCCCAAGTGATCCTCGATCACCTTCTTTGCATTGTCACTCAATTCGCTCATCGATCCAACTCCGCAGCGATGATGTTGATACTTCCCAGAACAGCCGCCACGTCGCTCAACATGCAGCCTCGTATTAGTTTCGAAAACAACGCGAAGTGCAGAACCGACGGCGGCCGAGTTCTCGCTCGGTAAGCACGAAACGATCCGTCGCCAACAATATAATACCCAAGTTCGCCATTCGGGGATTCTGTCGCAGCATAGATCGACTCCTTAGGCCCAGCCATCTGTCGGTTCGGCATCACACTCTCAAAATGGTGAATCAAACCTTCGATACTGCGATAAACTTCTTTCTTGTCCGGCATCCCTGCTTTGCCTGCATCACCGGCAAAAACCGGCCCCTTAGGAAGCTTATCGAGAGCCTGCTCAATAATCTTGACACTCTCAACCATCTCCATCATTCGAACCTGGAAGCGAGCGTAACAATCACCGCCCTGGCTTGCGCAGACATCGAAATCAAAATCATCGTAAGCCAGATAAGGCTCATCTCGTCGAAGATCACGAGCAACGCCGCTGGCACGAGCCGTCGGGCCCGTCGCACCTCCCGCAATCGCTTCTTCGCGTGAAAGAACCCCGACATCGCGAGTTCGCTCGACAAAGATTCGATTCTTCATCACCATTCCGCTGAAGTCCCGATAGACTCGAGGGAAGTTCCGCACGAAGTCCTTGACCATTTTGACCCAGTCATCGGTCACGTCATACAGCAAGCCGCCAACTCGTGTGTACGATGTGTGGAATCGCTGCCCCGAGGCACGTTCGCAAATTTCGTAAATCGTTTCGCGTTCGTTAAACGCGTACATGAACGCAGTTGCACCACCAAGGTCCAATACACAAGTTCCAAGGCACAACAGGTGGTCGTGCAATCGCATCAGCTCAGCAAAGATCGTTCGAATGTATTTGCAGCGAGGCGTCAACTCGATACCCAGCAACTTTTCAACCGCATGGTGCCAAGCGATTTCGTTGGCCATCGGAGAAACGTAGTTCATTCGGTCGACAATGGTTACATACTGATTGAAGTCCAATACTTCACCCAGCTTTTCGAACCCGCTGTGAAGGAATCCGATATCAGGCTCCGCATCGATGACCATTTCGCCATCGAGCTGCAACACCAACCGCAAAGTCGTGTGCGTTGCTGGGTGCTGCGGACCGAAGTTCAGCGTCCACAGACCTTCGCGTTTGTTCTCATCCAGATCAGGACTATCAAGCAGTTCTAAAGGCATGCTGAATAACTCCGCTTAGCTTTCTGCTCGGGTGACGATTGGGAAATTATGACGCTCGCCGCGACCTTTGACCGGGTAGTCTTTTCGCAATGGAAAGGACTGAAAATCGTCAGGCAAAAGCAACCTTTTGAAATTCGGATGGCCGGCGAAAATAATGCCGTACATGTCGTACACTTCGCGCTCAAGCCAATCCGCACCAAACCAAACCGACGTCGCAGACGGGATCGTCAAATCCGGCTCATTCAGATGCGTTTTCGCAATCAATCGCAAACCAGAATCGACATTCAACAAACAGTAGACAACCTCGAAGCGATCATCGACATTACCGTACTCGAGCAGGTCCACTGCGGTTAAGTCCGTCAGCTGATCAAAGCCAGCAGCCTTGAACGCATTCAGGCACCTCAAGAGTTCGCCTGACGCAAAGACGACACGCGTTTGACCGCGGAACTCAGACCACTCCAAGGCAACACCTGGAAGCAATTCTACGAGCCGCGATTTAACGGTTTCGATCTCAGTCGGTTTTGAATCGGTTGTTTCGTTTGCCATTTTCGGAGCTGTTTTGGTGTTCTAGTGAACAGGATCGTATTTTTGGTCATCGAGCTTGAATCCGTTGCGTTCGCGGATTCGAATCAACTCATCTTCATCAAATCGAGATGGGCCTTCCGGCAAGATTCGCAACTTGAATTCTCTCGCATTGACTGTTCCACCCGACTTGATCTTGTCTTGCAAATCGAGAATCGACCGAATCAACTGCTCGGGCCTTGGCGGACAACCAGGAACATAAACGTCGACCGGCATAAAGCGATCAATCCCTTGGACCACGGCGTAGGTATCGAAAACACCACCTGTACAAGCACAGGCACCCATCGAGATACACCACTTAGGCTCGGGCATTTGCAACCAAATACGCTGAAGAACCGGCAGCATCTTCATTACGACCCGCCCCGCAACGATCATCAGATCGCATTGCCTCGGAGAAAATCGCATCACTTCGCTGCCGAACCGAGACAAGTCATGCTTGCTAGCAGCCGTACTCATCAGCTCAATCCCGCAACAAGCTGTCGCGAAAGGCATCGGCCAAAGGCTATTCGCACGCCCCCACGAAGCCGCCGCGTCGAGGGTCGTCAAAAAAATATTGTCGCCGAGTTGTTTGTTTATTTGCGTCGCCAATCAAAGACTCCTTTGCGATATGCAACCACGTAAGCCAAAGCCAAGGTCGCCATCAAAACGAGAAGGACAGCTAAAACTGCAGTACGGAAAGCGAGCGGAATGCCGTCTGGAGCGAGCAACGAGACCGCCCATGGGTAGACGAACAGCAGTTCGACGTCGAAAACCAAGAACAAGATCGCGATCAGGTAAAACTTGACGTCGAAAGGCTTGCGAGCATCTCCCACTGGATCCATTCCGGATTCGTACGGGGCACCTTTAACTCGCGTCCGTTTTTTCGGCGCAACGAGGTGCGGGAGGATCAGCGAAACCGCTGCGAAGCCAACGACGGCGATCAGATAAATCAGTATTGGTAAGTAATTTGCCACGGCCAAATCCTGCGGACGAGCGACTTTGTGAAAAATTTCACAAACTATTTACGAGTATTGTAGAGAGCAGCGGTTTTTTGTCACCGGCAGTTTGAAAAGATTTTTTTGGCCGCCCTGGCTGGCGTCCCGGCTTCAGCCAGCCGCGTTGGTGTACCGGCTTCAGCCGGCCGTGCTGGTGTACCGGCTTCAGCCGGCCTTTCTGAAACGACTTGCGACAATCCGGCTAGACTCTCCCCCCGTTTCCTAAAGGTGAAAGCAGCGTTTCTCGCATCCAAACATTGCTTCCACCCAATATACTCGGCGGA
>CANHVO010000579.1 GCA_947463915.1 Planctomycetaceae bacterium
CGGCGCAGGAGTCGCCGGCGCAGGAGTCGCCGGCGCAGGAGTCGCCGCGCTAGGCTCTAAAGTTGGAATGACCACCTCACCACCGAGTCCCTTGCCGCCAAGCGATTTATCGATAAGCGGCTTCAGGCGCTCTGCGTAGACGCTGTAACCTGCGAGTGACAGATGAATGTTGTCGGGCGTGAAGAGCGACTTTTTTATCGTGCCGTCCGAGTTGAGGAAGTCGTTCGTCAAATCGAGCACGCGCACCTGCGAATCACTGTCGATCTTCAGTAGGCTAAGGGCCGCGTTGGTCTTCTTGATGTCTTCGTAGAAGGTGGTGCCCGGTTCGTGGCAAGGCAGAATCTTTGCCACAATGACGTCCACCTTCGGAAATTTGTCTCTTACATTGGCCACACACATCTGCACGCCTTTGGCAGCGGCTTCGATACCAGTCTCAGGCGTGAAAAACATGTTGTTGTTGCCGATCATCACGATAACCAGCCGAGGTTCCAGACCTTCGACGCCGCCGTGATCGAGCCGCCACAAAACGTTCTGTGTTTTATCACCGCCAATGCCTATGTTGACCGTCTTGTAGCCACCAAAGTTTTTCTTCCAAGCGTCATTCAGGACACCTTTGTCGAGCGGACTGCCCCATTGCTGGGTGATGCTATCGCCAACGAGCAGGATGTCGATCGGCCCCTTGTTGGCCTGCACGTAGTGAACCAGCTTCGCATGGGTGTCTAGCCAAGCGGTTCCACCCCAGTGCCCCGCCGCCGGAACGATCGGCCACATCGCAGGCAGATGCTTGTTCGATTCGCGACCTGGTCGGCGATCATGCTCAGATTTATCGACGACGTAAGCTCTCTCCTCCGCAGTGAGTGGCCAACCGGTCTTCTGTGGCTCGGCCGTCACATAAGGATAGTCGATCCCTTTTACGGACTGAGCCTGCGCGGCTGGCACAGCAAGCAAGCATAGAAAGCATATCGATAGTAATAGTCTACTCATGGTTACCTGACTCGCCTGGAAAGAAGTAGTTGTTTACTTAAGGTAGCATTTTTTCGCTGCATGCTCCATATGCTTGACGCCGACGCAATACTAGTCACGACCAACCGGAAAGCACAATAAGTACCGGGCTTTTTTGCGACCAAGCGACGTTGAGTCGAGAGATTTGTAGGAGGCAACGAACATCCAATCTGCATTGCCTCGCGATGTCCTCTAACTTGTCCCCTCGCTTATTTGTTTTCACGTTTTTCATTTATCGGCGCAGTTTCCCGCTGACTGTCAAGTGCATTGGGTAAGTATACTGTCATGTCTCTTGCAGAATTGTAGGTATCCACTGCACTTTCAGCTCTGTGGCGGCGCTCTACGTACTCGTGGATATCAAAACTTGTTGTGGCGTCATCGCTCTTGACGACGGGCCGACTAGGCTTTGTTTTCTGGGGCGTAAAGAACTCCTGTAGCTGTGCTCTGGCTGTTTCCGGGGTCTTCAGCATTGAGGCCTGTACGAATCCGGAAACTGGCGTGTACGAAGCCTTTCTGGCGGAGTCAGCGTTTCTCTTTTGCAAACCCACGACCTGTACCCAGGTTTCGTTGCCATGGTTAACTACATTGTTGACTCTTAACACGTCCCCCGGTTCAGCTGTACCGACGACATTGGCCTCGGACCGCACTTGAACCTCACTAGCAACTCGGACTCGCAAATCACTCCCAACAGCTTGCATCTGCAACAGCGCGTTTTCGTAGTCTTGCTCCTGCAACAGATAGATGAGCGAACGGATGTGCCTTGCAGGGAAACAATTGCGATCTGCCTGAATCGCTCTATTTGCGAAGCGAATTGCTTCCGAAAAATCGGAATAGGCATAGCATTCAAGCGCCAGTCGTGAGTCGGCTTCAGCTTGCTGCTTCGTTTCTAGATCGAGAGAGTCAGATTCCTCGGCTGTTTCGGAGCTGTCCGTTACAGCATCTGTATTGCTGTCACTTGGATGCGAGCAACCTCCTTGTTTGATGTTTGCTCCGGTCTGAGTCGCTATGAATCCACCGAACAATACACTTGCAGCGACAATCAACTTGCCAAAAAAAAGACTCATCTTCATCGTGTACTCCTCAAGGAAAAGTTCTGCATCACAACCACATTCATCTAATCCCTCAAACAGAATCCCAAGTCTCAATCTACACCTTGCCCCTCACCGTACCGTCCCAACCACCAAAGGGACACTGCACTTCACCACCAAACCACCAAAGAAAGACACCAAAGGGACACTGCACTTTGTCGGGGGATGTCTACCAATTGTCGCAGCCATATAAACTGAACGGCGCCCAGTTGCAGGCAAATCGGGAGGGTCTTCCCCGAAAAGCGCTACAAACTTTTGTATTGGCGCAGCGGCTAACAGCCTCGTGTTTTCGTAAGCCAGAAGAAGATTCGATTTTAAGAACCGTAACAGGCTAATTGCGGCTGACGTAGAATCTGCGTCGCGTCTTGAGACTGCGAGCTTGCTCGATGCTGATAGGCTTTCCTGCCACGTTCTTGAATGTCCGGCCAAAACCCTTGGCCATTCTTGACCACTCTTCAACATCTAAGCCCAACCGTTCAAACACCGGAGGGGCTTGCGCTGGAGTTTGCCCACGTTTGCCTGCGACTGTGTTGCGTGCTAGCCAGTCGAGGATCGTTAAGTATTCCGCCTCCGACAACGCAAGAAATCCTTTGTCACTGCAACGCTTCTTGCTGCGACTCGGATGGGCAGCCAATGGGTCGTTGACTTCGTCGATAGAGACTGGACAGAGGAAGGCATCTGCTCGATGCGAGTTGTCGTCCGCTGCGGTCTCGCTGCTGGAATCCACGGCAGTCTTGAGGCCTTCGATGCGGCGTTGGACGGAGGTGTAGTCGCTTGCCTCAAGTGTTTCGGCTAAAGAAGCTCGGATAGGATTGATGTCAACATAAGCGACGCCAGCTAGCAGTGACTCTTCGTCCAGAATTCGAACCGCTTTGAATCGACTTTGCCAGAATCTCCCAAGTCCTTCTCCCTCTTCACCATTCGCACGAAGAGCAATGTATTGGCAAAGCAGTCTCATCCACCAGGATATGTCGCTGAGCCGGGAGCGAACGTTTGCCAGTTTGACAGGATCGTTTCGAATCGAATTCAGGTCCCAATCGGTTGGCTCAACGGGAATCCAACTCTTCTTTCCTTCTAATTCGCATTTGATCTTTCTCTGAGGGCACAACGACCACCAACGACGAGCGACTTCGGTGTCATCCCAGGATTTAACGACGTCTGGTCTTGAACGAAGCACAAGGTGGAAGTGGTTTGACAAACACGAGAAAGCTAGCAAGTCGACTCCGAAGTTGGCCGCGAGTTGCCTGAGTTTGTCTTCGATCCAACGTTTGCGGTGGTTGAAGTTCTTTCCAGTGAATTGGTCATCTCCCATCAAGAAGCAGCGTCTATTTGTACGAGCCATGACATGGACCGCTGCTATTTCTGATGGATCGAAGATTTCCGCTCTAGACAATCTTGCCATGATTCACTCCGTCGAAAAAGCCGAAGAAAGTAATAGTCATTCAAAATAAAAAATCTAAAACCGATTTTCAACTACCCACCCGAAAAAATGCTGTGTCCCTTTGTTGTCC
>CANHVO010000580.1 GCA_947463915.1 Planctomycetaceae bacterium
CAACGAACTTCGCAACATTGACCTGGTAAATGCACTTTGCCAATTGATGGATGAAATGCGTCCCCGTTCAGACGGCCTGTCGTACACGAGCCAAATCACCTTCGTTGCAGATCGTCCCGGCCACGACCTCCGATATGCGATAGATGCATCAAAAATCAAGAAAGAGCTAAACTGGCTTCCAAAACAGGAGAAAACATCCGGTTTTGAGAAGACGGTAAAGTGGTATTTGGAAAACCAACCATGGTGGGAACAAATACTCAGCGGTGAATATCGATTGACCAGACAAGGGCTTGCAGATCTCGACAACGAAACGGTATCGACATGAGAAAAGGGATTGTACTAGCGGGAGGGACTGGAACGAGATTGCATCCAGTCACTCGAGCGATAAGTAAGCAACTTTTGCCTATCTATGACAAACCGATGATCTACTATCCCTTGTCGGTGCTTATGCTATCCGGCATTCGAGATGTTTTGGTTATTTCTACGCCTGACGACCTTCCTTCCTATCGTAAGCTTTTGGGTGACGGCACTAACTTTGGAATTCGACTTACCTATGCCGAGCAACCTCGTCCAGAAGGACTAGCTCAGGCCTTCATCATTGGGGAGGAATTCATCGGTTCCGACTCGGTGACCTTGGTGTTGGGGGATAACATCTTCTACGGCCAAGGATTTTCGCCAAAGCTAAAGTCGGCTGCGGCTCGCAGCGAAGGAGCGTCGGTTTTCGGTTACGAAGTTCGTGACCCGGAGAGATATGGGGTTGTGGAGTTTGATGCATCCGGACACGCTGTTTCAATTGAAGAAAAACCGCTAAAACCGCGATCAAACTTTGCCGTTACTGGATTGTATTTCTACGACAATCAAGTCATTGAAATCGCGAAGTCGATCAAGCCATCTGCGCGTGGCGAACTCGAAATCACGTGTGTGAACCGGTGTTATTTGGAGTCAAAACAGTTGCACGTCGAGGTGCTTGGTCGTGGTCATACTTGGCTGGATACAGGTACTTACGATAGTCTGCTCGAAGCATCCATGTTTGTTCGTACGATTGAACATCATCAAGGATTTAAGGTCGCTTGCTTAGAGGAAATCGCATTCGGACAAGGATGGCTCGATGCGGTCAAACTAAAGCAATTGGCCGATCAAATGGGTAGAACTCCCTATCGGATTTATTTGGAGTCTTTAGTCTCTTCGAATACTATAAGTTAGCCAAACATGCCTCATTCGATTCATCCTCTTTCCGATGTTCAGTCCAAAAACATTGGAGAACGTACGCGAATCTGGCAATTTTGCGTAGTATTGCCGAAAGCAACTGTTGGAGCAGATTGTAATATATGCTCGCACTGTTTCGTTGAAAATGATGTAGTGGTTGGAGACCGCGTAACTGTTAAATGCGGTGTACAGCTTTGGGATGGAATCACGCTTGAAGACGATGTCTTTATTGGTCCAAACGTCACTTTCACAAACGATCCCTTTCCTCGTAGCCAAAAGCACCTTTCTACACATCCAAGAACGATAGTAAAGCAGAATGCTTCGATTGGTGCCAACGCAACCATTCTTCCTGGAGTGACAATTGGCGTTGGAGCGATGGTTGGCGCTGGCGCGGTTGTGACCAGCAACGTACCTGCGGGCGCGGTGGTTACTGGAAATCCAGCCAGGGTTGTTCGTTATGTAGATACTGCAGCAGTAACGGCAGTTTGGGCGAATGCAACTTCTAATCGTCAAGTATCTCAGATTCCCGGCGTACGCTGGATCAGCTTGACAAAGGCGATGGACTTACGAGGAGAATTGGTTGTTGCGCAGTGGAATCAACACTTGCATTTTACACCAAAGCGAGTTTTTTTCGTTTACAACGTTCCAAGCGTTCGAGTCCGAGGAGAACACGCACACAAAAAGTGCGACCAAGTTCTTGTTGCCTTAAACGGATCGGTAACTGTGGTTTTGGATAACGCTTTTTGTAGAGAGGAATATGTGTTGAACGACAGTTCAACAGCTTTAGCGATTCCCGCAGGAGTGTGGGCCTCCCAGTATCAGTATTCGACCGAAACAGTCCTCGCCGTTTTTGCGTCACATGATTATGACGAATCCGACTACATTCGTGACTACGATGCGTATGTAAGGTATCGCAACCCATGATTCCATTTCTGAACCTGCAGCAACAAACTGATGAAATTCGCCTAGAGTTGGACGAGGCCTATCATCGCTTTATGGACTCAGGGGTTTATGTCCTGGGGCCGGAAGTAGATTTATTCGAATCTGCTTATGCGACCTACTGCGAAGCGAAATTCTGTGTTGGCGTGGGCAACGGATTGGATGCGCTTCATTTGGCGCTTCGTTCACTCGACATAGGTCCCGGTGATGAAGTAATTGTTCCGTCAAATACCTACATCGCTACTTGGCTAGCAGTTACGCAAGTTGGCGCAAAAATTGTGCCGGTTGAGCCAAATCCATCTACGTACAACATTTGTCCCGATGCTATCGCTGCTGCTGTTACCAAACGTACTAAAGCCATTTTACCCGTTAATTTGTATGGGCAACCTGTCGACTACGATCCGATTATGGAGATTGCCGCCGATGTAGGCGCGAAGGTTGTAGTGGACAATGCCCAAGCTCAAGGGGCGAGGTACAAAGGGAAGTCCGTCGGCGGTCTCGCGGATATTGAATGCCACAGTTTTTATCCAAGCAAGAATCTTGGAGCTTATGGTGAAGCAGGTGCCATTACTACGAATGATTCATCTATTGCCGACCGCATTCGCCTACTGAGAAACTATGGTTCAAAAATACGATATCATAATGAAGAATGCGGGTATAATTCACGCCTCGACACGCTACAAGCTTCATTCCTAAGAGTAAAAATAAAGTATTTGGACTTATGGAACGATCGACGAAGACAAATCGCTAAGACTTATTTAGCGGCATTTTCGAATTTAGTCATTGGAAACGCTCAACTGAAATTGCCATTCGTTCCTGCCTGGGCAGAGCCCGTCTGGCATTTGTTTGTTGTCCGGCACGAATCCCGCGACAACTTGCAACGTCAACTTACCGCCGCTGGAATTGGCACCTTGATTCATTATCCCGTCCCCATTCATCAATCACAAGCCTATCCTCAATTTCGCAATCATAATCTACCATTGGCAACCGAGTTGGCGGCAACAGTGCTCAGTCTTCCAGTAGGCCCCCAAATGAATGAACTCGAAGTTGCTAAAGTGATTCAGACCCTGACTGAAGTCATTCAACTTTCGTAATCGAATGAGTGGCAAACATGTATTAGATGAAAAAACTCCATCGACAGTTGACAGTCCACCGCCGACGACAACAGATGCGAGTTATGGGCAAATTCTGAAATCAACCTCGATTATTGGCGGCGCCCAATTAATCAACATGGTGATCGGTTT
Source organism: Planctomycetaceae bacterium (assembly GCA_947463915.1). GTDB lineage: Bacteria > Planctomycetota > Planctomycetia > Pirellulales > Pirellulaceae > JBKCUI01. The sequence continues at coordinate 3,390 of CANHVO010000580.1, forward strand.
AGTTCGCACGAAACTACTTGCATCTCTCCTCGGCCCAAGCGGTATTGGATTATTGGGTATTTTTCAAGCAATTTCTGGATTAGCATCGACTGCGGCCGGACTCGGAATTCACACAAGTGGAGTTCGTGACATTGCTAGATTTCATGGCGATGCGAATTGGGTTGATGTTGCGAAAACCATTACAACCCTAAAG
>CANHVO010000581.1 GCA_947463915.1 Planctomycetaceae bacterium
AGAAGTGTTTTTGCATGCTGTGTTCCCCTTTTCGCGGCGTGAAAGGACTTCGTTTAACAGTCAGCCGTAGGCGTACTTCCAAGAACCCGGTACGCCTACGGCTGACCGTTAAACGACTAAATCAAGCGTTCTTTGCAAAGGTCCGATTCAAAAGTTGTCGTATGGATCGAACTCCTTCGTTCCGTAGCAATCCCGCGCGATAGATTCTACCCGCCAAGACCACAATGCCATACGTCGACACGATCATGACTACCGCAGCCAATGGCGGTTGCCACAATGGGACCGTGGTGCCGGACGCAAGACGCAAAACCATCATCATCGGACAGGAAGGTGGAAAGAAACTCAAAGTCGTTGAGACCAGTCCGTTCGGATCACGTACCGCAATGAACCAGACCATCATGGGTGCCATCAGTACTAACCAGACGGGCAGCAGCAAAGTCTGCGCTTCCTTCAACTCGTTGACGGATGCACCAATGGTCAAGAAGATAGAACTGAAGAACAAAACGCCAAGCAGTTGAAACAGCAGGAACCACGGCAACAAGCTCAGCGGAAGTTTGTCAGAAAGACCTTGGTAGTTCAAGAAGAACAAACCGCCCGCTCCGTAGAGAACGAAGATGACCAGCGAGCCTGCGACGTTTCCTAGCAGTTTGCCACCCATAAGCTGCGATGGTGTAACAGACCCAAGCAGTACCTCCGAGATACGAAGGCTTTTTTCTTCCATCGCGCTTTCGAGTATCGGCTGTGCAGCCATCAGGATCACCATGAACATGAGCATCATGACCCCAAACGGCAGAAACATGCTGACGAGCGAATCCATCACGGAATGATCGTCCGATTTGCCAGAGTCTGATGCTTTGATGGGTACGCTCGGTGTTAATTCAACTTTTGCATCGACCAAAGCAAAGACCTTGGGATCGATCTTATCTAGACCAAATTGTTCCATTCTTGTATCGCGAAGTCTTTGGCTCAAAATTGCGCCGAGCCAACCTCGAGCGCCGCTCATCAACGCGTCTTGGCTATAAAACCGAGCGACTGCCGTCGGTTCAACGGTTTCGCTACCGGCGGTCCCGTCCGTCGGAGGCATCGCTGTCGGATTCAAAAAAGAACGGGGGATTTCAACCAGCGCATAGATTTCGCTGTTTCGAATTTGGTCACTGTATTTTAACCGCTCTTCGTAAGACAACTCGTTGGGGGCCGCGACCAACTCCCAAATGTCAGAGGGCTGCTCCATAAAGGCCCTCGCCTCTTCCGATTTGCTACTCGTTGAGTCGTTGGATTTGTCCGGCTTGGATTGAACTAATTCATTGCGTGCCTTGGCGGCCTTTTCGATTCTCTCAAAGAGCTGTCCCGTTCCATCGGCTACCACAATTTTTTGCGTCTTGCCTCCAGTCACCCGATTGAGAAGTGGCATTACCAACAGGCTGCCGAACATCAAGATCGGCATCATGACCAACGTGAACAAAAACGCTTTGGTGCCCACCATGGCGACGTACTCGCGATGCGCTATAACCCAAAGCTTGAACATGACTTTATTGTTTCTGTGAGGCTGATTTGTGAAAAAGATCCAGGATGGATTGTATCGCATGAATCGCATTCGTTGCGGCATCGGGGGAAACGATGCAATTTTCTAGGTTTCCGAAGTGTTCCTCCAGGCAACGGAGCAGTAGTTCCCGCAAGAAACCTTCGTCGGGCCCATTGGGCAGCGTGCTTTGATGGTAGAGCGTTTCCAAGTGGCGCTCTTTGTCGCTGGCCCATGCAAAAATTTCCGGCTCAGACATTTCGCCGCGTCGAATCGCTTTGAGCTGCTCGCGATGGAGTCGCAAGTCGATGTCGCGATGCATGAGAATCTGCTCGCACTCATTGAGCAGTCGCACAATATGGTACGCATATTTGACGTCAAACCCAAACGCATCGATTAGCTCACGCCGCTTGCCGATTGGGTTCTTGGTTCTCATTTTGTGCATGGTCGCGTAAGCGTACCCCTTGAACTTGGGCCAACAGCCTTTGTGCAAGAAATGCTTGCGACTTTCCCGGATCATCGTACCGACGGTAGTGACGTGGAGCACGCAATCCTGGGCCGTAAACAACGAATCGAGCATGTTCGGATTGCCCTCCATGCACAACGAAAAGTAGCGGACAATGCCATAGATCGACAAATCGTATTCCATCGCATTCGCATCGTTCGCATGTCCATCGCGGACGTGCGATTGCTGGAAGTTTTCGAAGGGTTGATGCGGTTTGCCAAAGCCCAATATTTTCCCATCCAAATGGGGAAAGATATCGGCTTTCGGAGGGATGCAAACGCCGTAGATATCCCGGTCCGAAGAATCGCTTGAAACTCCATAAGCTTGAGAGCCCATGATGGTCTCATAGATCATGTTGGCAGGTACAAAACGGGGAGGTTTGACGAGCCCTTTTTCAAACAAATTTTGGGTGACACTGGCCATTAAGGTCTGCTTTTTTGCTACGTAGTAGGTTTCGTGAGAAACCTGCGTTCAAGATCCATTGCATAAATCAGGTTTCTCACGAAACCTGCTACTTTGTACTTCTGAAACGGCTGAGGACAGCCGTTTTACTCTGGGCTCGCCCGAGCTGCTCCGAATCTACCATTCCCTTGGAACAGCCAATAGAGATAATAAGATACCAAGCCAGGTTCACTCGATTTGCTCACATCGGATGGTGTTCTTCAAGATGCACGAAACTCTCATCGCCCCAACGGAAAGGTCCCCCATCCAAGTTGACCCGCAAAGCATTCGACGCAAACTGGACCAACTGTCGTTCGCCCGGCTCGAAGCGATCCGCGAATTCGAATCAAATGCAAAAGAGCTCGAAAAGCTGACCAAGTATCTTCAAACCGCCGAGAAAGTCTCGCTCGCGTTGGAAAAACTGAATCAAGATTTGTTCTCGAGTTTACTTGGGACCGTACAAGAGAAGATTACGATTGCCCTGCAAGAGATCTTGGAGCAACCGATCACGTTTCACGCCGAAGCGGGTTTTTCCCGAAATAGCGCCAGCGTGGAATTCTGGATCGAACGCAATGGAAAGCCAGAGGACCTGATCAATGGCCAAGGCGGTTCGGTCGCAAATATTGTCAGTGTCTGCCTTCGACTCTTCGCGCTCACAACATTGGACGAGGCAACGCATCGTCGCTTTTTGATCCTAGATGAACAAGACTGTTGGCTTCGCGCTGACTTGGTACCGAAGCTAGTGAAGATTATTCATGATGCCAGCCGCGCCTTGGGCTTTCAAGTGTTGATGATCAGCCATCACGAGCGTCATTTGTTTGAGCAATACGCCGATAAAATCATCGAGCTGCAATGGCAGAACGGCCGCGTGGTTGCGGTGGACGCAACCTCAGGCCCTTCGCAACCTGATTAAGACGTTGCAGATATACCTAGCACGACGCGCAAGCTAGTGAATCTACCAATCAATAAACTAATTTGCGCGTCAAAAACGCAATAAAATCCCAACACAGTAGTTTCGCGTTAGCCGCAAGAGAGCACAAAGTTCGCGAAAGAAAGACAGCGGATTTTAAGGGGTGGCTGTCACTTCGCGTTCTCTGTGTTCTTTTGCGGC
>CANHVO010000582.1 GCA_947463915.1 Planctomycetaceae bacterium
TTGCGGCAGTAGCCTGAGTTTTTTCTCCTAGGAGACAGTGATGACCGAATTCCCACAGACCCGTTTCAGCTTGATCGCGCAAGTTCAATCCCCAGAGAATCGGGAGGCGTGGGATCAATTTGTGCTCATCTATCGCCCTGCCATTTATCGCATGGCGCGTCGCCGGGGAATGCAGGATGCAGATGCTCAGGACTTGGTGCAGAGTGTCTTCATGCGCGTAGCGAGTTCCACTGAGCGGTGGGAGAAGACGGCCCCTGACACCAAGTTCCGTTACTGGTTGCGGCGGATCGCTCGAAACGCGATTTTCAGCGATTTGTCTCGACGACCAAAAGACACTGCCGCCGGTGGTTCGGAATTGCTCAATCTGCTTGCAGGCCAACCTGAGAATGAAAAGCATATTGAGCAGGAGTTGGCGACCGAAACAATGCGAGAGCAGTATCTTCATGCCGCTGCCGTGGTGAAAAAGGATGTGGATGCAGATACGTGGCGATCGTTCGAGCTCACGGTGGTTCGCGGACAATCCTGCGAGGAAGTAGCAACTTTGCTGAGGAAATCCCCAGGGGCGGTCTACGCAGCTCGAAGTCGCGTCATGCGAAGATTACGCGAGCAGATTACGCACTTACAAGAGAATGGCCAATGAATATGAAAGCCAACCGCTGCGATCGCCAGCGCATCGACGATTTCCTGAAGTCGGACCAAATTCAGATGGCCGATGCGGAGCTTGTCTCTCATCTGGATAGCTGTGGTGAGTGCAGAGACTACATGGAACAGCAGGCTGCGGATTACGAAAGTTGGAACCAAGCAGCCCACTTACTTCAGGAATCGGAATTCGACTTGGCCAGTTCCATGGAGTACTCCGCTGGAGCAATCGAATTATTTCGTGTCAGCATTCCGATATCAATCCAGAACGTTTTAGAATTGCTCACCCCTTCGGAAGACCCACATCGGCTCGGCCGACTGGATGGATATGAGATCACAGGTGTCGTCGGTGCGGGGGCTATGGGGGTCGTACTGAAAGCCATCGACCCGGCGCTGGATCGGATCGTTGCGCTGAAGGTCATGGCTCCCCACATCGCCAGTCACTCCATGGCCCGGAAACGGTTTGCGAGGGAGGCAAAGGCCGCGGCTGCCGTTTTGCATCCCAATGTGATTCCGATCTATTCCGTTTCCAGCGGCGGGGCAATACCTTACCTCGTGATGGCCTATATCCGTGGCGGTTCGCTGCAAAAGCGGATCGATCGCGAGGGCGCATTGAGCATTGGCGAAATTCTTCGAATCGGATCACAGATTGCCGCAGGCTTGGCGGCTGCCCATGACCAGGGGCTCGTGCATCGCGACATCAAACCAGAGAACATTATGCTGGGCGAAGGGGTCGAGCGAGTCACCTTGACCGATTTCGGTCTGGCTCGCAGTGTTGACGACGCCTCGGTCACCCAGCACGGGACCATTGCGGGAACTCCGCAGTACATGTCGCCCGAACAGGCTCGAGGTGAGTCCGTCGAGCAAGCAAGCGATCTCTTCAGCTTGGGAAGTGTTCTCTATACGCTTTGTACCGGTTGCATTCCGTTTCGGGCGGAATCTTCTCACGGTGTGATGAGGAAGATCATCGATGAGGAGCCGGTGCCAATACGGCAACTGAACCCTGAGATTCCTCAATGGTTATGTGACATTGTGGCTAAACTCATGGCGAAGGACAAAGCAGACCGCTTCACTTCGGCAAAGAATGTTCATGCCTTGCTTGAATCCTGCCTCAGTCACGTGCAGCAGCCGACTGTTATCAAGCTTCCGGAAGCTGTTCGTGAGCTTTCTCGATCCAAATCTAGTTTTCCGTTTCCAATCATCCTCGGAGTTAGTGCCATGACGGTTTGTTCGCTACTTGTTTTTTGGTTCAGTGGTGCGATTGGGCTTTTTGTTCAGCAACCAGCACCCACAGCAGCGCCAGTTGTTCAACAGGAGCCAGCCAAAGCCTCTTCTGCTGAAGCACCGCTGACATGGAAAGCACTAACGGGAGAAGACGTTCCAGATAGCTATCCAACAGAACCATTACAAGCAATCGATGCATTAAACAAGACCGTTGGAAGCTGGGGTTTTGCGGGCAAAAGGGCGCAAAGTGGCGAAGAGACTGAGTTCGAAGCTGTCATGCAGGTTCAGGGCGGATTCAACAGCGATACGCTATCGCTCGGAAGCCAACCGATGTGGCAAATCACTATTCAGTGGCCTGTCAAACAACCGGAACAAGCATGGAACTTGACACTAGTCCCCGCTCTCAATCCGGATGGCATTGAGTGGTTGTTGTTTTGTGTTTCGTCAAGCATAGGGGAGCCAAAGGGGGATTCTGAAAAGCAGTTTTATAAAGGTTCCTGGGATACTGCCTCTCGGAAACTTACATGGACACCCAAGGCACTTACGGTGCCGGGTGCTGCCTTGGGAGCTGATCTAAAAGTGAAGGGATCCGAGTTTCACATGATCATCGCGAATAATGGTGGGCTCCAGATCATTAATTTTCAGCAAAATGACACATTGCTGATCTCGGGCCAGTCGGTAGCTCGAATCGGTGAGTACGTCAAACCAAGTTCTACACTGAAGATGCTGCCCAACGGTTACAAGATGTTCTTCGCAAGTTCTAGTGAAGTACTTTTGGTGGATAAGGACAACGGCGGAGTTGCTGGTGCTCGCGTTGACAAAATCGGTTGCTCTGGAAATCTGATCTATGGACTGATTACTCAGCGAGATCGCATCGACAAGCCTGAAGACACGCCCGGTTACTTTTGGTTGGATTCAACGAGCGGTGAAATCACGAAGGGGATGAAACTCGGTGATTGGCAAGAAACGCTAAAGGCCAAAGGAGTCGAGGAAGTCTTGCTGCTAGCCCCGGAACGCGTCGGCCCGAGATCGTAACGGCATGCCAATGCAAGTCCACCAGTCTGCCGAGCGAAACATTTAAAGAACAAAGATTTCACGAGAGCACTTCTTTTAAAAAATGAAGACGTCGAAACATTGGTTTCTGGGGGCTTCTATCAACACGAAAAACTTCCTATGTCTCTCAGAACGCAAATCCTGGAGAAAGCGGATAGAAAATTAGCGATTTCCGAAGGGAAGTTCCTGATTGCTGGCTGTGCGGACTGTAGATGCCTCGTTCACACGTCGGGTTACCAGTGAATGGGCGACAGTGCGTGTACTGTAGATGCCTCGTTCACACGTCGGGTTACCAGTGAATGGGCGACAGGGCGTGTACTGTAGATGCCTCGTTCACACGTCGGGTTACCAGTGAATGGTAGCCATGCGGATGTTCGAAGTTTGCGAACCTGAAGTTCTCAAATTGGCGCCCCTTCCTCACAGATATTTGGACTTATCCCGAGTCCTCGTAGTCCTTAAACTGATAGATTAACTGCCTAACCTTACGTTCGGCTGGATAGGGTGGATCAGTAAGAAAGGCCATCGGTCATCCATCGCGGTACAACTTCTGATTGACGCAAGTGAACTCCTGATAGACAAGTTTTCCGAACATGCCAATACCTCTGCGACTAGGAGTTCTGACGTTCCACAA
>CANHVO010000583.1 GCA_947463915.1 Planctomycetaceae bacterium
ACGCCTCGGATTTCTAAATTGGGCAGACCATTCGCTTCGGTTGTACGGCGCGTCGCATCGAGCAACACTGTGGATATCGGATCGCTAAGCGCAGCCTGCAAAGTCGCTTGGGACTCTTCGCTAGGCGTCCAGAAGCGTTCAAGGCGAATTTGGCCTCGAAACGTACCGGCATTTCCGGCTCCTCCCATCAACGTCATCGGAATTACACCCGGATCGCGAGGGGCGAACAAGTCGGGTTGCAGACCGATCGCGAAACGCCAATCGTCATTCTTCATTTCGCCGAATGCAACAATCGGTAAAACGCCGTAGGTGTCCGAAGTGAGGCTTGAGTTTGACATGTAGAGCTTCGTTAGCGCGCCCGTCTTCCAACCTTCGATCTGCGGTCCATCATAGAGCAGTTGAAAATTCGATTGCCGAGCATGCGTCTCGAACGTCGAGGTATCCAGTCCAAATGGAGACGGAGGAAGGAGAAAGAGGGGGCTCCATGGCACAAAGGATCGTTGAGTTCCGTTGACCGTTAGAATGGACAACGTCCCGCTGGCCTTGAGTGTCCCAGCACCGAATAGAAGTTCCATTTTACCATTGGATGGGGGTGGGACCCACGACTCAGTCAACGCGACAGGCTTGCCACTGACAGCATCCATTTCCCGATCCACCGAAGACTCACTCGATTGACTGAAAATGGAATACGGATCGGCTTCTGCAACTGTGTTGTCAGTGTGTGCCCCCAAAGTGGTATCTTCCACTGCGAGAGGTGATTGCGCAGAGCCGGTGAGGGAAGTAGTTCCGACAAAGATGAGAAATCCAGTGCAGATCAGGTATCGCATGCCGCCATTCTCCGTGGACTTCGTCCATAAACCGCCCGCCGCCAACTGGAGCTAGCGCAATGATTGACTTATAGAAATAGGGAAAATATCGAGTCAAGAGGAGTTCTACTAGTTCCCAAAAAACCGACGTGATCATCCATGCTCGTTGTCAAGGTTTCGCTTGATAATTAGACTATCTGCGATTTGCTTATGCACTTTTCACCCGCGTCACTCCTCCGTCTTTAGGGCTTATTGATGTTTAAGGGCAAGCTATTTCTCTCCACGGCATTCGTTTTGTCATGGGCTTTTTCTGAGGCAACTTGTTTGGCTCAGCAGCCGGCCAATCCCGCGTTGGAACCACGCATTTACTTGGGGGGGGATATCCTCACCATGCGAGGCACGACGCCGGAGTACGTTGAGAGTTTGGTGGTGAAAGATGGGAAGATTCTGTTCGCTGGAACGCTTGCCGAGTCGGCAAGACTCGCTGGTGCCAACAGCAAACGAATCGACCTGAAAGGCAAGACACTTTTGCCAGGTTTCATCGATACGCATGGACACTTTGTCTATTTCGGAAAGAACCTGGTCGATGCTAATTTATTTGACTGTGCCGACATCGCGGAACTTGTTTCGAGGATGAAGAAACAGGCAGAACGTACCCCCGAGGGTGCATGGATCGTCGGATTTGGGTATCAAGCAAGAACGCTGAAGGAAAGCCGCGCTCCGACGAGCGAAGAGCTCGATCAAATATCGGCCGATCGTCCGGTGATGATCGTCGATTCGTCGGGTCATTTGGGGGCTGCGAATGGCCAAGCATTCCAAGCGGCTGGGATCACCGCAGATACTCCAGACCCGACCGGTGGATCATTCGACCGCAAAACCGATGGAAAATCGCTGTTGGGCCCGATGGAGGAAACGGCTCTGAATGCGGTTCGGAGCAAGCGGCCCGCGCTCACGGGAGAATTGGCAGCGCGGGCAATCACCGGAGCCGCAGAGGTTTGGGCGAGCTATGGTCAGACCACGGCGATGGAGGCCGGATTGGGGCTCGGTAACGATGACATCGGAATCGTTCTCAATGCGATCGATAAAAAACTCTTGCCCATCGACCTCTACATCGCCGCGAAAGACTCGTCATTGGATGATACGCTTGCAGCAGCCTACTCCGTCGCATCCCATTACAACCCTAACTCAGATGGTATCGTCGAGAAGTTGAGGACCGCTCGCCCGGATCTTGATCGGCGTTATGTGAATCGTGTTCGAATGGGAGGTGTCAAGTTCTGGTTGGATGGGAGTCTCGATACCGCTTGGTTCACCCAGCCTTACACTCAGAATCCGCCAGGCAAGACCGGTGCATTCTCTGGGTACCGTCAGATACCTGATGAAGTTCTTGATGCCGTGTTTGACAAGTATTGGGCGAGCGACTTACAGATCCATATGCACATGAATGGGGATGCGGCCGCGGATCAAGCTCTTTCAGCGATCGCCAAGGCTGTCAAGAAGCATGGCATGCGGGATCATCGACCGGTCTTTGTCCACGCCGCCTTGGTGCGAGTGGACCAGATCGAAAAAATCAAAACCTACGGCGCTGTTCCGAGTTTCCTCACGGCCGGAATCCCGACAGCTGGAGATGCCGTGGTCAGACTCTGGGGGCAGGAACGAGCTGCCATAGCGTTGGCATCTCGAACTTTCTTGAGAAATGGTCTGCCATTCACCTTTTCACACGACGCGCCTGTAACGCCAGTCCCCTCCATTTTGGCGTTGGTCGATGCCGGTGTGAATCGGATTTCGGCAAGCGGCCAAGTGGTTGGACCGGAGGAAACCATTCCTCCCTACCACGCGCTCCGAGCCGTTACAGCGATGGCAGCGTACCAGTTGAAAGAGGAAGCCTCCAAGGGAACCCTGGAAGCGGGCAAGCTTGCCGACTTGGTGATCCTCGATAAGAATCCGCTCAAGGTCGAATCGACCACGATCAAGGACATCGTAGTTTTGGAAACCATCAAGGAAGCCAAAACGGTCTTTACTAGGGCTGCGAGCAATTGATAGCTAGCAGCGAGCTATTGGGGTGGAGCAGTTGGCTGGATACTCTTGCCAAGCTCGCGCGTTACGTCCAGGCCAATCCTCGCCATATGGATGTCTTGTTGGTTGGCGACAGAGGCTTTGAATCGCTTTGTCGTGGCTAGGACGATTGGCCTCCAATAAGTCCGGATGGAATCAGCCAACGTTTTGTCTTTGTGGCTGATCGACTTTCCGCTGGTCGTTTTCGTCAAAAAGTCTCTAAGCTCATAACCCAGAAACAAGCTGCACGAAAAACCGTAGGGTTATGATCGATTAGAGACCTTGATCATAACCCAGGTTTTTTGCCATCAGAGAGTCGAGAGACTTTTGGCCAAAATGGCCTTTTTGGGCTTCGAAATGGCTTTGGCGAGCGACCGTCAGGTTATGGGGGAGAGAGGCCGGGCGAGAGACGAGCGGAAAGCGCCGGATAACGAAAAGCCCATTCTATCTACCAAAGAACAGGGTGGGAAAACGAAAAAAGGCTGGGGTCATTACAACACCAGCCTTTTCGTTTACACGTGGGTAGAAAACTGTTCGTAACTACCCATTCAAGTTGCGGGAGCCAGATTTGAACTGACGACCTCGAGGTTATGAGCCTCGCGAGCTACCGGGCTGCTCCATCCCGCGGCGTAATAATACGCTTTACGATCCCCACGTCCAGCCCTAACGGTCGTTTTTTA
>CANHVO010000584.1 GCA_947463915.1 Planctomycetaceae bacterium
GGTTGGCAACTCCCACCTCTATTGACCAGACTCCGTTCTTCTACTTCGATACGAACCGTGACGGTTTTATCTCGCCGCTTGACGTGTTGATTGTCATCAACTTCATAAACAACCAAACGAAAAGCGCAGGAGGCGAGGCAATCTCGGTGCCATTCATGCCGCCGGTAGTCTCTCAGAACGTGTCGCGAGTCGATGCGGTGTCTCGACTGAACAGTCGAGTGACTAGTGCCGAGGGCGAGTTTGTGGCGATGCCCAGTGTGGCGATTGCCGGCTTCACGCAGTTTGTCTACGGCGGTTCCGGAAACGACCACGTCCGAAGTGGCGAAAGCAATGACATGCTGGTCGAAAAGTCCAGCAAGGACAATCTGCAAGTCGGTTGCGACAATGACCTTCTGAATGGAGGCTCTACAAAAAACCAGGACGATCTCGCCTCATTGGATGCCGCCCTGATGGATTGGCACAGCAGCGACTCGGCGTTGGCGTTATTCGATCTGCGTGACTTCATCGATGAAGAGGACCTGAAAGGTGAGGAACTCAAAAACCTGAAAGGCGAGGAAATCAACATGCTACTCGATGGCGTCCACCTAGGAATACCGTTCTAACTCTGCAGGAAAGCGATCGCTCCCCTCGCCCTGCTTTGGCCGCTTCGGGGAGAGGGGCTGGTGTGAGGGGGTGCACTCAGTTGAGAAGATTCCCTTTGACGAGTTTTGTAGCGAAAGTCGTCAAGACTTTCGGCTGCATTGCATAAACAACCGAAACTCTTGACGAGTTCGCTACAAAATACTTCACCCGCCACAAACGGCGCCACAAACGGCGCCACAAACGGGTGGCACAAACCACAAACGGGGACACAACGGACACAAACGGGGACACAGCACTTTTTCGGGAGGGTAGTTGAAAGGTGATTTTGGATGTCCTATCTTGATTCGCTTCCTTATTTCGGATTTTTCGACGGAGTGAATCGTGGCAAGATTGTCTAGGGCGGATATCTTTGATCCATCTGAAATCGCGGCGGTCCATGTTATGGCTCGCGCAAACAGACGTTGTTTTTTGCTGGGACACGACCAAGTCACCGGAAAGAACTTCGACCACCGCAAGCGTTGGATCGAAGACAAAATCAAGCAACTTGCGGCCAATTTCGGGATCGACTTGCTAGCTTTTTCGTGTCTATCAAACCACTTCCACTTGGTGCTTCGCTCAAGACCAGACGTTGTCAAAGCCTGGGATGACACCGAAGTCGCACGTCGTTGGTGGTCACTGTGCCCTCTGCGAAAGATCAAAGTCGAAGTAGATGGTAAGAAAACTTGGATTCCCGTTGAGCCAACCGAATGGGATCTCAACTCGATTCGAAACGATCCTGTCAAGTTAGCAAACGTCCGGTCTCGTTTAAGCGACATATCCTGGTGGATGCGGTTGCTCTGCCAGTTCATAGCTACTCGTGCAAATGCTGAAGATGGCGAAGGATTAGGTCGTTTCTGGCAGAGTCGATTCAAAGCAGTTCGAATTCTGGATGAAGAGTCACTACTAGCTGGTGTCGCCTATGTGGACCTGAATCCCATCCGCGCTGATTTAGCAGAAACCCTTGAGGCCAGCGACTATACCTCTGTCCAACGCCGCATTGATGCACTCAAGGCCCCCGTGGATTCCTGCAGTGATTCCAACACGGATGGAAACTCGCATCGAGCAGACGCCTTCCTCTGCCCAGTCTCCATCGACGAAGTCAACGATCCACTCGCTGCCCGCCCAAGTCGCAGCAAGAAGCGTTGCAGTGACAAAGGATTTCTTGCGCTGTCCGAGGCGGATTACTTAACGATCCTCGATTGGCAAGCACGCAACACAGTTGCAAGCAGACGTGGACAAACTCCAGCTCAAGCCCCTCCGGTCTTTGAACGACTCGGCATAGACGCTGAAGAGTGGTCAAGAATGGCAAGGGATTTTGGCAGGACATTCAAGAACGTGGCTGGAAAGCCCATCAGCGTCGAGCAAGCTCGCACGCTCAAGTCGCGACGCAGATTCTACGTGAGCCGCATGTAGTTCGTTGCGGTGCGTAAAATCGAAATTTCTTTTGGCTCGCTCAAACACGAGTCTGTTAGCCGCTGCGCCCAGAAGGAAGATTAAGGCTCTCTTCTGGGGAAGAGACTACCGATGCACCTGCAACCTGCTGCATCTTAAGTAAGTGACTGAGGCCGTTCGAGTACACCACCCGAAAAACTACAGTGTCCCTTTGAGGAGCGTAAAACTACAGTGTCCCTTTGAGGAGTTGCTTTGAGGAGCGTAAAACTACAGTGTCCCTTTGAGGAGTTGCCTGTGTCCCTTTGAGGAGTTGCAGTGTCCCTTTGAGGAGTTGCCTTTGAGAAGTTGGAAGAGTTTTGTAGCGAAAGTCGTCAAGACTTTCGGCTGCATTGCATAAACAACCGAAACTCTTGACGAGTTTCGCTACAAAATACTTAATCCGCTGCTCGTCCTAACCGTTTGGATTGCGTTCTTGCATGTCCACGTTTTTTGCTGTCGGCTTCTCAAGTTGCCTGAGCCTTATTGCCTGCAACTCCGCCATCTCCTTCATTCCCAGCGATTCGTAAACCGTCTTCAATTTTCGCCTCGTTTCAATTCGATCCTGATTCGATTGCAGCGCCCGCTCTAATTTGTTGACGGCTTCCTTCGGTCGATTCGCTTTCATCAATACCAAGCCCCAAGTATCCAAAACATCTGCATTGTCGGGCGATAGCTCGTTGGCATGAACGACCATTTCCAAGGCCCTCGACGCGTTGTCTGACGAAAGCTCGACAAGACAGGTTGCTAATTTATTGAGTGCAACAGCATTATTTGGTTCTTTCGCCACAGCTAACGTCCAAAATCTTTCAGCTTCGTTTAGCCTGGGAATTTTATAGTATGCCTCTCCGAGCATCAGGAGGGATGAGACACTAGTAACACCACTCGCAATTTGTTTTTTGAGAACGTCCAAAAGCTTCTTGGTGGGCCTTACCTTGTACGTGAGCAAATTCGCGATCTCACTTGAAACAGTCGGGTTTTCCGGGTCGGTATCTGCCATTGCCTCCAATAGACCTAGCTCCATTTCGTACTTACCATCATCGATTTTCCGAATCGATTTACGATAGATCATCCCTTGGATTTCGGAAAGTTGCCTAACCGTGGCTTCGCCGCCGAGCTTTTGACGAAGCCCCTCGAAAAGGACCTCGCAAGCTTTGTCCAATCTATTGGTCAAAACGCGAGCTTCCGCAACCGCCAAACGATCCGCTTCCTTTTCCGTCGCAAAGTTAATCTTTGCGGCAAAGTAATCTTCTGCTTGATTGGCTGCGGCAACTTTTCCAGCTTCATCGCCAACTTCCGCATAGAGCCTGGCCAACTTGAGAACGAAATCTGGTTTTAGAGCAACCGCCTGTTTTGTTACTTCAATCGCTTTCCTTTTTTCACCCTGTTCGAGAAGAAGCTGACCGTAAAGCGTTAACAAGCGAAAGTCGACTTCTTTCCCTTTGCAAGCCACCTCCAA
>CANHVO010000585.1 GCA_947463915.1 Planctomycetaceae bacterium
CATTTCCGCCAGCGGCAGCATCAGTAGCATTCGGATCACCGCCGCCACCCCCGGCTTTATTCCCGCTGTTATCGGCGACGTTTTGATCGGCGTTTGCCATTCCCGTTTCGTTTGATTCGCTGTTCGTTGATTTCGAACCTGCTCCAGCGGTCTTTTGCGTACCCATATTGGCGCCTGACGTAACGCCATTTGAGTTGTTGGAAACGGTAAATTGGCCGGGCAGTGTGTTGCCGCTCGAGCTAAATGAGTTCGGGTTAGCTGTGGATGGTGGAAGTCCTGTACCAATTGATCCTCCTGTGCCTGAACCCGCTTGGCCCGAATCTTGCGAAGCCATTCCGTTTCTCTGGATCGCGCCAGCAATTTGGGAGTTAGCTATCCCCTGAACGAGTTTCCATTCCTGCTGAGAATTATCGTTCGAGACAAAGTTTGAGCCGCCTGAAGGCTGGTTTTCATTGCCTGCTCCGGTTGACGCTGGACTGGATGCATCGATTCCATCCCATGAGTCCTCTCCCTCGGGACCGTTAACACGACGTGGCAAGGCCGCGATAAGTGCTTGTTGGCGGCGCTTGGCGAGTTCAACGGTGCTGGTTAGCTGTTCCTTCAGGCCTGCAGGGCTAGCCGGGAATTTCAGTTCCATTTCTTTCTCGACCAACTCATAACCGAATTGATCATCCCAGCCGCTCATCGCCTCTCTGGCTAATGCGTATGTTTGAATCCCGTCAGGACGAACGATGAGCAAAGGATAAGGAGGCAACGTGACTCCAAAGGTCGCGTCCTTCTGCTGGTAAGCTAGACGCAATACTCGCAGGGCTGCGTCGAGTGGATTGCCTGGTCCAAAAGGCGGTCTTAAATCACTCAGTGAGATAAGCAGTCCCTCGGGCTGAACAATCACTCCTTCCTTGGTGCACTCCAGGTAGACTGGGCGGCGATTCGTTCCATTGGCGCCGACATAAGGGATTACCGCAAAGGCAGGCTTTCGCTTTTTTTGTTTCTCAATTTCGTCGAGCAATTCCCGTTTCTTCTGATCGATTTCCGTTTTCAATTTGGCGATTTGTTCCGTCTTTACAGAACGCTCTTCCTCGGTTTGGCTGGACTGAGTCTGAATGCGTTCGATCTTGGATATCAGTTGCTCCAGGGTTTGACTTAGACGCGAGATATGGTCCTCAATATCGGCCAAGTCACGGCGGCGGCGCTCGACTCTGGCCTTGAGTTCATCTCGCTGCACGTCCAACTCTTCAGCCACAATTTCAAGCTCATTGGTTGTTTCCGCAACCTCGATGATCTCGCTTTCTACTTCCCGTTTTGCCGATGCATGCGAATTCGCAACGGTGAGCACCAGAATTAAAACTAGCGCTCCGATGGTACAAAGCAACACCGCAAGGAATGGGAACAATGCAGGAGCTGATGATTCTCCTCGTCGCTTCCTACTCATCCTGCTTGCCTCGTTAGCGGCAATATGGTGGGCAATTCCGAATCAACCGTCTCGCCAACGGAAGTTTCAGCAACAGGCTCAGCGGACCGACGGCGCACCGGTTGGCGGCCGAGATAGCCATATCGTTCCATTTGAGTGCCAAGGACAGCTACGGCCTCGGTTAAACAAACAGCCGCGTTATGAAATCGATCGATATCGGTCAACCGTTCTAATGTGGCTTGCAGCGGTTTCTCCATATCGCGAATCGCATCATGCTTTTCGATGAGCGTGTTGAGCAAAGCGGTCTGCTCCGACATTTCTCGCTGTTGATGATAAACAGCCCGTGTTTGTTCGGACAGAGTGGTTTGCCATTGTTGCCAACGAGAGTCGATTAGCACTGCACCCTCGGTTTGAACGCGGGCTAATTGTTCCGTGTGTTGGTTTAATGATGCGTCGTGTTTCCCCAAAGCGGACTCGATCGCAGCAGCCATGGACGACTGAATTGTTTCTGCGGAGGTTGAGGTTAAGTTTTGCCAGTGGCCATGGGCGGCCGATATCGTTTGCTGCCAGAGTTCACTCTGGGTTTGAACAATCTGCTGCACCGATTTCAATAGCTCTTGCGTAACGTGCTGAAGAGCCGATTCGACGTTGCGAGTGTCGTTCTGCTTTTCCTGTTCGGTTAAACAGAGTTGCAACGTTTCGGAGACTTTGCCATCGATCGCAGAGAGCAGCGCGAGTTCCCTCCGATTCACCGCAAATTGAACGAACATGGCAACCATGGTAAGCACCAAGCCGATGGCGGTCGTGTCGAACGCGACATACAAGCCCGCGGTCAAACTGTTCATCGCATCCTGTGAACCGCTCGACAACGCTTTGGCATCCATTTGACCGAGCGTATCCGAAATCCCCAAAACGGTTCCAAGGAACCCAAGCATCGGCATCGCCCACGTTACGATTCGAATGAGCCCATAACTGTCATGCTGTTGGTCGGCATCGCGTTCGGCAAGTTCGGCAATGTCCTGATCAAGGTGTTTGGTGTTCTTTCGCTTGAGCTGCCGTTGTAGGACTGCGGTAACGCGCTGGCCAAGCCAACTATCGCTAACCGTGTTGCTCTGCGTTCGCCAAAGCGTATCAAACCAAACAGCCTTCTTTTCGCCTGAATCTGTGTCGGGCGTTTCGGCTTGCGATGCGGAAATCTCTTCGAGCGCTAAGCCCCCTTGCCGGACTTTTCGCTGCTGCAAAGATGCATTATACCACTTCGAAGTCAGCGCAACGATGGCGACGAAAAATAGACCTGCCGTTGCAATGGCCACGGGGTGGCACAGGCAATAGCGACGCAACATCGCATAGTCCAACGGACCTGCAAAGATCGCACCATAAAATGCGACGCAAATTCCAGTCCCTACAACGACCGATGGCGCGATGGAAACGTGGAAACTTGGATTCAGTGAATTTCTTTTTGGAAACAGCACGGCAGTCCATTGCCCCCGTTGGCGTAAGCTAGTTTTGCTATCATTTGTATCGAACATCTTGATCGACACCGTAACTTCTAACGATTGGTCGCTAGAGTTTCAAGTTAACTTCGTGTCTCTATCGCTTCGGCAAGTCGAAGGCCATGGCCTTAGTAAAACAGGCAAACTTTGGCGATCAAATGAGATTTTCGTTTTTGCTTGGAATTCCGGGTGAGTTGGATCGTAGCAGACGATACAAACGGCTCTGAAGCAGAAGGCCACGTTGCGAATCGATCATTGCCCAACGTGGAGTGATAGCATTTCGAATTTGCCAGCATTGTATTGCGGCGATAGAGACACCCCAGGAGGGTTTGGACGCTTGAGGCGATCGGTGGATTGTGCCCATCCCGATTCGCCTCAAGCTGTCATCGGCCCGTTGGTGTACCGGCTTAAGCCGGCTGGAGCCTGTTGGAGTACCGGCTTCCTCAAGCTCGAATGGCGTCGAGTTAGCGAAACGCCGCGAGCCGGACGGTATCGAAATAGCGTGAAATCAATGGCTTTCGACAATACACCGCAGCGAACTTGCCTCGGGCCCCAGTTCGCAACATGCTTGGTGTGCTAATAG
>CANHVO010000586.1 GCA_947463915.1 Planctomycetaceae bacterium
ACTGGCTATCAGGATCAACGCCAGCATCGAGAACTCGATCGTTGCATCGACGTTTGTCTTATGATTGAAGTGCGAGGCCACACCCCGCCAGTACTGCATCGTTATCAACGCGACTTCCACGAGCAGTGCAACCGCAACCGTGTTGATCAAGAATCGATCGTACTTCATCGGCCGCAGTTGTGTCATCAGCCAACCGATCGACCAAGTCGTCAATCCACCCGATATACCGAATAGAATAGGTTTGCGAAGCGATAAAGGGCCATGCCAACTTGCTCCCAGGATCACATAGATAGCTAGGTGAGCGAGACCGCTAACGACCAACGCAGCCCCGACCCAGAATACGACTCGATATGGGATTAATCTTTTAGGGGAGAGAGGAATCAAGTGCTGTTCCTGGCTAAGTGTCGCTTCCATGATTCGATTCGATTTCTGTCGCAGAGGTTGTGGGTGGTGTGGGGGCTATGTTTTAACGAACTGCAATACTCGTTTTGGAACACCTCGCTAATCTTTTATTCTGATTTCCGAAATTCCAAATGAACGGGTTCAGTGCCTTCTATCGCAATGTCTCGCTGAAAGAGGCGTCGTTTCCCAACGATCGGATCTCTCCCCGTTACTTCGATACACCACTTGCCTGGCATGAGATGTTCAAAAGAGTACGACGTATCTAAATGGCCCGTTGCATAGATTGTTTGCGAAAACACATGGCCGGTTGTCTCATGTCGAACGGAGAGTTCGCTCGGAAAAATATCGAGCCCCTGCAGCGAGATCTTGACGTCTAGTAGGGCTCCAGTCTTAAAATCGATATCGGCAAAGTCAACCGACTGATTCGAGAAAGAAACGTCTTCCATTAGAGCCCAACCCTTCCGCTCATCGTGAAACAGTACTTTGTAAGATGAATGCTTGTCTTCAATCAAACATCTTCCCCACCCGAAGGACAATCCTCCGATGTTTGCTATCTCTTGGCCGTCTCGAATCAGCATTGCATCAATACCACCTGAACTCGACTGTGCAACTTCCTTGTTCACAGTTATACGATGATAGGAGAGACTTTTTCTGGCAGGACGGCGATCGCGCTGGAATTCCAAATCAAGCAAAAGCGAGCTTCCAGCGTCCATTAGCTTCAAAGTGTACTGGCCGGTCGGTAAGTCCGCCGGGCCATGGACTTCGTAGACTCGTATTCCGCTAAGTGAACGTTCTTTTGCAGGAACAATCCAAGCTTTTGATTCTCTTGGGCCATGAAGTAATGCTCGTTCATAGCAGAACCCGCCCCCCAACTCGCCGCTCGCAATTCGGCTTCGAGCTAACCAAAAATTTATGCCATTCTCGTCTAACTCTTCGACTTCCAATTCGCACAGGATCGTGGACCTCATCGCAACACGAGCATCCTTGCCAACCGGAATATCAAACGGAAAATTGACAACTTCGTTTCTGATATCTACATCGCCGGCAAAAAACTCTTTCCATCCGTCGGAAATACCGTATTTCTTGTCGCAGATCTCTGCGGAGCCAGTGAGTAGGTGATCCAATGCAAATTGACCCCCGTGATTGACGCGGAAGGGTTTACCCCAAGGTTCGCCATTTCTTTTCAGATAGTAAACGCCAAAGGGATTGACCTGGCTTGCATGTAACGGGGACAAATCAGTGGCAGAAAACGGATCGGCATTGAGTTCTCTGACCGTACCATTTGCGTCACCTATTGCAGGTAACTCAAACTTGGGTAAGTCAACATCTTTAGCCTCCACAACAACGGGACGAAGAAAAACTGTTTGATCGTTGTAGACCACGAGTATCGCGTAGACACCCGGAGCCAAATGATTGAAAGTAAAACGCCCAGCTGAATCTAACTGCGATTCGTATTGGTAGCAATTGAAAGTACGCGTGCCCTTGATCGCTGTTTTGTCGATCTTATCGTTTTCAAAATGGTTCGCCAAAAACTCAGGAGGCCCCGCTACTAAAATCGAATCGCCGTTTCGGAGGTCGGTTAGAAAAACCGACGTCTTCTTGGTGTGTAACTTGGAACGCTCAATGGTTCCAGTCACGCGATAACCTCGAGACATCTGAATGAGTTTCACATTGCGGCTATCCAACCGCCTCGAATTTGGTTTCTTGGAACGGAAATGGATCGGCGCGTAACCATCCGCAAGTAACGATAGTTCGCGAAGTGCATCTTCACTGAAAATTCGGAATTGTCCATCCGTAGAATTGAAATCATTCTCCCGATGGGCCAATGATTCCCACCATCCACCAATATCAATAACGGTTCGTACGCGAAACCTTGGAATCGGCATCCCCTGATCATCGACCAGTTGCCCTGAAAACTCGTACCTTCCATGTTTGAGTTCAATTCGGTTCAATCCTGGCGAGTTTGCAAAAGCAAAAGAATCTTCCCAGCCTTGCTTGCGAAAGAGAATCTGCGTGTTCATCGAAAAAGGCTCTAGGAACACCTCAAACTCGCCATGGGCATTGGTCTTCGCCATCCTTGGAGGCGAAATGTCTCGAAGCCTCGCAGAGGTTCCGTTATCGACTTCAGCATCATCAGCAGGCCGCTCGTCTTGCATCAAGGGCACGCCATTTGCATACCATACTTCGACCGAGCAATCGCTTACCGGTTGGTCCGTTTGACTCTGCACGACGCGTCCTCGAACAGACTTACCTTTCCTCAATCGCAGTGGCTTTGACTCATCGATCGCTGCGAAACAGTATTGATAACGAGGATGGTACGCGAAGATTTCCTTAATTGGCGATGTCGTCGCGATCTCAAAACGTCCTTGTGAATCGGTAACGCAATCTGTGGGAATCGACTCCATCGTCACCTCATTCGCTGGCCCGACAACCACTCCTTCGATGGGTTCGTTCGTCTCATCATCGACCACACTGCCCGTCACTGGTGTCGTGTTCGCAATCCGAAGAGTCAATTCATGCGACGTCTCGGGCACCACAAGTAACGTCGTTGATGTTCCCCCGAAGCGGCCTGGAAGTCCCGGTGCTTTTGCCTCAACGTGCAGTTTGCAAAAAGCGGGCAGCTTAAATGCAAACGGCTTGCCACCTTGAAACGTATTCCAATCAGACCATTCAGGCTGCGGTGGTGAATCCTGCGTAATGACCCAGGTGCGATATTGAAACTGGTTCAGTTGAATTCCCGATGAGGAATCCAGCACCGTGATGAACACATGCTCACGGAAGTAACGACGCCGTTCAAGCAAGACAAACATGAAGAGGGCAACTATGGTTGCCAAGATTAAGATCGAACGGATTCCGAATCGCAATCGTTTCATTCTAGAATGATAACGATTTGCTTATCAGGAATGTTGCCGGCTAAGGCATTCGGCGAGGAAGGCAGATTTGAAATGATCCAGGCTGACGGCACTTAGGCGAGCGGCCGGCGGAAAACCACCGTAGCTGGATTCGCCAGAATTCAGTACGATCTGAATTCTGGCGAATCCAGCTAAGAATCGTGGTATGTTTTCTCCCGCCGCTGGC
>CANHVO010000587.1 GCA_947463915.1 Planctomycetaceae bacterium
TGGACTACACTCGATTGGCCTACGTGCCATCCGCTGGTGGCCTAAGCAGCGACATGCAAGGTTTTGATTGAGCCGAAGAGATTGGTGTCCGCCCCGATGAGCTTGTCCCATCGGACGTAACGGTTCGCGGCTAGAGCACTTCAGCGAATTACGTTGGCATTAATGCGCTGCTGATAGATAATCGGTCTTGCCGCACGCTATCTTCGCGGAGCGAAGGGCGACATTGTCGCTCGTCGCTCCGCAACGATTGCGTTCACGATGCCGGAGTTTTAGCCGCGAATCTTACGCCCCGACGAGCCATGCTCGTCGGGGCCATTGAAAACAAAACTGAGAAAGCGAAACGGCCTTCGAAGAATTCGATTGCAAACCGTTTGGTCTGCAATTGCCATCGCGTGGGGCTTAACAATGCCTTACGGTTTCTTGCGAAGCTCTAGCCATTCGCTGTGGAACGTACCAGGCATATCGATGCGTTGGTAAGTGTGAGCCCCGAAGTAATCTCGTTGTGCTTGTAGCAGGTTCGCTGGCAGTCGAGCCAATCGGTAGCTGTCGTAATACGCCAGCGCTGTACTAAACGCAGGTGCAGGCAGTCCAAGGTGTGTTGCTGCCATCACAACTGCACGCCAAGACTCTTGAGCCTTTTCGATCGCTTGGGTGAAGAACGGATAAAGCAGCAAGTTTTCGAGATCAGGCTGAGCATCAAAAGCCTCTTTGATTCTGTCCAAGAATTGAGCTCGAATGATGCATCCGCCTCGCCACAGCAACGCGCAATCGCCGTAGTTCAGGCCCCAATCATGCTCTTTGCTCGCTTCTTGCAATTGTACGAACCCTTGAGCATACGAGCAGATCTTGGAGGCGTATAGCGCCTGTCGTACCGCTTCGATAAAGGCTTTCTTGTCCCCCACCAAGTTTTTGACAGCAGCGTCGAAGTGGCTGTTATGGGTTGGCGCCGGGGCTGGCAATACTTTGCTGGCACGCACGCGGGCTTCTTTAATCGATGACAAGGATCGAGCGTAAACAGCGGTCGTCACTAGGGTCGATGGAACACCCAGATCGAGCGCCAACTGACTCATCCATTTTCCAGTCCCCTTGGCTCCAGCCACGTCGAGGATCTTGTCGACAAGGAAACCACCTTTGCCTTGATCATCCTTTGCGCTGAAAATATCCCGAGTGATCTCGATCAGATAGCTTTGAAGCTCACCGAGATTCCACTCCGCGAAGACATCGTAAAGCTCTTCGTTGGATAACCCGGAAGCTTCCTTCAGCAAGAAATACGCTTCGCAGATCAACTGCATATCGCCGTACTCAATACCGTTGTGAACCATTTTCACGTAGTGGCCTGCTCCACGAGGACCAACCCATTCGCAGCATGGAATGTCATTTTTCGGTCCGACTTTGGCTGCGATTGATTGGAAGATCGGCTTGATCGTTTCCCATGCGGCTTTGGTTCCGCCCGGCATCAGGCTCGGCCCCTTGAGAGCGCCTTCTTCGCCACCCGAAACACCAGCCCCAACGTACAAAAGCCCCTTGCTTTCGACGTACTTGGTTCGTCGTTCGGTGTCAGCAAAGTGTGTGTTGCCGCCATCGATAATGATGTCGCCTGGTTCGAGGTGCGGAAGCAACTGCTCGATCAAATCGTCAACTGCAGGCCCTGCTTTGACCAACATCATGACGAAACGCGGACGCTTTAGGTTCTTCACCATTTCGACGATCGAATGGCAGCCTAGGAAATTCTTCCCTGCTGCACGCCCCTTCATTAGCTCATCTACTTTGTCGGCGGAGCGATTAAAAACCGCGACGCGGTATCCTCGGCTTTCGACATTGAGAGCCAGATTCTCACCCATGACAGCCAAGCCGATGAGGCCAAAGTCGCACAATTCGCTCATTAGATTTCAGTTGTTGCAAACAACCGTCGCAAAAGTAGTTAAGAGGTAGCGTTCAATGCTGGTATTGCCAACGTTCGGCGAGCCGGAGGATGAAATCTTCCGTAGCCGGATTCGCCAGAATACAGAAGTCACTGAATTCTGGCGAATCCAGCTACGTATCGCGATTCTGGCGAATCCAACTACGTATCTTCTTCCCGGCCGCTCGCCTGACCAACAAATCCAGACAGGATTCTAGCCGTTGTATCGGATCGCATCAATTGCTAGTGATTGGGCTTCCCGTCCATCGCGGATTTTTGCTATGACCTGAAGTTGTTCGTTTTTTTTGTTTTTAGCGCAACCCGGCAAGGATGTCAGGTCCATGAAGCGATTCGTCTATGCAGCCGCAGCAATAGTTCTGACGGGCGTGCTTGTTTTGCTCGCAATGGCAATAGCGCAACGCGATGCCCGCGTGAGCATCGACTCTTCGATCGAAACCCAGCTCCCGTATGCCAATCAGCCTGCTCAGCCCATTGCCGGCTTGAGCGAAGATTTTGCTCAATCAGGGGAATGGCCACCTGCGCCCCACATTCGTGGCAACGACTCGGGATTGCCAGGCAGATTCCCTTCCGAACCCGCGGAATCGAGCGCTTCGTTCACTTCATATACGCAGACAGCCGCCGATGGTGCTCCCGGCAATCCCTCAACGCCCAGCCAAAATCGACGCCTTGCGGAACCACCACCATTGATGAACAAATTTCTGACGCCAAGCTCCAGCTCGATCGCCAACAGCTCTGGCCAGGCCAGTCCGAATCTACGCTCCAATCCAAGTGCAAGTTTGTCCGATACATTGCAGACGGGGGTGCCCTCTTCTCTACCAAGCACGTTACCGAGCGCATCCCTACCGAATACATTGCCAAGCGGATCAACCGGAAACTTGCCAGCGATGCCATCGTCTATATCCGACTATCCAGGAAACCTGCCGACCAACCCTTCTTCCAATTTCCCGAGCAGTGCTCCCGTTAGCGATTCTTCATCAGGTTCGATCGCCACACTCGGTTCTCCTGCCAACATGCCATCCCCAAAGTTGCCGTCAGGTAGTGAGTCGTTTGGGGCTCCTGTTTTGCCATCGAACGCTCCGTCTACACCGTCGTTAGACAACTCGCCTGCCCCGTTTTCGTCCGCCCCCTATTTGCCGACAACGAACTCGGCATCGAATTCATTATCAAATACGACCGAACAAACTCCGGTTGCTACGCTTGGCATGCCCATGCCTACCGACGCACCTGTCAACGGTTCGACGAGGGCATCGAGGTCCATCGGGGACAGTGCGCCCGCGATTCCCTACTCGCCGTCTCCCGCGGCCAACAGCGTTTTGCCAAAAGAGGAACTCCGGACGAACATGCCTGCAGCTTCGCCGCTTCCGTCGTCGAGCTATGCTCCTACAATCAGCGAACAGCCGTCAAACTCCTTCGTAGGCGCTAATGCCACAGCACCTAAAGGGACAGGTTTCGCCAGTCCAGCACCAGGCGTTCGACAGCTCGATGGTGCTCAAAACCCAAGCATGGAAATTCAAAAACGAGCACCAAACGAA
>CANHVO010000588.1 GCA_947463915.1 Planctomycetaceae bacterium
CGAAAACGTTATGCGGCTGGTTGACCCATTGGGTAACGAGCGAAGTGGTTCACGAGCGACAAGCTGCGGTAAAGGAATTGGCCTCGGACCAAGCGTGGCGTGAAGCGTTTTTTGAAATCACCTGCGACTATCGAAATCAGCAGGCCAGTCCCGAAGGACTTGAGAACTGGTGCAAAGGGGACTTTCATTTTGCCAAGCGTAGGTGGGTTCAATGGCTAACTTGGCTGAGCCCTGCGGTTCTGATTGCAGGTGTCGTTCTGCTGATCTTGACCAAGCTGCAGGAATACGAATTTGGTCAGTACGTTGGTTTAGGAATGTTGCTTGGTGGGGCCGCGGTCAATTTTTTGGTCACCATGGTAATCATTGGGCCGATTCACGATATCTTCGTCAAGATCGGGACAGCCAATCGTGACCTACAGTCTCTAGCCAATATCATTCAAGTGATCAAGGCGCTGGACTCAAAGCAAGTCCTTCTCTCGAAGATCCGCGAGAAGTGCTTTGATGATCGGCACTCTGCGGATGCTGCTCTGTCGCAGTTGCAACGCATCATGAGTTTGGCAGGCATGCAACGCAGCCCTCTCTTCTTTATTCCGTATCTTATCTTGCAAGTCGTTTTTTTGTGGGATGTTCGCGTTTTGGAATTGCTGGAACGCTGGAAGGTGCGATTTGGCCCTTGTACATCAGGATGGTTGGAAGCCATCGGAATGACAGAAACGCTTTTCTCAGCGGCTACGATCGCCAGTGAGTATCCTTCATGGATATATCCTTCTCTAATGAACAAAGGCGAGACGGAAAAGAGCGGGACAAGTTTACAGAAAGACCGTTTGCTGGATGTGGAGGGAGTCGCGCACCCACTGCTCAAGGATACCAGTCAGGTTCCCAACGATGTCGCGATCACTCGCGATAGGCCGTTGCTTTTGGTGACGGGCAGCAATATGGCTGGCAAATCGACCTTGCTTCGCTCGATCGGGGTGAACTCGGTTCTTGCCCGGCTTGGCGCCCCTGTTTGCGCAAAGAGGTGGTTTGGCCCCGTTTGCGAGTTGGCCTCGAGTATCCGCGTGCAAGATAGTTTGCAGGACGGAGTCTCTTTCTTTATGGCGGAGCTGAAACGATTGCGGAGCGTGGTGGATCTTGCGCAGAAAGAGAACCAACCAGGGGGGAAGCAGATGTTGGTCTTGCTGGACGAGATTCTGCAGGGAACCAACTCTAGGGAGCGTCAGATCGCCGTCGAGCATGTTCTGGACAAGCTGGTAGAATGCGGGTGCATCGTATTCACCAGCACACACGATCTCGAAATGGCTGGAAACGGGAGCATTCAACGCATTGCTCAAGTCGTGCATTTCCGGGAGCATTTCGAAATGGTGGCTGGCCAGCAGGTCATGCGATTTGATTACGTCATGCGTCCCGGCGTGACGCCGACGACGAACGCCCTCAAATTGCTGGAGATGGTCGGGCTACGATCCGCTGACTCCTCGAAATGATTTTCATTGCGTTTCACAAGCTGAAAACGATCGATTTTGAATGTACAATGGTGAGCGGCGCTTATCAGTGTTGATGAGTAAAAAGAGCGCAGGGCACTTGCGAATGTACTTATTTGCCTGCGGATGTCTCTGACGCCAGATATTCACGTAAGATTTCATGAAGAACCAAGCCTCTCCTTCCGGTACAATGTCGGCTAGTCCGCTCACTGCCGAAAAGCCGAATACCCATCAGTTGAACACCAAAGGATTCAACTTTGGGTTCGATTTGACTGCGCTCCTGCTGATCTCAGCGGCGGTCTTCGCAGGTGCCTTTTCCTCGAGCGCTTATTTTAGCTCTCCGGATCGAAAGATTTTTTCTGCTCTGATCCTGTTCGGGCTCGGGATTGGACTGCTTCGATCCAAATGGTCTTCCGACCAACCTAAGTCTCGCTCGTGGCTTTTGTGGCTTGGTTATGCCGTCAGCGCAGCTTTTCTTTTGATGGGTGTTTTGAATT
Source organism: Planctomycetaceae bacterium (assembly GCA_947463915.1). Classification (GTDB taxonomy): domain Bacteria; phylum Planctomycetota; class Planctomycetia; order Pirellulales; family Pirellulaceae; genus JBKCUI01. Next base: position 1,976 of record CANHVO010000588.1, read on the forward strand.
CTCGCCCTATGCTGATTTCGATTGCATTAAGCGTCATGCTCGCAGTTTGGTGTTCAGGTAGGATGCGAGGCGAACCGTTTTCGCGTTGCGTTTTCCTTGGAACAGCCATCTTGTTCCCATTTGCTCTTGAGTTGTATGTAGAGCGAGGCTGTTTTGAATGGCTCGACTCCTTGACGGTCTCAATCACATCTCTGCTTGCCGATGCTATGCACCAGCCGCACGCTCGAACAAATGGATCGATCTTGTTCAAGCTAGGTACGGCCGATCATTTCGCCAGCATCGGCGTTTGGGATAGTGCGGTTGCATTGTTGGGAGTTTCTCTCTTTTGTACTATCGCATTCAAGCGTGGGCTTACAGCAGCAATCATGGGGATTTTCTTCACGCTGGCTACATGGGTTGCTTTGCGAAGTATAGCCTGCCTGATCTTGTCAGCGCTCTCCACTCGAACTGGAACTTGGTACGAATGGTCCGGCAACATCGAGTCGATGGTCTTTGCGATAGGTGTCATTTGGGTCGTCGGTCTCGATCAACTTCTCGGCGAATGCCTCAGGCCAATTCCGTTTGATAAAGTCGATCCTGATTATCCGCTGTTGGCCTATGCATGGAATTGGATTTGTAGTTTGCCGCAAGTGATTTTACGTCTACCGAAAGAAAGCAAGATTGCTTTGCGTTGGCGTACGCGAGTAAAGCTAGCCGGCAAAAAGCCTTCCTTAAAGACGGATTACGATTGGTTTCGACTTGAATTGCTCGAACTAATCTTCAAACCGATCGGATTCCTCGGAGTTGTTGTGGACACCGCTCGATCTTGGCGAATTTCACGCAATTGGAAGTTGCTGTTTGTGAGTCTTCCTCTCATGGTTTCGCTGCTGGCGGTGTACGGTTACCTTGGTGTTTCGCTGTTCAAGCGTAAGGATATCCAAACTCCTATCTACTCTGCGGAAAGCTTAAAGCTGTGCCCCACGAAATCGTTGGAGATCGCGTGTCACAAAAGGCAAGAACCGGAATTCGCTCTTGCGACTGGAGTGACACCGCTCAGGCTACCAGGTGAGGATCAAATAGAGGCATCGGTTTCGACATTGCGTTATGTCGAATTGCTCTGCAAGCGTATCTTGGACATTGAACCCAACAATCGGCTTGCTAGGTACCGGCTTGGCTTGATTCTGAGTATTCGGAATCAGCCAGCGGAGGCAGAAGCGTTGATGCGAGAAATCGTCGATGGAAAACGAGGGGATTTCCCGCAAGCGAGTGCCTGGCTTTCGAAGACTCTTTCGATTCAGAAAAGCGAGGGAAAAGAAATCGCAAAGCAGGACTTGATTGACCAATTGGAGGTGGCTTGCAAAGGGAAAGAAGTCGACTTTCGCTTGTTAACGCTTTACGGTCAGCTTCTTCTCGAACAGGGTGAAAAAAGGAAAGCGATTGAAGTAACAAAACAGGCGGTTGCTCTAAAACCAGATTTCGTTCTCAAGTTGGC
>CANHVO010000589.1 GCA_947463915.1 Planctomycetaceae bacterium
CCCAGTTTTCAACCTCTACCTCAACCGCAAAATACACGGTCCAGTGCACCACCATGGTCACCTAGTGACCGCGGGAACCTCGAAGCTGTTCCGTCAGCTCCAAAGCAATCGCCCACATCAACAAGGGAGCGAGACGAATCGGATTTGCTTTCGCCACCGCAACGCCCTGATTCGAGTGCGCCAGAAGTCCAGTATCGGAGGGTTCCTCCTGGCGCTTATTCGTTAATCCAACCTACTAGTGTTCGTGCTCGGTAAGTTTTTTTGCGGTTCGGAGTGTCCGTTGTGCGTCGACCCATAAGTTAATCACTCCGAGCAGGATGGCCGTGATGACTCCTTGGAACACGGTCGACATCAGAAAAGCTGCGACGATTAGCCTAGACCAATGAAGATTCACGGTGCGCCTGGTCACATACTCAAGCAATCCTTCCCAAATCAAAGCGACACTCAGCATCATGCACGCTGTTCCCCAAACCGCCAACGGAATAGGTGCAAAGCATTTTGCGGCAATGCTTGCATAAAAGGAATCGGTAGGTTTCCGCAGCGGTCCCAGGCTTGCCAATCGATGGGATATTCCTATTCCAGCCAGGGTTGAAAAACCTGCATAACCTAGAACCAAGCAAGCGATGAATCGGTGGATCATCCAATCCTCCAAGCTCTTGTTTCGCAAATAATGCTCCAGCGGGAAAGCAGCCAGCCCGGCCGTCATGATTGCACAGCCGAGAAAAATCAGGCCGAGGAACCTGTCCGGTCGGACGCTGAGCAGACCACCCAAAATTGCCGATAAAAATCGAAATCCGTCACGCACCACATTGAGTTTGCTTTCCCCAATACGGGTTGCATAGGGAATAGGCAGTTCCACAATCCGCATTTGGGTCACTAATGCTTTGGCGCTCATGGCTGGAGTAAAATGCAGGCCAGAGGGTAGTGGTTGTAGTTGGTGCCAGGCTTCACGCGTCAAAACTCGCATTCCACTAGCTGCATCGGTTACACTTCGTCCAGTCAGAAAACCCAGCAGAATGGCGTAGAGCCAATTCCCAACTCGGCGAATTCGAGGCATCTTGCTTGTCGCCCCCATCCTTGAGCCCAGCACGACTTCTGCCCCATCATCCAATATCTGAGAGCACATTCCCTCGAAGAAACTTGGGTCGCACGTGCCATCCGCATCCAAAAAAGCAAGAAGATCACCATTCCCTGCCTCGAATCCCCGTTCAATTGCCGCTCCATAACCTTGATTGGTCGGCAAAACAATTACGGTCACGGGTTGAAAGGATCGAGCGATCTCGACGGTTCGGTCAGTCGAGCCATCGCTGACGACGATCCACTCCACGGCCTGCAGGCCTGCATTAATGCGCAAGGCTTCCGACACCGCTAAGCAGCGGGTTAATGTAGCCGAGATAGCCTTCTCTTCGTTCAAAGCCGGTATCACGACCGTCAAAGTGCTCTTCGTTGACGAAATCATACTGCTAGTCTACCGAGTCCTGGTGGCTTTTTGTGTAGGATTAGGCGTATGATTGCCCTCCCCCGACTACTTTCTCTACAAAATTGACTTAGCGACCACATGCAGGATTCGCAGTTCCGAGTTTGGTATTTATTTCTAACACAAGTTGTCGTCGTTGCCGGCTTTTTGCATTGGTTTGGCCAATTTGAAGTGATGCCGCAAGTTGATACGGCAAGTTATCGCGATTATTCCTTCGATTCGGTAACGTCAGCGCTCAATGACAAACGAACGTTTGTTTACCCGAGCGTGTTGCGTTTTTTTGAGGTCGCTGACGGGTCTGAACGACTCATCCCTTGGTTCCAGTACGTCGTATCGGCCGCATGCACGGGATTCTTCTTGACGACCCTGTTGGCTTGTCGCTGGAATCCTTGGCTGGCCCTAGCAGCCGCATCACCGCTGCTCGCTAGTCCATTGGTCTTGGAATACAGCCGAATCTTAACACCAGACTTGCTTGCGCAATCCTTTTCTGTCGTGACCGTATCGTGTTGGCTTGTGGTTGTAAACAAAGGGAAGAGGCTCCGAAGTCTCATCGGGGTGTCTCTCTTTTCCTTTCTTGCATATCAAACAAAGCCTTCATATCTGTTCCTGTTGGCGTTTGTGCCTGTAGGAGGCTGGATTGCTCGTTGGTGGCTGCACCCGGACGACCGCGACGCATGGAAAGTCGCCCTTCGCTTGACCATAGCGAGCGCTGTTCCGTTCGTAGCATGGTGCCTTCTGAGGTGGACATTGGTGGGGCATTTTGGCTTGGTATCCTTTGGTGGCTACAACATCATCGGGATCGCAGGTCAATGGATTCAGAAGGATTCGATGAACCAGCTGACGGCAGAAGTTCAACCGTTGGCAGAAAAAATCTTGCAAAGCCGCGAATTGAAAAAATGGGAGCCAACCATTACCTACGAAGAGATGGAAACGCGATTCAATCTAATGGTCTGGGAAATCGCAGTACCTGCGGCCGTCGAACTCTTCGACGGAGATTCCAGAATCATGAACCGACAAATGGCGGAGCTCTCAAGCCAAGTCTTAAAATCGAAACCGACCGCTTATGTGAATTGGCTTAGTAAAGCCGCGAAGCGTTCGGTGCGGAGTGCGATCGAGATTACGCTCCGAAATCCCATTGTTCTCACATTGGTCCCGATGTGGCTGTTGGCATTCGCCTGGAATTGGCGAAAGAAGCTTGACGGGGTTGAGTGCAAAAGCGTACGCATTTACGACCGCGAGTTCCAAACGATAGTCTGGTTGGCTCTAGGTTACGCAATCTGCAAAATGGGGCTTGTCATCCTAGTGGAACCACCTATCGATCGTTACTGCGCTCCCGCCACGGTTTTTTTAGCTAGCGTTCTTGCGATGGCTGCATGTCAGGCGATCTTAAGGGGCGGCGAAAGTAGATGTCAGCCTCCCGCTGCAAAGCGCTGAAGCTTCTTTCGCTATAAAACAGACTGTTATGTAGCGAAAGTCGTCAAGACTTTCGGCTGCATTGCCTTAACCACCGAAACTCTTGACGAGTTTCGCTACAAAATGCTTCACGGCGTTGTATCTGCAAGGAAGGTGACTTGAACGATCAACATGGCCTCTGTCTTGCCCCATCTTCCAGCCTTACCAGACTGCCATTGCTTGGAACTGGGGTTGGTTGCTATGAACCTACTCACGGGTTGTGGCCGGGCTCTTTAAGAGAAACACTATGGCGAGATCGATGGGATAGATGGCATTTTTGAGGGACCAAATCAGCGAAATCGAACGACAGCGAGGAGCGTACAACCCAAGTTGGCGCACTTACTGGGCGTTTCGTTTTATTCTGGTCTTACTCACGTTGCTACACGCCGGCTGCGCCAGCCAAAAGTACGTTCAAATTCGTCAAAACCCAATGAATCCGCTGACGGAATCCTTAAATCTGCTTTCCAGATCCGGCCCGCAAGTTACGGCACGCACGACGACACTTTTGCGTCAC
>CANHVO010000590.1 GCA_947463915.1 Planctomycetaceae bacterium
ACGAAAGAAGCGGAGCGTGTCACTGGCGTCGCCATGCCACCGATACGAGTTGTCAAATCGCATCGCTGGCTTTACTCTCGACCGACGGAGTCTCTAACCGACAGATCGCTGTGGGATGAACAGAATCGGCTGGGAGCTTGTGGAGACTGGTGCGGAGGCCCACGCGTGGAAGGAGCACTTCGAAGCGGCATGGCGTTGGCCGGTCGAGTGCTCGGCTCGCTTCATGAACGGACACGATTGATCATGGCATCCGAAGTTAATACCTCGGCTGCAATCCAGTTAGATTTGTTTACGTAGCACGACGCGCGAGCTAGTGATTTCGAGTTGGAGTCACCAGCTTGCGCGATTTGAAGAAGCACAAGTTAGGCCTGAAAGGCCGATATAGCCCTAGCCGTGGCTGATAAGCCACGGTGCGAAGACCAATCGAGAGACAAGCCCCGAAGGGGCGGCACATGATCGGAGTGTGTCGGCCCTTCGGGCCTTGAAATCCTCGAGATTAGCAGGTCCGGTGCCTCACGGCACCGGCAAAGGATTTGGCGAGCCTTCGACCCTCAATACAAATGATGGAGTTTCAAGACTTGCGAGTCGTGCTAGTTGGACCAGTCGTTCGCTGAACAGAACCTATCGCTTACATCCATGTCAACCAAAACAACAGCCTTAGTTTATCCGCATCAGCTTTGGGAGAAACATCCAGCCGTTTCCGCCTCCGATACGGTTGTGCTCATCGAGGATCCTTTGTTTTTCAAAGAGTTCCAGTTCCATGCACAAAAACTGATTTTGCATCGCGCGTCCATGGCCGAGTTTGCGGAACAATGCAAACTGCTCGGCAAAAAAGTTCACCGAATCGAATCAAAAATGATTTCGCATTCGGGCGAGATCGGGCCCATACTCAAGTCAATGAAAATCAAATCGGCATGCGCGGTCGACCCATCCGACCAATGGCTCAAGCAACGTGTCGCAAAAGGTTGTACGGATGCCAACATCGAATTGACTTGGATGGAAGACACCTCGTTTCTAACGCCAACCGATGTGATGCAGCGATGGGCAGAGAACCGCAAGCACTATCACTTCACCGACTTCTACATGCAACAGCGGAAACGAATGCAACTGTTGCTCGATGACAAAGGCAAGCCGCTCGGCGGCAAGTGGACATTCGACACCGAAAATCGAAAACGACTTCCCAAGGGAACTGCGGTTCCTGAGTTACCAAGACCAAACCAGCGTCCAAGTATTGCTGAAGCTACTCGCTATGTCGCCAAAGAGTTTCCTAATGCGCCCGGGGAACGGTCCGAGTTTGCCTACCCCGTAACTCATGTCGATGCTGCAGCGTGGCTCGAGTTATTCATCGATCAGCGACTCCGTGACTTTGGCGATTTCGAGGATGCCATATCCAAGCAAGAGGCATTCCTATTCCATGGCGTGTTGACTCCTATGCTCAATATCGGGCTGCTTACTCCTGAGCAAATCATTGAGCGGGTGCTGGCCAAAAGTGAACAGGTTTCGCTCAACTCGCTCGAAGGTTTCGTCAGACAAGTCATCGGCTGGCGCGAGTTCATTCGACTTGTGTACCTCCATGCTGGTTCCAAGCAAAGAACACAGAATGCCTGGAATCTCACGCGATCTTTGCCCAGTTCTTTTTATACGGGAACGACAGGCATCGTTCCGTTCGATCATAGCGTCAAGCGAGCATTGAAGTATGCGTACTGCCATCATATCGAGCGACTCATGGTGCTCGGGAATTTTATGTTGCTCTGTGATATCTCGCCGAATTCCGTCTATCAATGGTTCATGGAGTTGTTTATCGATTCGTACGATTGGGTTATGGTCCCAAATGTCTATGGAATGAGCCAGCATGCCGATGGAGGCTTGATGACGACCAAGCCGTACATCAGTGGTTCGAGTTACATTCTCAAGATGAGCGATTACCCAAAGGGGGAATGGTGCGAAATTTGGGACGCTTTGTATTGGCGGTTCATCGACCGAGAACGCGAGTTCTTCAACTCCAATCCCCGCATGCGAGTCATGGTCGGTCAGCTTGACCGCATGGGCAAGAAACTGGATCATCACCGCGAGGTTTCCGAACGCTTCTTGGAGAAACTTCATGGCAAGTAACATAAACAGGACGTTCCTTTCCGCTTTTTGTTTTTACGACATTGAGCCTGAGGCGCTAGTCGATTTCCAGCGGCGTGGCTCGGCTAGTAGCGCCTCAGGCTCAGTATGCTTCAAGAAATCGGAAGGAATTTAAAACCATCGGCACTAGAGCGAAAGCGATTCCCACTCTAACACCAGCTCGATTACGGTTCGCAAGTCGTTGGCTGGCGGATCAGGACGTGGAGTTAAAACGGGTTCTCGATGAGTACGGTTACCCTGATTTATGGAACCGCGTTCCAGGCTTTTCCACAATGGTTCATATCATTTTGGAGCAGCAGGTTTCGCTCGCTTCAGCGAACGCAACGTTCAATCGACTTGAGTGCAAGCTTGAAGGCTCTGTCACCGCAGCCGGGCTCTTGAAGCTCACCGAGGAAGAACTCAAATCGCTGGGATTCACGCGTCAAAAGCTCCTCTATTCAAGACTTCTCGCCGAACAAGTTGTTTCCGGAGATTTCTCATTTGAACCGCTGTTGCATATGTCGGACGAATCGGTACGCGAAGTACTCACAAAGCATAAGGGGATCGGAAACTGGACGGCCGACATTTATCTTTCCGAATGTCTGCTACGATGTGATATCTTGCCGAGGGGAGATATTGGTGTCCAAGAAGCGTTTCGCGTATTGAAGGGGCTTCAACAGAGACCCACGCATGAGGAATTGGAGCGGATGACGAAACACTGGCGTCCTTGGCGAAGCGTCGGAACAAGGATGTTGTGGCATTATTATTTGAATCGACGAAAACAAGGGTAAGGACCGTGCGTTTGGTCCGGCTCGGGCTTGCCCCGACCGGACACCGCTTTGGTGTTCTAATGGGCCGCGTGATGAAAATGACACTTCTGGATTCGTCGCACAGTGTAGAGCGATTGTCTCAATCGCTCGGCGGGCACTTTAGTCCCATCCCGCAGAACAAAGAAGTCACGACTTGAAGGTGTAACTCGAATGCGATTGTGGTCTGCACTTCAGAAACGATTGAGGACAATCGTTTTACAATCGCCCTTGGCGGGGCGACGAATACGGAGGCATGCGATCGAGCGACTTGAATCTAGAACTCCAAAGCTGCGGACGGTGGGGCAAGCCCCGTCCGTCCGGAAAGGCTTCACAGCGTTGCCGTTTCGGGGAGACGGGCGAGGGGAGCAAAATCAAAATGATTCCGTCTACGCGATGATTTTGTCTATTACATTACCTGAGACGTCCGTTAGTCGGAAGTTTCTACCTGCGTAGCGATACGTTAGCTGCTCGTGGTTCAAACCCAGCAAGTGCAATATAGTCGCATGC
>CANHVO010000591.1 GCA_947463915.1 Planctomycetaceae bacterium
ATCCTAGGAAAGTTGGAAACCTGTTTGATGGAAGTTTCGCGATGGCATCGGCAGAGCGAGACTGGCTAGAATCCATTGCCTCAGCAGTATTGTGTTAGCCGCAAGAGAACACAAAGATCGCAAAAGAAAGGCAGCTGATTTAAAGGTGTGGTACTGCCTCCGTCATCTACCTTTCGCGTTCTCTGCGCTCTTTTGCGGCCATCCAGTCAACAACATAATCCGGCCGGTACGCACGTTCCTTCGCCCTAACTACTTTCTTTTTCCGCAACGCATAAAAAAGGCTAAATGCCACCTCCGATTTTGGCCTTCGTCTTATATTGTCGGTGAAATATTCTCGATTTCGGATGATTTTTAGAGAATTTTTGCCTGCTGCGGCATCAAGAGCACTGTCTCAAGGAAATCCAAGAACGAAATTGCCCCCGTGGACTATTCTGCCAGCCTTGAGCGACTGTCGCGCTTGTGCGGGTTCAACTTCGAGTTAACAAAGGAATGGTATGTACCGCTCTGCTTGTGTACTGTTCACTTCAATGGTCTGTTGGGGTTTGTTCTGTGCCGTGCATACACTTGCACAACAACTGGTCGAAAAGGAGGATTTGGTCAAGAAGACGCAAAAAGTACAGGCCGTTGACGCCGATGGCAATCCAATCGAAGGGGTTTCCATAAAGCCCTTTGGGCTCAACACGAGTTATTTTTGGCCGGAGAGTCTCATGGGCAAACCGGTAAACTCCACAACGGATAAGGGAGGGTATGTTTCGCTGGCTTACCCGGAGCTTTTTGCCGATAGCGTACAGTGCAAATCGATTGACTGCATGGTTGAGCATTTGGAATATGTCGGCGCTGTCGCGAGGATACCGATCAATGAAACCGAACCCCAAAAAGTAACACTTACTAAAGGGGTTCGATTTGGACTCAAGGCAATCGACCTTGACGGGTTGCCAGTGAAAGAGCGATTCGGCGTGCTGATGAGCGGTGACGCTACCCCAATTTTCCGGCAAGTTGGCACAGATGGTCTCATTGAAACCAAAGGAGCATCACTTGGTCCGCATCAGGTTATGTTGATTCAGCCGATGGCCGACAAGAAGACACGTTTTAGCGAAGCGTTGTTCTTTAACTTCAATGATCGTGACCAAGAATTAGGGGTAGTTGTAGACGATGTGGAGTTACAACCCGGCGTGCGCGTGTTCGGAAAATTGCCGTCGAACATAAAACGTCCAGTCAAAGATGGGGTCTTGATTGCTCGTCAGCAGCCGATGCCAATGACCAATGCTCGCGAATTGGGGATGAGGCAATTGATGTGGGGCGAATGGACGACGATCGCTGAGGATGGCTCGTTTGAGTTCTTGTCGATGCCGAGGTATGGCAAGATACAAGTCATTGCGATGTGTGATGGATGGGTGGCATTGGATGAAGGAAGAATGACAAAAGGGCAAACGTTTTCTGTTTCCGACGAAGATTTAGAGGTCGAATTGGAACTGCAACCGACCATGGATGCGATCATCGATGTTAAAGACGAGGCGGGCAATCCTATTCAAGATGCAAGTGTGGCCTTCTGGCCGAATCAGCTTTGGGTAGATTTTGGCTCCCAGATTCTAGGTCAACGATTTCAATCGTTAGATCAAGTCAAAGCGCAAGTGGCACAGAACGAAGCCAGTGTTACCTTTGATCGCATCAGTGCTTTTTTAGAGAAGACGGACGCGAAAGGGCGCGCCGTCATTCGAAATTTGCCATCGCGTTCCGAGCAGCCTTTTTTGGTCGAGAAAAGAGGATTTGCGAGCCCCGAACAAAGACTCCCCTTGCCAACAAATCCCAAAGAGCGACAAGCCGAAACGGCTGAGCGACTTACTTCGGAAATATCTGTTACTCTCAAGAAAGCTGAAACGCCATGACGTTGGTGTACCGGCTTCAGCCGGCCTTTGCCGCTGAATCAAAAGTGCCGTTCGAACGAATTGAGTACGCCTTTGGCTGACTGTTAAACGACCATCACTCTCGGTTGCCGTGATGCTTATCAGCGAACGGAAAAGTCGCGTTCGGCTAGCTGAGCTAGGCGTTGCCAGGAAAGGTCGTCGCCGGCTGCCTCTAGAAAATTGTGCGCTCGGTCCATATCCGCTTCGCACTCCATCGAAAATCGTAACGAGCTATGCGCTAGCCCTTCGGGCAATGGTATCAGCTTGGTTTGAAACAGTTCGGGGTTCCGTCGAATGATATCGGGCACGTCGCAGGGTTCGGAATGCAAATTCTCAACCTCCAACTTGATCAACGCACCAGCCGAACACATCTCGCCGACCAAGCCCAAGGACTGCAACGAAAAGGTTGGACGATTTGGCGAAAAGAATCCGACAAAGTCCGTCGTTGGATTGGCCCACCCTCGCGATACCAATCGGTCGAGCAACATCGGATCGGTGAATGGGCAAAGCGGACTCGCAAAAACAATCCATTCGGCTCCTATTCGGTCCGACAACTCTTTGGCTCGACGGGCTGGAGTGTCGAGCGCACTGGGCATCCACCGCGCATTGCAAAGACCGGTCTGACTGATGAGTTCGCGATAACTCGGCGGTCCTGTCACCACAATGGTATCGATCAACGTCGCTTCGCTCAGTCTCCGAATACACCACTCCAACAAGGTTAGGCCATCGAGTCGACGCAAAGCAGCTTCCACACGCGGTGTTCGCTTCTCCTTGTCGCTGACTACGGCTAAATCAATCAACGCTACAGTTTGTTTTAGATTCGTTGCCATACAATGCTCCATGCGTGTAAGGAAATCGGCTGATTTGGAATCACTGGTGTCCCGGAGGGTGCTGTGGGATCAAGGTGAGAAAGAGAGGCACAGTGGTATTAGTGCAATTTATCGCTGCTTGTGACTGACCGCAAGCACCCTAGCGGGGCAAAGGCCCCAGACGAGCTTGTCTCGTATGAGCCAATGGTACGTGGCTATAACGCTTCTCTTAGGCGAGCGGCGGGAAAGAACATACCATGATTCGTAGCTGGATTCGCCAGAATTCAGTACGTTCTGAATTCTGGCGAATCCAGCTACGGTAGTTTTCCGCCTGCCCCTGGCCTTAGTGAGAAACCCCTCCACGCTCCCCTTAGTAAACGCTAGCGTTCGGCCTAAGTATTTTCCTCAAGCAACTCATCGATGCGTTGTACGGCAAGAGTCAGCGATTTCGCTGCCATACGAAAATTCATGTGGCCGGAAACTTCGGGTTGGATCTCGCGAAAGGATGCCGTTGCCGCTTTGAGCTTACCGATTTTCTTTCGAGCGATGCGAAGGTACCGGACCGCATCTCCCGAATCGAGTGACGGTCCCAGCGCTAGCATGAAATCATACAAGCCGCGATGGACATCGGCTAGCTCTTCGTCATCGGTCGCTTCGTCAGAGTGTTTCAGGAAAGCTCGAACCATCCATACATGGCTGATCCAACCATC
>CANHVO010000592.1 GCA_947463915.1 Planctomycetaceae bacterium
CCTCAATCGTTTCGGAAATGCAGACCACAATCGCATTCCAATTACACCTTCAAGTCGTGGCTTCTTTGTTCTGCGGGATGGGACCTAAAGTGCCCGCCGAGCGATTGAGACAATCGCTCTACACTGTGCGACAAACCCAAAACCGGACAAAACGACAAATTTCAAAAGTCACTGTCTTTAGGCACTTCGAAAGGAATGGTGATGATCCGCGAGTTGTCTGGAAAAAGCGATTGACTTCCGATTTCGCATCTTGTATTATTGCGTTAATACAACAGCAAAGCGAGGTGCGCGGTGCAAATTCATATCACAGCCAGCGATGGCGTCCCAATTTACTTGCAGGTGGTCAACCAGATCAAATATCTGGTGGCCGCTGGTCGATTGAAAGCCGGTGAAGAACTTCCCCCGATTCGAACGTTGGCGGAAAAACTGGTCGTCAATCCGAACACGATCGCTCGTGCTTACCGGGAGTTGGAAATGTCCGGTATTGTCGAAAAGCGAAGGACGGCCGGAACGTATGTTTCCGACCAAGGGTCACCGCTGGCACGACGCGAGCGTACCAAGATCCTCACCGATCGCATCGACGTGCTCTTGGCCGAAGCGAATCAAATGGACGTATCGCTCGACGATGTGATCAAGCTTGTGCAGCAACGCTCCTCTATCATCAACACTTCTCGCTTAAAGGGTGCTAGTGATGTCTGAACCGTTTCCTTCGGCAGCGCCACCCATCGTGGCCATAGAGAGACTGACCCGGCAATTCGATTCGAAAATTGCCATCAATGACCTTTCACTTACGATACCGCGTGGTGGTGTGTTCGGATTGATCGGTGGCAACGGCGCTGGAAAAACCACACTGCTCAAGCACATCCTTGGGATGCTCAAGGCCCAGTCTGGATCGGTGCGCGTATTTGGTCTCGACCCGGTCGCAAATCCAGTCGGAGTGCTCGGTCGTATTGGCTATTTGGCAGAGGATCGCAATTTGCCTAACTGGATGCGAGTCCGCGAATTGATGAGCTATACCCAAGCTTTCTTTCCAGCTTGGGATGAGGCTTATGCCGAAGAATTGCGAGAAGCGTTCGACCTCGACCCAAAAGCCAGAGTCAAGAATTTGTCGCGAGGCCAAAGGGCGCGTGCAGGGTTGCTGATCGCATTGGCCTATCGCCCTGAACTGTTAGTGCTCGATGAGCCATCGTCAGGTCTCGATCCTGTGGTTCGACGCGATATTTTAGGGGCCATCATTCGGACCATTGGCGAGGAAGGACGCACCGTGCTGTTCTCTTCGCACTTGCTCGACGAAGTGGAGCGGGTCGCGGACCGAGTTGCCATCATTCATGAGGGCAAGATCATGTTGACCGCTTCGATGGACGAAATCAAGGAGACGCATCGTCGCGTGACGCTACGATTCGAAACGTCGGTTACACAACCACCAAAATTGGTTGGTGAACTGGCACGCGAAGGTAGTGGTTCGGAGTGGACGTATGTTTGCAACGGCGAATCCGAACAGTTGAGGTATGCAGCACAGGCACTCGGCGCCACGGTGGTCAGCGATGCCGCTTTGACCCTCGATGAAATTTTTGTCACTCGCGTTTCGTTGTAAGTGGAGAAATCACATGCGATCGATACCACAAGCATTGCTTTGGGAAACTCTGTCACACGGACGGTGGTCCATTCCCGGTTTCTTTTTGTTAGCCAACTTGATGCCAGTATTGGTTTATGGAGCGCTTAGCGGGTTTCCATTTGATCCGACCAATCAGGAATTTGTTGTTCTCCAGTTTGCCTTTATACCGATCTTGGTCCTTCAGTTAGCGGGCGGCATTGTGACTGCCCTCGGGCCTGTGTCGCGTCTCTATTTTGCCCCCATTTCCGCTAGCTCCATCGTGGCATGGCACATATTCGCGGGTGCAGCGATACTGGCGGGCGAAACGGTTCTAGCTGCTTGGCTTTACAACACACTATTTCATGTCAATTGGCCGATCTTGGGGGCGGGACTTTTTGCTGCGGCTGCCTGGTCCGCTATTCAACTGCTCATTTGCGCTTCCACCCGGTCCTTCGTAATGGTTTGCATTGGGGGACTGCCTGGGGTTCTACTTTGTTTGTGGCTTCAGTCGCGATTCGGCGCATGGTTCTCTCCCCCAAAACACTTCTGGAGCGAAGTGACGGCCATCGATTTTGCAACGCTGGCCTTCACGTTTGGGATCTGCACAGTATTGAGTACGTGGAGTGTGCAATGGTCTCGCTGCGGTGAACATCCACTCCAACTTAGGCTACTGAGCTGGATTGATACGCAACTGAACTCGATTTTAGCCAGTCGAGAACTCAATCGTTTCCGTTCGCCCGCTGCTGCCCAATTCTGGTTCGAATGGCAATTGAAGGGCCGAGCTTTGCCTATTTGCACTTTGATTGTCTTGCTGGTTTTCTCGGTCATCGGGGTTGGAATTTGGTGCATCGAGCCAAATAACCCGATCAAGCTATATGAAGTAGTACTCATATTGGGAGGTCTGCTGTCTTTGCTGGCCATAGGTTCGGGGTTTATGCTGGGAGTCGATGTTAGCAGTCAAACAGCTGGCCAACGTCAAACGCAGCTCGGTGATGTTATGGATTCCATTCAATTCGATTCGTTCGGTAGCTTCATGAGCAGTCGGCCTGTCACCAACGCAGATTTCGCGAAAGCATTACTCAAAACAGCTGCCGCGAGTTGCGCCGTTTCCTGGTCCGTTTGGTTTGTTTATTATCTTTCATTCGTCGCGTTCTTAACGATCAGCCATCAGGCCCCAGGGAATTGGATACCACTTCGAATGGGAATGCTTTGGTTCCCGCTGACTCTTCTTGGCCCCTGGGTTGTATCAGCCAATATTGCAGCGCTCGCGCAAACCGGTCGAGGCGTCAAGATTTTGCTCTGGACGTGCGGGGGCCTGACTGGGGTTTTGATACTCTTCTTGGTTATGTTGAAATTCGTCCCGGTTTCTGCCGCGTCGCAATTCTATTCCGTGTTCATTTGGACAAGTGCGATTTTGATTGTCACCGTTACGGTGTTGGCGTTTATGCGAGCTAAGCAACAACAGCACTTGCGGACGAGTTCTTTGTTGACGACGGCCTTGATCGGTTTCTGCCTTTCGCTTGCCGGGTTTGCGCTTTTACCGGCAGACACGCAGCGATTTGAGTATCCGCTTGTCTTTGGATTCGCGGCCTTAGCGGTATTGCCGGTGGCAACGCTGCCATTGGCTATAGCTTGGAATCGCCATCGGTAAGAGAGCAGAACAGTTGTCTCAACTGTTCCCGCGCTGCGTTTCCATCGCGAATCACAACCTTCGGCAGATTTTCTCGGATCACGCGTGCGTTTGCGTCGGATCAGGAAAGTTGATAATCACTTCAAAGCAGTTGAGACAACTGCTTTACACTAGAGTAGAACAGTTGTCTCAACTGTTC
>CANHVO010000593.1 GCA_947463915.1 Planctomycetaceae bacterium
AGGGTACTTACAGCGGCAAAGCAATCAGTTTCCGTGAAGTACGCGTGACGTTTGTCTTGGGCATGTGTGCATGCAGCCTCTAGCACGACTCGCAAGCTAGTGAATTTACTGTCCAATTCACTAGCGCCGTTTTCTCTAATTGACCTTGATCAAAAAACTTGAGTTTATTGATGTGGGATAGGCTTCCAGCGCGGTAAACTTGTGGAGAATTCACCAAGTCAGATTACCCCATAGGAAACACTCATGTTGGTCGCCTTTAATTTGATTCGTGTGCTTTTCGTGTCATCGCTTGTTGCAATCGTTTTGAGTATAAGCGGGTGTAGCCAGGGCAAGAATTTCGTAGGTGGAGACGATCCCGAACACGCACCGGAAGTTACCCTCGCGCAACTCAAGGAACTGACGAAGGGTGAGGGACATTTCGTGTGGTTCGGATGTGATGATAAATTTCATTACTTCGAATCACAAAGGAAATTCTATCGGATGCCGATCAAGTTCGATATACCTGCTGTCAAGGACTTGATGGCCAGAAAAGCAGAGTTGGGGAAGGCTTGTAGGGATGTGAGCATTGAAGGCGATGCCATAGTAAAATGGAAGAACAAACCGCAAGCGAAATGACATAGCAAACAGTTTACCAAACAATCGAACCCTGTTGTTCAGCAATGGCATAATGGTTCGTAGTATGGTGGAGTCTTGATTTAGCGCCAGTGTGTAGGATGCGCCACCACCGGTCTTTTTAACGTGCATGCAATTGATCCTAAAGGGATCACATTAATTCGTTCGATTTTCCTTCTTTGATCCCTTCAGGATCATATCGTTGAGATTGCCAGGGGGCCGGTGGTGGCGCTTCGCTTACCACCGGCTATTGGCAACGATCCTTTCAGGATCAGTTTGCAAGAGGGGTCTCCTCGCAACTTGCCGAGCTCAGTGCGGCCCTGGAATCAACTAATTTCAAGCCAACGCTGGATGAAGCGCCAGAGGGACGGATACGATTGGAAAATCGAAGGTGGAGTGGCCTGCGGATCTCCATGCTCGCGAAGTTCCTTCACGGCGATTTGAGTTCTGCGGTCGAAGAGCTGTTCGATCGTAAAACGCTTGCCATCTTGCAAGGCTTTGGTCAAGTCTTCGAGAATCGAGTCCGGCGTCTTGCCGCGTATCAACGCGCACTCCCCAAGCCGATAGCCATGCTCAACGAGCCGAACAGTCCATCGCCAATCCTCGATCATCGGCGCCGTTACGTCGCGACCAGCACTGGCATCGCTCGCCGATGCACGCGGCAATTGAGCAATTGGCCGGACCGGCTCGTCGCTAGCCGTGGGAGGCTGCTCCTTGCCTACAGAGGTGATTGGTTGTGTTTGCGGACGCTCTAACTTTGGACTGGGCTTCACGGCAACCGCCGTCTCGATTGGGCCGCTCCAGTCCTGCGGTTTAGACGGTGTTGTTAGTGCAATCCCAGTCGATTTCTCCGCAGCCAAAATGCACTGATGCACATAGAGCATAATCTTGGCCGGCATTTCAACGGCCCCGGCAACCAGCGCCCGGCCCTGGTCAGAAATGCTGACTGTTACTTTGCCAACGCGGAGCTCTGAAATGCAAAGTAAATCAACATCGAGCATGAGATCCAAAAAACCAGAAGCATGCGATTTCTTCCACGATTTGAGAATTCCAAACTCAGGAAGCCTTTGCAAACGTAACCCTTGTACTGCTTTGCTCTCCACACCAGACAGGTGCTGCGACAGAAGCGTTTTACTCAAGTAGCCATGCGTTCGCTCAACCGCTTTCAGAATGGTGACAATCAAATCGTAAGCTGGCTTAGTCTCGCTCGGCAATAGCGATGTGGGTAGTTGGTCCTCTTCGGAATCGATTCGGTTTTTGACCGAAGACTTGCTTTCCTTCGATACAACTGAAGTCGATGCCACCGAAGTCGATGCAGGAGGAACGGGTGCCGGCAATTTGGTAGCTGCTGGCTCGACGCTCGTATTGACTCTTGTGGGGGCCGCAACGTTTTCTGAAGTAACTGTGCTGACTGCTCCGTTGGCGACGGGCGCACTTTCTGTTGGCAAAGCTTTTGGCGATTTTGCTTTCGACTTCTTTTCTTTTGCGGTGGGTTCCGGCAAGCCCGTGACCTTGGGCATGTTCGGCCATCCTGTCTTGCCCTGACATCGATCGCAGATTCCACAATTGGAAGCCGATGCGTCCCCAAAATACTCAAGAATGGTCTTCTGCCTGCAAGATCGACTTTGCGCGTACGAAACCATTCTGTCGAGTTTTTCGTAGTCCGCTTTTTTTCTTGCCGCGAGTGTCTCATGATCGATCTTCAGCTCGCTAAACGGCACATCGCGTCGGCGAAAATGAATGGCCCGTCCCCGAAACGGAGGTACATACTCGAAGCTATCCAGCTTGCACAGCTCTCGAAGGGTACGATTGAGTGCGTCGCGATCCATTTGCAATTGTTGCATCAGCCATCGCGGGTGAATGTAGACTGCTTCTTCTCGCCGGTCCCCTATGGCCTTTTCTACCGCTCGCAACACAGTGCGCTGAACGTTGGCGGCTTTCGGAAGCAAATCGAGCAGCGTAGGCAGCTTGCTATCGATTCGAAACATGGCCAATCCCCCCGACATTTCGAGCCGTTCCATCACGCTGGTTCTGCCGAGGATTTGCAAACACGAGTTGATCGCTTCGGTCGTCGCTGGGGCATTGGTCAGTTCGCGAATCTCTTCGGCGGTTAACTCGATAGGGTCCTCCGGACGCTTGACGAGCAATTCATAAACCGATTCAAGGAGCTCACGAGGAGGGTTCGCGTTCTCAATAAAGAACTCTTGGATGTATCGATCTTGGGGACTGTAAAGCAAGACACACTGGGACGGCAAGCTGTCGCGGCCCGCTCGCCCCGCTTCTTGATAATAGGCCTCCAATGTCCCGGGCGTGTTGTAGTGAACCACGTATCGCAGATCGGACTTGTCGATCCCCATACCAAACGCATTGGTGGCGATAATGACCCTGAGCTGGCCACTCATGAATTGCTCTTGGATGAGTTTGCGTTGGTCTGGAAGAAGACCAGCATGGTAGGCGCCAACGCTGATCTTCAACTCCTTGCCGATTTGATCAACGAGCGCTTCACAACGTTTGCGTGTCGCAGCATAAATGATTCCAGCGCCGACTTGGTCCTTGATGAAATCGAGTAACTGCTTGTCTTTTTCTCGATCGCCCATGCAGAGCATCGAACCGAGATAGAGATTGTCGCGTGCGAAGCCTGTGATGAAATGTTTGGCGACGCGAAGCTTTAGCGAGTCGACGATATCCTGTCGCACTTTGGGCGTCGCGGTGGCTGTCAGTGCCACGGTCTGAACACCACCTAACGCTTCGCGAAAACGACCGAGGCGCTGGTAGTCAGGTCG
>CANHVO010000594.1 GCA_947463915.1 Planctomycetaceae bacterium
GGAAGCCGCGAGCCAAGAGACGTCAGAGGACCAACTGGATGTTGATGACGTTGATGGTCAGTCTTGTGATCGTCTATCTTTTTTATGTGCTCGTTCTTCCAGAGGTCGAGCTTATTGTTTTCCGATTGAACAATCCGAAGAAGCGATTCTTGCCGCCAGAGTTGGAAATGAAATGGGCAAATCGGACGATGCTAAGATCGTGCGAGTTTCTTTTTGTTGGCTGGTTCTTTTACTTTGGTGCGAGCATTGGGAGCTTTCTCAATGTGGTAGCTTGGCGAGTTCCTGAGGGACGCACCATCGTGTTCGGTGGTTCTAAATGTCCGTTTTGCGATACCCATTTGAGCTTCATCGATAACACACCTGTTTTGGGGTGGCTGTATCTGCAAGGCAAATGTCGCACATGTCGGTTGCCGATTGCACCTCGTTATTTGTTGATTGAGATTGCAGTTGGCTTGGCGTTTATGTGGCTTGCACTTTGGCAACTCGTTCGAGGTGGCGCTAATTTGCCGCATTGGCACACATTTGGTCGTGAAGGATTGGTCAATATCGTGCTCGATCCGCCATGGCCGTTGATTTCAATTTACCTTGTTCACGCCGGTATGTTTGGCATTCTTATCATGTTGGCGACAGCCAATACCGGCAGGAAGCCGTTCCCAGTTTTTTCGTTGGTTCTCATCGCGTTGGGATTGGCATCGGCAAAGATCATTTACCCGGCTCTCGATGTGGTGGCGTGGGATTTGCCCTTTGTTGAGACTGGGCTAACCGGTTTTGGTCCCCGTGCGAACCCTGCGATGTCGGTGCTTGTGGGTGCGTTGGCTGGAGGCCTAATCGGGTGGGTTTCATCTTTTGTGTTTGCTAGGGGATTTGGCTCGGTTATCGGGCGGCACTGGGTTCTACAATGTTTTTTGGTTGGTACGGTACTTGGCTGGCAGAGCGTAGTGACTATCGTAGTGCTTAGTTTGATTGTCTACGCTGTGCTTCGCCCCGCCCACCGAATGATTTCGCCGAAGCTTTCGAACTGGACAATTGCGAATCAATCCCTCGGACTGAACGCTTGCTTTATCATCACAGCAATGGTTCATCAAACGTTTTGGTCTCAATTGGCTCACCTACTTGGTCTCATTTAACCGCAAAACCATTCAAGCAAACTCAGCTCCGCTGAAAACTCGTTTAACAGTCAGCCGCAGGCCTACCACCAACCGTGACGAGTACGCCTGCGGCTGACTGTTAAACAAATTGTTGAAAGACTTGCGTTTGACCGAGACTTACCCCCTTTCTCTCCTTAAAAAGGTCATACCGATTATGAGCGTATCTGTGATTCAATGGTCGCTTCGAGCGACTCTCCTTGGCGCGGTGGCGTTATGTTCTAACGTCGCGTCGACTTGCTATGCCGACGTAAAACTCCCGAATGTTTTCTCGGACCACATGGTTCTTCAACAAGGTCAAGAGAACAAGATTTGGGGAACGGCGACGGCTAGCGAAAAAATTGCCATCTCGATCGCGGACAAGTCGATGGAGACGATGGCGGACGACAAAGGGAACTGGTCCGCCAAGTTGCCACCGTTACCTGTAGGTGGTCCTTACAAACTGCGTGTTGCTGGTTCGAGTGTCGTCGAACTAACGGACGTGCTGGTCGGCGAAGTTTGGATCTGCTCTGGACAATCCAACATGCAATGGAGTGTGTCCTCCTCGAACAATGCCGATTTGGAAAAGCTATCAGCGAATTTTCCGAACATCCGAATGATCAACTTCCCGCAAGTTGGAACGCAAGACCCCGTTTGGAGCCACGACGAACGAAAGTGGATGGTCTGCTCGCCAAATACCGTTAGCAACTTCTCGGCCGTGGGTTACTTCTTTGCAAGACAAATTCATCAAACGACCAACGTTCCGATCGGAATGATCAACAACGCTTGGGGGGGCTCTGCATGTGAAGCCTGGGTCAATCGCGACTTGCTCAAGTCCAAGCCCAGATACGAAGGGTTGCTAGCTCGCTGGACCGGAATGGAACAGAGATTCGCTGTGCTCACCGCCAAGACGGATCGAAACGAAGCCGAAAACAAAGAACTGAACAGCCTACAAGGACAAATGCGAGGAAACGCTCGGCCTAGCAATATCTACAACGGCGTTCTCAAGTCCCACATCGGATACGGCATCAAGGGCGCGATCTGGTATCAAGGTGAATCGAACGCAGGCCGCGCTTACCAATACCGCGATCTTTTTCCAGAAATGATTACCAACTGGCGCAATGAATGGGGCCAAGGAGATTTTCCTTTCTATTGGGTTCAGCTTGCTGACTACCAAGCGGAAAAAGCCGAACCGGGTGACAGCGATTGGGCCGAACTTCGCGAAGCGCAAACCATGTCGATGGATAAGCTCGCCAATAGCGGACAAGCGGTCATTATCGACATCGGCGAAGGCAAGGACATTCACCCAAAGAACAAAGTGGACGTCGGCATGCGATTGGCTCGTTGGGCCTTGGCCAAGCAATACAACATTCCGATCGACTACCAAAGCCCTCGCTATCAGTCGATGGAAAAAGTAGGAAGTGGAATCGTCTTGACGTTTGCGAACCGCGGAAAGACCTGGCGGCCATTTGACGTGAAGGATCCGATCGGGTTTACCATCGCTGGCGCCGACAAGAAATTTTACAATGCTGAAGCCAAAATTTTGGAAGATGGCCGCGTTCAAGTTTCCTCGGCCAGCGTAGCCGATCCCGTGTCGGTTCGATACGCTTGGGCCCAGAACCCAATTTGCAACATGTTCGCCGACAACGGACTGCCGTTGACTCCATTCCGCACCGACGACTGGCCAGGAGTGACGCTTGGCAAAGAGTAAAACGATTGTCCTCAATCGTTTGCTTCTTAGCCGCGATATCGGCGCCACTTTGTAGCCGTGGGGCTTGCCCCACGGTCTCTAGGCACGATGAATAGAAGAGCCGTGAAACGGCGCCACCAAACCCAATGACGCCGTTTCACGCAACGCTGTTTCGCATTCTGCTCAATGTAAATTGGGCTTTTCTGTAGCGAAAGTCGTCAAGACTTTCGGATGCATTGCGTAAACCACCGAAACTCTTGACGAGTTTCGCTACAAAATGCCGTAGGCGTACTGTCAAAGCTGCAGAGTACGCCTTCGGCTGACTGTTAAACGTCTAAATCAACAGGCCGCAAGCCCCGCAGCTACGAACTGAAGGCGGGAAGATCGCAGAGCTAGACTAAGCCTTGAAGGAACCGATCTTTTCGAGCAACGCGTCGATGGCCGGCTTGAGGATGGCTTCGACACCTGGAATTGCGAGCACTTTGTCCAGGATTGGCTTGAGGTCGCCCAAAGCTGAGGTGAATACACTCGACACTGCACTCTTGGCCGCATCTGGTAGTTTGCCATACATA
>CANHVO010000595.1 GCA_947463915.1 Planctomycetaceae bacterium
AATTAGCAACTGACGAAGGATTAGTTTAGCGATCATGATTTTCTTTCGTCATCTCAGGAGTTGCCACCAGCCCATACTGAACTGGTCGGCTATATTCCTTGATCACTGTTCTGGCGAGTTCTGTCTCAAAATAGTCGAATTTTTTGCCAGGCTGTCTATTCAGAAACATACGTAGCGTGAAGCAATAGATTCGTCCTGGAGGGAGTTGGTGTCGCAAAGCGACGCCAGCACCGTTGTTGTTCATGATTTAACGCCCCGCTTGTTAGGGCATTTCAATTGACCTCCCGTGCAGGTCTCGAAATTCCAGGCACAACCCGACGACCCGCAAGAGTCTCGCACGTAGCACATTTTATATGACGTTGAGACCTTGCGCAGCCGATATATTTGTCGTAGGCCGCAAGTGTTGACTTAGCGAGAATGCGTCGATTCTCGTGGCATTCGAAAGTGATAGAGCAGCTTGGCGACCAAAAGAAAGACCGTTACCAGAAACACGGCCATGAGTACGCCGAACCAAACAGTGTTTAATCCAACGCCATCGCGATTGGCCATAAAGACCAAATGGTTGATTGCCAGCGCAAAAAGGGAAAATACCACCGCAATCCAATTCATGAAGAGTTGAACATAGCCTATCGATGAAGCATGGCGATCAGGATGAAGCCAATACTCGCGATGTGGGATATTCACCATCGAAGCCGGTAACCGCGCGGCCAACAATGTTACAGCGATCAAGAAAAATGGCATCCCAATTTGAAACCCCGACATTATGATCGTCGCGTTGGTCTTGGTCATCCAGTCATTGGGAGTGCCTTCCGAATTGAAGTGGGTTGCTACTCGATCAGGCAGTTGGCCCCAGTACCAAGCATTTTGAGCGACAGCAAGCAAAGCAATTGCGGCGACGGCGAACATAGCAATGCGTTGTGAACTCATGATGTAAAATCCCTGTCTATGACGGCGGAGTCTTGTGACGGTCGTTCTGGCCGCTCCGCTGCCTTCGGGTTCAATTGATTGGACCAAGTTTTGGGCATTGAAGGCCATGAGGCAATCATAATCGATATGCTTGAGGACCAGCCACGCGCCGCCGGGTTTTGCGAGGCCCGAACGGCATCGCAGGTGAAAACGACAAAAAGGCCGGTTCAAAACTAGGGGATTGCGGCAAACCGATGACCTGACGCGAAGTCGCTCCGGTTTGGGTGACGTTTGGGTGACCGGAGCGAGCTCGGAGAGGCCATTTTTCCCATTTCTTAGACAGTTGCTCGGTTGGCAGAATATCCAGGTGCTCGAGGGCCGGCAAAGACGTCCATTGTTGGGGAGCTTTAGTTAAATAGAATCGTGCGAGATTTGCCGATGTCATTCGCAGCCGAAATGGAAAACGTGGCAAAAAGATTGGTTCCACGAAGGCCAAAAAACGTTGCAACCCAGATGTCGCGTCCGCGGAGTTGAATTGCCGGTGGAAGAAGATGCATTTATTGATGGCATACGATTACTGAAGGGCAGAGAAGAACTGCGCGCGAAAATGGCTGTGGGTATAGAACAGCTCGATCGCGGCGAGTCATTTGATGAAGAGGCCGTCTTCGACGAAGTTGAGGCCGAAATCAGACGTGTCGGGTGGTTGCGAAACATCCGGACATAGGTGACGACCGACGCGATCTTGGCGAAGGTATTCGATCGACGTACGTGGGAAGCTACATCATCTACTTTCGCGAAAAAGATAGTACGCTGGAAATCGTTCGCGTCGAACTTGAGTTTCCGTTTCTCTAGGGGCATACAGATGCGATGGGGCGACAATTGACCTCCCTGGGCTCTTGCTTCACCTATGATTTTGCTGCGATCCGATCGACCGAAGCAAGTCTGAGAGCTTCCAAACTGCACGCGTTTGCACAAAACGAGGGCTCGCACCGGTTTGACACGCGTTTGACACGCCGGTGCGTCGCCTTATTCGGTTCCTCGCCAAACGTTCATTTCCAAGTCGTTCGCCTGCCCATTGAACCTGCCAGATAGGGTACATTCGTACTGTGTTTACCGGCGCCGCGCCGGAGAATTGCTAGTTCTGCGGAGAGAAAAATGCGACTAGATCTATCCAAAGATCGG
The DNA here is from genome assembly GCA_947463915.1 of Planctomycetaceae bacterium. GTDB lineage: Bacteria > Planctomycetota > Planctomycetia > Pirellulales > Pirellulaceae > JBKCUI01. The sequence goes on from CANHVO010000595.1 coordinate 2,089, forward strand.
GTGAAGATCGCCAAGTATTTGAAGAGGCGTGTAAAGGACTACCCAAAGTACATCAATTTTGGTCCAGGCGAGGACTCCGATCCGATCCGATTCATTGCGCTAGGCTTCTATGCTGAGCAAGGCGGTTATATCTCCTTGGTGTTCGACACTAGAGCCGATGGGGATTATGATGGCGAGTATACAAATTTCTTGGACGAGCAAACCATGCTTAACTTTCCCAAGTGGTGCGACTTTTACGAACTCGCCTGTGACGGACACGAAGTCACGCTTGTAACCGGAGAAGGAAAAACGGAACGCGTTCATTTTGAAGACGCGAACTCGGAACAATGCATTGGCGAAACGGCTTTAAAACGCCTGAATGCATACTTTGGCGACATGCTTCGCGATGTGCTAGTTGAACTGAAAAAAGATGGAACGTGGTCCATGCTTCCATTAGCCGATGACGCATTCATGATGGTAATCGATTTTGACGAGCAGTATCTGTGGCCAAACTATAAACAACGAAAAACAATAGGTCGAGCAGCCTCCTGAAAGCTCGCAGAACATATTAAGTGATAGATTCTGCAGCGTCGCCCTAGAGATGTACCTGTGCTGGACTGACGTCGGTTCCCACACCCACCACTTAGCATGCGAGACCTCAACTCGAACCTGTTTGAAACGCCGGAGCGTCCACTTCCAGGTAGCTCGCCCGTCCATTTAACCGGCCATTAAGTGCCTTAGTACTGCTCTTTTTTTCGCTTCGATAGACCTTCGCCACCCCCATCGATTTTTTGTGATGGCCGCAAAAGAACACAGAGAACGCGAAAGAGGAAGAGGGGGCGACAGCCACATCCTTTCAGAGCCACATCCTTTCAGAGCCGCTGTCTTTCTTTCGCGAACTTTGTGCCCTCTTGCGGCTAACGCAAGACTGATGTGTTGGGATACCGTGCTGGGATTTTCGTTGCCTTTTTGGGGACCGACCCGAGCCAGCCACCACTGCCCAACTCGCCCCGGTTTGACGCGCCGGAGCAGGATAGGTGACGGGCGCGTTCTGGTGGACAGGAACAGCCGAAAGAGGTTGTGTCATGGTTCGGTCATGTGATTCTACCGCTTGGCTTGAACTGCGGAGCAGTGTCATTTGATAGCCACGGATGAAATCCGTGGTAGGTATAGCACCAATTTCGCGAGAGTCGCGAAGCGACGGCATGCCATGGTGGTGCGTAAGGAACACGTTAAAAATCGTCACATTGAATGGCGGATTATGCGGCCAGTGTCGCTC
>CANHVO010000596.1 GCA_947463915.1 Planctomycetaceae bacterium
ATCTGGCCTGGGGCGAAGGTTTTGACTTCGTCACAGGGTATGTTCCCTCAAAGATACAACAGTTGACTTAAATATGGCTGAACCGAGCGCTAACTCTACAGTGATGATTGAGGCTGATGGGTTGTCCAAGTTTTACGGTCCTTTCGCAGCGGCCCGCGGAATATCTTTCAAAGTAAACAAAGGCGAGTTAGTTGCCTTCTTGGGACCAAACGGTGCGGGCAAGAGCACGACGATGAAGATGTTGACGGGTTACCTGGCCCCGAGTGAGGGGGTAGCACGCATCGCTGGCCATGACATGTTTTCGGATCGAATTGCCGGTTCGGTGCGACTAGGTTATCTGCCCGAAAACGGTCCGCTTTATCCTGACATGACACCATACAGCTTGCTGAGTTTTTTTGCTGATGCTCGTGGGATGGCGAATGACTACAAGAAGACACGAATAGAAGCCGTCATTGAGTTGTGTGACTTGAAGTCGGTGCTTCATAAAGCCATCAGCAAGCTTTCCAAAGGTTTTCGCCAGCGAGTTGGCATGGCCCAAGCGCTCCTACACGAACCGGAAGTGCTCATCCTAGACGAGCCCACGGCGGGATTGGATCCGAATCAGATTCGCGAAGTTCGAAACACCATGCGTAAGCTAGGCGAGACCAAAACGATTTTGCTCTCGACTCACATTCTGCAAGAAGTCGAGGCGATGGCTTCACGCGTGATCATGATCAACGAAGGCCGTAAGGTATTCGAAGGGACCGTCGACGAGCTCAAGTTAGTCAAGGGTGACCTCTCAGCCGCGTTCCACAAACTGACCGGCGCTGCCCCCTGAGCGTCGTCTGCATGGTTTGTCCGCAGGCAAATTGAAACGAAGAAAGCGTTGGCAAGACACTTGTTGACGCGAGACTGAAACGCAATCAAACAACGACTTTGTGATTAAGGAATACTGCAAGTGACTCTCGTTCTCACCGCGTTGGTTAAGCTGTTAGTGCTCGACCTCGTTTTCTTGTTTGTGATGCTCGCGCTCGTCGTTTTGCTTGCCAGCGGCCGACGGGTTGCATATGCCGTGCTCAAAAGAAATTTCTACGGTTACTTCGCGAACCCAACAGGCTACGTGTTTTTGTGCTTGTTCGTTTTGCTGACGAGTATGGCAGCCTTCTGGCCCGATGAGTTCTTTAGTTCCAACCTCGGAACGCTCGGTCAGCTCAACAAGTGGTTCACTTACATCATGATGTTCTTTATCCCTGCCATCACGATGAGCATCTGGGCCGAAGAGAAGCGACAAGGAACAGACGAGTTGCTGCTAACATTGCCAGCGGATGACTTTGACATTGTTGCGGGCAAGTACGTTGCGGCCACGGCGATTTACACCGTTTCTCTTTTGTTCTCGCAACTCTCGACATTCATGGTGTTGGCTTTGCTGACCCAAGGTGAGATCGACACAGGGCTCTTCTTCACCAATTACCTTGGTTATTGGTTTATCGGCTTGGCAATGATCTCGATCGGGATGGTTGCATCGTTCTTGACGAGCAATTTGACGGTTGGGTTTATCCTTGGGGCTCTCTTTAATGCACCGTTGGCATTTGCCTTTATCTTCGACAACATCTTTGCGTTTTTCTTTGGCGCCGGTTCTAACCGCAGTGTGACTCGCGAAATCAAAAACTTGGGGATCCAGGAACGATTTGACGACTTTGGACGGGGCGTTCTGAGCTTGTCCGGCATGTCGTATTTCTTGTTGGTGGCTGCATTTGGCGTTTACCTATGCATGGTTTTGATTGGAAAGCGTCACTGGAGCGGCGGGCGCGATGGAAATGTCAAGCTTGCTCACTTCCTGCTTCGGATCGCGTTGCTATTTGTGCTTGCGATTGGTGGAAGCATCCTGTTCCGAAACAAAGACCTGATTCGAAGCGACGTTACGGAAAACAAAGTTAGTTCACTCTCGCCTGTCACTGTTGAGATGATTCAAACTCTAGGACGGGATCGCGACATCGTTGTCGACGCTTACTTGTCCGACGAAGTGCCAGAGCAATATGCTCGAATCAAGTACCAGATCGTTTCCTTGCTTAAGGAATTCGAATCGACCGCCAAAGCGTCCGGGGTGGCAATGCAAGTTCACATTTACGATACTATCCGTCCCTCGAGCGAAGAGGAAAAGTTGGCGGAACAGCAATACGGCATCTTGCCTCAAATGATCAGTGTTCGCGAACGCGGTGCTTATTCGGATCAGCCGGTTCTTTTGGGTGCTGCGTTCCGTAGCGGCCTTCAAAAAGTGGTGATCCCGTTCTTTGAGCCAGGAGTACCTGTTGAATACGAATTGGTGCGGTCCCTGACGACCGTTGCGAAGCCAGCACGTAAGAAGCTCGGTATCGTAAAGACCGACGCCAAACTGATGGGCGGCTTCGATCAACGAACGTTCCAGTCGCAGCCTCAGCATCCTATTGTTGAGGAACTTGCCAAACAATACGAAGTCATCGACGTCAACGCGTCCTCGCCGATAGACACCGAAAAGTTCGATGTCTTGCTCGCCGTGCAGCCATCGTCGCTCGGTCCAGAGGAGATGATCAATTTCACCAATGCGGTAACTGCTGGTGTGCCTACGGCCATTTTCGAAGATCCGGTGGTAGTCGCTTTCGATACGATCCCTGGAACAGGCGATCCTAAACAAGCGCCTGGGGGAATGATGGGCATGATGGGTGGCGGTGGTCCGCAACCCAAGGGAGACATCCGCCCTCTGTGGCGAGCGTTGGGGCTTGAAATCCCTGGACGCCCTGGAGTGCAAGGAGGTTTCTCGCCTGACCTATGCTGGCAAGAATACAATCCCTATCCGATTCTGGCTCAGACTTCGCAAGCCACCGACCTTTGGATTTTCGCAAGTGAGTCCGCGCCGTACGCGGAGGACGCACTCAGTGAAAGTAGCGAAATAACCAAGGGACTTAAGGAAGTCATGTTCCTTTACGCTGGTGTGCTATTGCCTGCTAAAGATGCTGAAACCAAGTTTACTTCGCTGATCAAAACGGGTCGCGCTGCCGGCAATATGCCGAAATCCGAGATCGACAGCATTCAGCGCTCAGGGCTTAGCCGCGCCACGGAATTGCAAATTCGACGAGGAAAAGAGCAGGGCGAACAAATTCTGGCAGCCTTGTTGGAAGGGGAAACACCCAAGGAAGGTGCTACCGATGGTAAGCGTCCGATCAAGGCCGTCTATGTTACAGACATCGATTGCATGTCGGAAGTCTTCGTCAATATTCGAAACAAGAAGTCGATGATGGAAGAGATCAATTTCCAGTTCCAAAACATCACCTTCATTCTTAATACGGTTGACGTCTTGGTGGATGAG
>CANHVO010000597.1 GCA_947463915.1 Planctomycetaceae bacterium
TGGCTTCGCGCACTGGTTGGGTTACGCATGCGTCGGATTGGTACTCTCCTTGGTCGCGACGACGACGATTATGTCGGTACAAGATCGCATGAAAGAATACGCTGTGCTGCAAACAATAGGCGTTCGGCCCTTTCGCACGATGCGATTGGTATTGGCGGAAAGTACATTTCTTTGCTTATTGGGCGGGATAGTTGGCACAATGTTTGCCTTAACTGCGTTGCACTTCGGTGGTTTCGCAATCGGTGCTGAGGGAGCCACGATTGCCTTCAAACCATCAATTTGGTTGGGATTGTACAGTATCGGGACGTCGTTGATTGTTGGCTTAGCTGCTGGCTTGCCGCCAGCCCTTCAGACGGCAGGGATGTCGATCGTAAACGCTCTCCGAACCGCATGACCGCGCGACCCCAACCGCGTCTCCTTTTTCTAGATAGAAACAACAAATATATGCCTGCAAGCGATCACTCAACAAAATCATCAGACGCAAAGCTGCAATACCGGATTGAAGGAATGGACTGCGCCGAGGAAGTTGCTTTGCTGAAACGCGAATTGGTGCCGCTGGTTGGAGAAGAGTCGCTAGGGTTCGATTTACTCAATTCAAAGTTGACGGTTGATACTGGTGCGAATTCCGTCAGCCCGAGCGAAATCGCGGCAGCAATCGCGAGAAGCGGTTTGACAGCAGTTCCTTGGTCCAAAACCGCCCCAGTTGCAAACGAATCATTTTGGACTCAACACAAGAGAACTCTGTTAACCGCAACAAGTGGTCTGGCTGGACTGGCTGGCTTTTTGATTGAGTGGTTGTCAATGGATTCCTCCGCAACTTCATCGACTTTACTTGCAAGAGCATTCTATGCGGTAGGCATCATTACAGGTTGCGGAATGGTGTTTCCGAAAGCATGGAGATCCTTGACATCGCTTCGGCCTGATATGAACTTATTGATGACCGTTGCCGTCTTTGGTGCGGCATTGATCGGGGAATGGTCCGAAGGAGCAACCGTTGCATTTCTGTTCTCCCTATCGCTGTTACTCGAATCGTGGAGCGTCGGGCGGGCTCGAAATGCCATCGGCAAGTTAATGGACCTTAGCCCTCCTATGGCGAATCTCAAACTAGCTAGTGGGCAAACAAAACTCGTATCACCCGGCGAAGTTCTAGTCGGTTCAATTGTGATCATAAGGCCTGGTGATAAGCTGCCCTTGGATGGAAAAGTGATTTCCGGAGCCAGTAGTATCAATCAAGCATCGATCACGGGTGAGAGCGTTCCCGTGGAAAAAAAGGTCGGCGAGTTTGTCTTCGCCGGTACCGTCAATGGCGATGGGCTTCTCGAGGTCGAGACGACAAAATTGGCTGAGGACACCATGCTCGCCCAAATCATTCGAATGGTGGGAGATGCACAATCGAAGCGTGCTCCTTCAGAAATGTGGGTCGAGAAGTTCGCTTCGATCTACACGCCTGCAGTCATGATAGCCGCGATACTCATCCTCGTGATTCCACCACTCTTGTTCGGTGGAGTTTGGTCGGAATGGTTTTACCGAGCTCTGGTTTTACTTGTTATTGCGTGTCCCTGTGCACTAGTTATTTCTACTCCTGTGAGTATTGTTGCTGCCCTTGCGTCAGCGGCACGACATGGTGTTTTGATCAAAGGTGGATTGTTTGTTGAAGCGCCTTCTAGACTTCGAGCAATTGCCCTCGACAAGACTGGGACAATCACAATGGGTAAGCCATCTGTCGTTCAACTTGTCCCGATGAATGGTCACGACGAAATGGAGCTGCTAATTCGAGCAGGGGCTCTTGAGCAAAGTAGTACCCACCCACTCGCCCAGGCGATCGTATCTGAAGTTGCGAAACGCGGACTCAAATTGCCCGTCGCGGAGCAATTCGAGATTATTCAAGGAAAAGGTGCGAGGGGCACAATCGACGGCAAGCTCTATTGGCTAGGGTCGCATCGTTATCTCGAAGAACGAGGGCAGGAGACTCCAGAGGTCCATGAGCAATTAGAATCGTTGCAATCAGCAGGCCGTTCGATCGTCGTTGTTGGTAACGATGAGCATGTATGTGGATTCATTGCACTTGGCGATTCGATCCGAAGTGAGAGCCCCAATACGATTGCTGAACTTCACCGACTGGGTATCGAAAAAATCGTCATGCTAACGGGCGACAATTCGGGGACCGCTCAGCTCGTCGCTAAGTCTGTTGGGATTGATGAGGTCAAAGCAGAGTTATTGCCCGCAGACAAAGTTAAAGCCGTCGCCGACCTTGTCGAAAAGTATGGGCATGTTGCCATGATCGGGGATGGGGTGAACGATGCACCGGCACTAGCGCGTGCGACGATCGGAATCGCGATGGGAGCCGTGGGTAGCGATGCAGCCATTGAGACTGCCGACATTGCACTGATGTCAGACGAACTAGCAAAGGTTCCATGGTTGATACGTCACTCGCGTAACACCATGCAAATCATACGGCAAAACATTATCTTCTCGCTGGCCGTCAAAGCGATTTTTGTAATCCTAACATTCGCTGGACTTTCTAGCTTGTGGGGCGCAATTGCTGCTGATACGGGAGCTTCACTGCTTGTTGTTGCCAATGGGCTTCGGCTTCTCAGAGCCTAGTTTGGAATATATCCCGATTGCAATTCGTTTCGTCGCTTTAGATGGTGGCTTTGCCTGACTTTTTTCCTCGCTGGGCTTACTTGGATTGTCTTCACTGGAATGAGACTTAGAGTGCCCATGCGTTCTGTGGCGGGAGGAATCATTGTGACTTTTGCTGTCATCCCCATAGCCGAAACTTGGCGCTGAGTTCAAGCCGAGGAAAAGTGCGATAGCGAGCGTCATTTTGGCGGGTAGGTTCATTTCTAAAGTTCTCTACAAGTACGATTTCTTCATGTTTTCAGTTTCTTCACCATCCAAACCATACGTTGCGATCCCACGTGAGTTTTACAAAGGAAAGAAAGTGGTGGAGTTTTTCGTCTCGGCAAGCTGCGGCACATGTACTCATCCGCAAAACTGGCTAGCACGAAAAAAGCGTTAAATCCCTTACGATGCGGACTGAGATCAACCGAAGACGAATAGTGACCATGCCGCGAGGCATTTAACTGAGTGGATATGAGGCTTTCAAGTGGCAAGACGATTGCAGGGATACACGAAATGGATCACAGCTTTGATGCTGTTGGTCTTTCTCGCGCCCCCGCATTTGTGTCTGAGATGCGTAGTTGCTTCGATAAATGCCTCCGATTGCGAGAGTCGATTGTGCGACTGCGGCCACGACGCAGACGAGTCCACGGATGTTCCCTGCGATGACACGACGCAA
>CANHVO010000598.1 GCA_947463915.1 Planctomycetaceae bacterium
ATGTAACTTCGTCGGTCATTTTGGTCCGCCCGAAGGCTTGGGACAAGGCGGTTGGGGAATGGGTGAAGTACCGGGAGCGGGACTATCAAGTTATCAAGGTAGACTCTGTTTCTTCAGCACATGACCTGCAAAGTGCGATCCTTCATGCTGCGAAGCATGCCAAGTTTCCGGTCGCAGCCGTGCTTTTGTGCGGTGATATCGGCATCGCGGAAGATGGCAAGTCCGGTAGAGCAAGATTCATCCCGATTACGCCTACGTTTGAGGCGGAGACTCGCGTCAAGCTTGGGCCGTTTACAACACCTACTTTAGCAACGGATGTTTTTTACGGCGACTTGGATGGCGACGAATGCCCTGACTTGGCGGTCGGCCGGCTGCCAGCCAAGACACCGGAGGACTTGACCCGCATGCTGCGTCGGAGCATTGACTACGAGCAATCGCAATCGTTTGGGCCGTGGCGGGATCGTATCCATGCGACAGCCGGCGTTGGTGGATTCGGAGTGCTGGCGGATACCGCTATTGAAAGTGTTGCGAAACGACTGTTGGCGGATGGTATTCCGGATCGATTTCAATTGAACATGACCCATGCCAGCTTGACGAGCCCTTATTGTCCTGACCCGTTTTCGTTGACGCGGACGTTTATCGGCAAGATCAATGAGGGCGGATTGTTCTGGGTTTACATAGGGCATGGCAACGTGGATCGGCTCGATGACTTTGTGGTCGGCAAACAAGCGATCCCGATTTGCATGAAGGAAAACGTGGCTCAATTCGATGTCCAGAACGGACCGCCGATCGCATTGATATTGGCTTGTTTTACCGGCGCGTTTGATGCACGCGTCGATTGCTTTGCTGAGACGTTGCTGGCAAACAACAAAGGCCCAATCGCGGTTATCGCAGGCTCGCGAGTCACGATGCCTTATGGTATGAGCCAATTGTCGACTGAAATGATGGAAGGGTGTTTCCGTGAAAAAATCCCAACGCTCGGTGGAATCCTACTGAATGCCAAGCGCAACATCTGGAAGCAAGAAGAAGTTGGCCAGACTGACGATTCGACAAAAGCGAAATTAGAAATTGTCTCGCCGGAGCAGAGACAGAGAGAGAAACAGCAAGCTTTGTTTCAACAAATGGCCAAGGCGTTGAGTCCCGAAGGGCATGATTTGACCGAGGAACGACGAGAGCATGTTCGATTGATGAATTTATTGGGCGATCCGCTGCTTCGTATTCGCCATCCATTGGAGATGAGATTGGACTGCGATAGCGAGTTGCAATCGGGACAGGCGTTTGTCGTTACTGGGGTCTCGCCACACGCTGGGAAGCTGCGGTTCGAGTTGGTTTTGACGCGGGATAGATTGCCAGAAGGGCTCCGTACTGTCAGTGACTTTCAAGGGACAGATGAGCAGCGAAAATCGATGCAAGAGACATACTCTCGCGCAACCGATCTCGTGCTGACCAAGCTTGATAAGGAGATCCCGGCAGGAGATTTTTCGGTTGAGTTGTCTGTTCCGCCCGAGTGTCGTGGTAGATGCGTAGTGAGAGCCTTTGTTTATGGCACTACCGAGTGGGCTTCTGGTTCGCAACGCACGAATGTGCGAAGGTCTAAGTAGATGCCGGTTCATCGTCTTTCCGATCTAAGTTCAGCTCGACTGGATCCCTATCGCAATTTGCGGACCACCAATCTGACTCGCATCAGCGGTCGGTTCATTGCGGAGAGTAAGCCCTTGGTGCAACGATTGGTTGCAAGTGGGATGCCCCTCGACTCCGTGTTGATCGATGAAAAATATTTGGATGAGGCGGTTGGTTGGCTGCCGCCAGGAACGGATCTTTTTGTTGTTTCCGGCGAGCAAGTCTCGGAGTTGATCGGGTTTGCCTTTCACCGGGGGTATTTGGCATGTGGCATTCGTCCCAAATTCAAATCCTTGGAAGAGGGAAGTGGTGACTTTGATTTGAACTCCAAATGGCTTGGGGTTCTACTGGTCGGACTCCAAGATCCAGAAAACATGGGGTCGATCTTTCGAACTTGTGCTGCATTGGGGATAACCGACGTCTTGATCGGTCCGGAATGTGTCGATCCGTTTGCAAGGCGGGTTTTGAGAGTTTCGATGGGAAACGCGTTCAAATTGCGTTTTGTGGAGGTTTCCGATCCGCAGGCAGCATTGAAATACTGTCGTGAGAAAGGGATTGAGTCGATTGCCGCTTGTTTGGCGAAGACGAGCGAGGAGCTGAGTTTGTTCCGTCGTCGAGATGCAGGGCTGGTTGTGTTTGGAAATGAGGCTCATGGTTTGCCGGAGAGCATTCAGATTGCGGCCAGCCGAAGCGTCCGAATCGATATGGCGTTGGGAACCGATTCATTAAACGTCAGTGTGGCGGCGGGGATCCTGTTGCACAATTTGGCCAGAAATCAGGGATGATGGGCTGCGCCTATTCAAAAACCTTTGGTTTTTGAATGGCGGACGGCACACGGAGTGTGCCTACTACTTTGTTTGTCTGTCGAGCATATCGAGAGATTCGAATTGATTTTCAAAATCACAGGCTTCTGGAATCGAAGCAATGCTTGGCACGTGGTATCATAAGAAGACCGCGTAATACAGTCCCTTCCGATCAGACTGGCCATTGGCTCGTCTATGCCGTTTGTAGATTCATTATTTTGCCTCAGCCCCCTTCATCCCCACAACCCAATTGGCAAGACTCGTTCCAAGTTGCGTCGGCGACCCATGTTGGCATGCGGCGCCGGAACAACCAAGATAGTTTTGCGGTCGTAATGGCAGAAGACGAGGCCGCATGGCAGAAGTCGGGGCACCTTCTGATTGTGGCGGATGGCATGGGAGCCCATGCAGCTGGTGAATTGGCAAGCCGGTTGTCTGTGGAATTGATTCCTCACCATTATGGCAAGTTGCTCAAGGGTATTCCTTCGGAGGCGCTTCAGCGTTCCCTTATCGAGACAAATAGCGAGATCTTTCGCCGTGGGCAGGCTAATCCTGAGTTTCGCAGTATGGGAACGACGACTTGTGCGCTCGCAATTTTGCCTGAGGGTGCAGTCGTCGCGCACGTAGGGGACAGTCGCGTCTACCGATTGCGAGGCAACCAATTCGAGCAGTTGACCTTCGATCATTCGCTCGTATGGGAAATGCGGGCGTCGGGTGAAGTCAGCGAGGAGGCACTTCGCAGCAACGCCATTCCACAGAATGTGATAACCCGTTCGTTGGGGCCAAACGGCACGGTTGCGGTAGATTTAGAAGGACCGTTTCCGCTCAGGGTAGGCGATAAGTTTTTGATTTGCAGC
>CANHVO010000599.1 GCA_947463915.1 Planctomycetaceae bacterium
GGTAGAGGTGATCAATTCTTCCTGTCGAAAAACTACTCGATCGACGTACCAAACCATGTACGGTGTATCCTTTTTGGAGAAGCAATTCTGCTAGGTAGGAACCGTCCTGTCCAGTGATTCCTGTAATTAAAGCTGATCGTGCCATTTGGAAAATTGACTTCCCGTTCAAGTGTTGAAAAAGTAATCGAGCTTGCGAGCTAGACCCATCAAATCGATTTAGGAGAGTAGTTTACCCAATTAGGCGCATTTCTACATAGTCCAGATTGCGGTCCTTTGATGGTAATTCAAGTGCATTAAATGCAAGATTGGTACAAAAAAACCCTCGCCATTTTTCTGGCGAGGGTTCTAAAGATAGCGGTTGTAATGAACTATTTCATCGCAACCTTGTTGGTCGAATCTGAATCTTCAAAGTTGAAGGAGAGTTCGAGTTTGTCGCCGGCGATCAAACGAATCGTTTTTTCTTTGGTAACACCTTCATGGGTTACTTGAACCTTGTAGTCGTCCCAAGACTGGCCTTGTTGAAGCTGCTTGGTTCGGAATACTCGAGACGAACCTTCGCTTTTGGTTGCGTTTTGAGCCAGTACCACGTTCGCTTTTTCCGGAACGTTGAGTGTCAAAACGGTCTCGATCGGTTCGTTCGTCTTGATCAATTCGAAATTCAGTTCTTCGCCGTTGCCGCTTTCGATCACGACGGTTTTGCTTTGGACGACTTCGGTACCGTCAGCATTGTTCATCACAGCTTTGACTTCGAACCGGTAAGCATCGTTCGCCTTAAGGTCACGACTTACGAAGTGACGCTTGGTTCCGGTTGTGGTCGTCGCATTGCCGTTCACAAAAACCTTTGCAGATTCAGGCAAATTGACAGTCAAATGGATTTCGTTTGGCTGGATATTGCTTGAGGAAGCCAGCTTGTTTGCGGTGTGCGTGTTCGAGATAGCCCCCGAGTGATAAACGCCGTCCGCTGGAGTTGTGTAGGTTTCGTACGACGGCGAGTAAGTCTCGTAGCTTCCATAACGCATAGTCGACCCAGTGCTGCCGGCACCGAACGAACCAGTGCTGCCGCCGCTGTAGGATGGAGCGTAACCTCCCGAAGAACCACCGCCCGAAGAACCGGAACTTCGAGTTGTATATCCGCCATGGGACCCACCAGAACTGCCATAGGAGGTTGTGTAGACACCACCAGAAGAGCCGCCGGACGATCCGCCAGAAGATCCGCCAGAAGATCCGTAAGAGGCTCGATACGCAGCTTTCGCATGAATATGATCATGAATTCGGGCGCCTAGGCGTCGTAAAGGTCCGACATGTCCACCCGAAGAACCACCGCTGGATGCTCCGCCGGACGAGCCGTATCCACCAGACGAACCGTATCCACCACTTGATCCATAGCCACCGCTCGAGCCGTACCCCGAAACGTAGGCTCCACCGCTAGAGCCATATCCGCTGCTGCCGCCACTGGAACCGTAACCCGCTTCAACCGGGTTGGAAACTGCGAATGCCAACGCAACAAGCGTTGAAGCCGAAAGCCAATTCTTCAGGGTATTTCTCATGACGCTCCTCCAAGACCAGACAAAAAACTGCTACCTCGCAGTCCGTTTCGTACCTTTTGAGAATACCTGGAATCGTACGCAATTCAAGCAGGCTAGGCAGGATTTAGGGAATAGGCAACCTAGGAAGACGCGACACGGAAAATCGGCCATCGCCCTTAGGCTCATTAAACACTCCTGCCTAGTGCTCCGCCCGAAGAGGCGGCTAAAAAATGGAGAACGCCCTTTTTAGGGCGTCGACATTGGACTTTTTTGCAGTAACGACGGCCTGAAAAGGCCGTCCTACGAATAAATTCACAGCCTCGACAGGCAGTGCTCGTACTCGAGGAGCAGGACAATCGATCTGCTTAGTAAATGTCGCTCATGATTCGGTTGTAGGACCACCAGCAAATTGCCGCACAGATTGCGATCAAGCCGCAGGTATAGAGGACATTAACAACCGACCAAAAGCACTTTTCCAATTTGGAAAACGATGGGCTCATCCAAAGAATCGGTAAGCCCAAGAAACCTGTCACGCCAAACAACGTCGCGAAGATTAGCAAGCGGGAGTGAAGGAGTTTTTCCCAACCGTGCTTTTGCGAGTTTTGGTTATTGCTATTCAGTGATTTCGTGGTGTCCATAACAAATTGTGCGTTGTCTAATCTGGAAGTCGCCCCTCCGCGATCTCTTGCTCCCATTGTTTCATCAAGGGCCAATCGATCGCACATGTACCGAAATCCGAAAGGTGCAAGTAGCTATTTAGCCGATCCAAAACCTTGTTGATCATGGCTGGTTCTTTTCGAAAATAAGGACCATGGCTAGGCAGGAGCCACTCGATATCCGAATCCCGAATTCGCTCCAAAGACCGAATGAATGAGGGAATATCGCTACCGTGATGAGCGTCGATCGCTCCCACACCACCATCTCGATAAATGTTATCACCACTCAGCAATAGATTGTTTAGCCGAAAGGCGAGTTGGCTATCGGCATGGCCTGGCGTTGACCAAACCTCGAGCTTGACGCTTCCGACCGTGATCACATCACCATCGTTAACGTGTTTTTCAACCAATACTGGCGGCATTGGCTCGCTGATTCCCTGGGCATGGATTTCAGCGAACGTTTGTAAGCGGTCGCCAGCCTCAAGCAATGCCGCGGCGTTTGGGTGAGCGGTTACAGTCGTCTTCAAAAGCTGTTTCGCCTTAGCAAATCCTTGACTGTGATCCACATCCGCGTGTGTCGCAATCAATGATTTGCATTTCGACAACGGAAAATCCAGTTCCCGAATGAGATCAATGACTTCTTCGACGGAATCCTCATAGCCAATATCAATCAACGCCCATTCATCGGCATCGTGAATTAAATACACGTTGCAACCGATCAAGTGACCAGCCTGAACGTTGAGTTCGATAACATTCGGGAAAATGGGTTTGCGTTGAAGCATCTAAATCTTTGATCTGAGGGGGACTAAGGCAATGAGCGAGATTTTAGGCTGCAATCTCGTTCGAGGGCAACGGTCGTCGAACATATTTGATGAATTGTCCTGGGACTGAATTCTGGCGAATCCAGCTACGAGTTATCCTGGGACTGAATTCTGGCGAATCCAGCTACGAATTGTCAGGGGACTGAATTCTGGCGAATCCAGCTACGAAATTCTGGCGAATCCAGCTACGAATTGTCGTATGTTCTGTCCCGCCGCTCGCCAAGAAGAGCGGTTAGCCCTTCGCGGTAACTTGGAAATTCCCATTCA
>CANHVO010000600.1 GCA_947463915.1 Planctomycetaceae bacterium
CGGCAGGTTCCCGGGGGACGTGAGTGGAAAAGTCGACAACGATTCAAACGAAGAGCCTACCCAGCCTGATGAGGCTGCAGATTCTTCCCAGGTTCAAGCTGCTCTCGCTGCACAAGCCATTGCTCCGCAAATTCAGCAGGCAACACCTAAAATCGATAGTGAAAGTACAAATGCAGATAAGAGCGACAAATTAGAGACAAACGCTCTTCGCAGAAAGAATGGTGACGGGCAGGCGGACCCAAGGGAATCTGCGACCGGCTCTGGAAATGGGGACGCTGTTGCCAAAGTAACAGACAAGGATTTGGCCACGCCCGTCGACACATCTAACTCGGTTTTGACTACGGCCGATTCTGCAACCTCCGAATCGGTTTCGCAGTTGAATGATGGCGACGTCAAAGGCTTGGAAGACAAAAAGAATCCTTCGCAATCCGTTCAGAAAGGCAGAGCAACCGCAGATTCTTCCGATGGAAAAGGGGACCAAGCCAAAAGTGAAAGCGATGGCCTTCAGGAAGCATCAAAACAAACCGATTCAAAATCGAAGCGAGGTGTTTCACTGAAGGAGTTTGACTCCGTTGGGCAATCGGTTCATGAACAGAGTAAGTTGGACATAACCGAAGGGATTGCGGATCAACCTCGCAACAAACGCGCTGAACGACTAGCAGAGCGTGCTTCCGACGGTGGTACCGGCACCGATGAACACGAAACAGCCGTGGATCCGACGTTAGACTTGCAGCCAGCGATCGCCCAGGCACCGATCGATTCCGAGTTCTCGACAAGCGCGTCCATCGAGTCGAGTCTACAAACATCGACAACTGCGCTAACCGCAACGACGCCCGTGATCGCACAACCCATCACGATCAATAGCCCTGGGGCATCCTCGGTCTCGAATGCGAAGTCGAGCGTCGAGAGTATCGTTGGCGTGAATGCGTCCGGAACTGCGAGTGGTTCACAAACCGGCCTTTCGAACACCACGGTTTCCGGTAGTGCCACTAATCCCGGGCGTGCCGATCAAGGCCGTAGCGAAGTAGCGCGAAGCAATTCAGGAACGCAGATCTCCGCTTACCAAGAAGGCAAATTGGTGCAACGCGTGCTGCGTGGGATCGAGCAATTGGCCAACGGCGGCGGGCAAGTGCGATTGCGATTGCACCCGCCGGAGCTTGGCTCCCTGCAAATGTCGCTCCGCATGGAAGGAGGCCAGGTATTTGCAAAGCTCGAGGTCGAAAACACCACCGCACGCGATGCTCTCTTGAACAATGTCCAGACGCTTAGAGACCGTATGGCAGATCAAGGGATGAAGGTTGCTGCCTTCGAAGTTGAAGTAAGCACGGATTCGGCAGGTTCAGGCATGGGGAGCTCAAGCTCGCAAGCTGACGGCGGCAGTGGCAACCAATCTCGATGGGAAAATTCATCGAGTCGTTTTGTGCAACAGAATAGCAATCGTCTACCGACCGAACCCGCTCAAGCCGAACGCAAGCCGAATGCGGGCTGGACCCGCAACAACGGGTCGCTTGATCTGACTGTTTAAACCAAGATTCGCAGCTGGATTCGCCAGAATTCAGTGCGTTCTGAATTCTGGCGAATCCAGCTACGGTAGTTTTCCGCCTGCCGAACCATTGCGTCGCAGGCTAAGAAGTTTTTGCAACGTAAGCTTGCGTTTTCTACCGAGCTGCGATGCAATTTTGCAGTGGTTTGAGGATGCTGTCGACAATGTAGTTGTCCATCAGCTCACGAAGCAAATGCTCCAACCTTAGCACCTCAGTCTTGAACTCTTCGTCTGGACCGAGAGAATCAAAGCGGCGAACGGTAATGTAAACACTCAGCAAATCCTCGCTGTACTCTCCCGATTTGGCTTGAAACACGGTTGTCCGCGTTTCAAAATGGATGCGAGCGTGCGTTCTGAAAACATCGTCCAATGACATTTGAATGACGGGCTCATAGCTCATGAGCTGGGAACCGGTTCGTTGAGCCATTGCGTCAAACCCCATCGGCATGCCGATCGCATCCGCTAAGATCTGATTGTGGTTGCCTCGACAGGCGTAATCAAAACCATACATTAGCCCAATCGATTCGCAATCGAGTTTGCTGATCGACATTGTGTGTGGTACCACATCGAGTACCTCGCAATGTTGCGACATCGCTTCTTCCAAAGAATTTGGATTGACGATGCCACTGCACATGCGGCGAGGTTCGGCTGCAATCCAACGATAGGCTCCGTGTTCTTTGTCTTCTTCCAAAATGAACTCGCCGCGTTCGCGTTGATAGAAGTGCCGAAGTTTCGGATATCTGCGTTGCATTTGCTCGAAGAAATGCAAAACAGTCTCGCGTTGATTTGGCAAATCCATCTCCGTATGCAAGTGCATATTGACATAAAAGTCATCACTCAGAGAACTGTAGGGATTCATCATGCTGTTGTTTCCTCGCAACCTTGGGTGTAAACCATCCATACTCAGCCACGCTGTTCGGGCTCAAGTATATGGGGATGCCCAAATGTTTCAAAGGCTTGACAGATCAATCACCAAGGAATCGCTCGCCACCACAATTTGACTGGGCGTATTGCGAGGGAGGTTTGCCGTCGCTTGGGCCAGCCCAACTGGATCATGTTCGCCAGCCAGCGGGTTGATATGTGCCAGTATCAGCCGCGGAATCCCTGCGTTTGCGACACTTTCTAATACGGCACTGGTCCAGCTATGACCCGTTTTGATTGCTAAATCAACCCATTCATCTGAAAAGTTGCATTCGTGTATGAGCCAGTCGACACCTTGGATCTCGCTCCAGTATGCCGATTGGGGTGTTGCGGTAGTGTCGGTAATATAGGCAAGCGACAAGCCCGGCCAATCGATGCGGTATCCGACGCTTCCTCCCGGATGATCCAATTGAAACCAGCGACACCTCGCACCGTTCAATAAAAACTCCGACCCCAAATCTTCGATCGCATGCCATTCAATTGGCGGCAAAACGGGAAACATCAATTCATGGAACAAGTGTGTTTGGATCGCTTCCAACTTGGTCCGCTCGCCGTACACATGGATCTTTCGAAGAGGCGTTGTCGCGACAAAGTCTAAGAAGAAGGTCAATCCGAAAACGTGATCCAAATGGGCATGACTAAGGAGGATAGAAATCTCTTCTTGTTGAAGCAACTTTTCCAACCGAAAGACGCCGCTGCCGGCATCGAACAGCAAACTGGCTTCTGGGATAAAGTAGCAGCTGGTGTGTCGCGTTGCACTGGGGTGGTATCCAGCCGTTCCTAAGCAGTGCAGTTTC
>CANHVO010000601.1 GCA_947463915.1 Planctomycetaceae bacterium
GATGGAAAATCCGAAGACTTCTGAAGATTGCTCCTCCAAAGAACCTTCGGGACTTCAAAGAAGTAACCATCTTTTATGTGGAGAATATCTGAAGCCATTGCTCAGGCTAACTCTGGGGAGGATGTTGGAGCGATTGATTACGAATAAGTAACGCGGATTGTAGTAACAAGAAAGGAAAATAATAGCCCATCAAACAACTGCCAAAAGAATTGTTGTGTTGCCATTTTGTCGCAGCTGAAATTGCCAAGGCGCCCAACAGCACCGAAAAGCGAAATCCCATCGTTAGTAGGAGCGATAATTCATCCGAGTCTTGGGCCTTTCCGATGAGCTGCCAGGCTAGCGGACCGAATCCGGTGGCAAGACATGCCGTAAGGGCGAGATACGCATAGTCGGGGATGACGCCATCCGAAGTCAGCATCCACGTTACAAGGAGGCAAACAGAACCTAGAGTGAAGTAAGCCATCGCCTCCACAAGCAGCGAAACGATGTTCCGCTTGGTTTTCAAATGATCGCTTGTCATGAAGTTCACCTATGGGTTGGGCTATCGTAGCGAAAGTCATCAAGACTTTTGGTTGCTTTTAGAGGCATGGCCGAAACTCTTGACGGGTTTCGCTACAAAACATTCTTCGGATCTGCGGTTTCTTTTTCCCTCAGCTCGCGACTGCGTTTTGCAGCTACATCTGCGATCTTGGCAACATAAAGCAGGCCAAAAATCGCGATGGCGATTCCCAGCCCAAATCCGACCAAAACGAAAAACTGTGTCCCAAGCCAACCGTCCAAATAGCTCCCTCCAACCCCCGGCAGCAGCATCAGAATCATTACTGTAATGGCCCGCGAAACGGCATTTGTGTTTGCCTGGGATTCAATGCGGTCTGCCTCGTTTGCCTCCGGCTTCCTGCCGGACGCGGCGAAAGAACTCTCTCCAGAATAAGGTTTGTCACCATTGTCATTGCTCATTTTCTCTCCATCTCGGGCTAGAAATGCTGCTTTTTGTTGAGGAATGAACCACAAGGCACAGTCTCTGTAGAGCATTCCACAGTCTTATTACTGGAAATGCCGATACTCTCCAAGCATACTGGATTTCTAAATTCGTGGGCTCGCCCTGAGTTTTTGTCCGTTTGTCCCTACCCCACAGTACTGGTGATGCAACGCAACTCGGTACGCAGCCATGGAAGGTAACGATCCTTTTCACGGCCCCCCCTAGGAGCTTCCTGTGAACGCCTCAAAAAAGAACAAAACAGCCGCCAAAATGCCCGTTAAAAAGACAAGTGCAAAGGCGAAAAAGGGCGTGAAACCACAATCCAAGGTGACAAAGCCAGTTAGCGGAAAGCCAGTTTCGACGCCCAAGAAATTGGATTCAAAGGCCAAACCAGTTGCGAACAAAAAAACAGCAAAAGCTGCGGTTTCCCCAAAAAAGACCGCGGTTGCCGCTCCCCCCAAATCTTCAAAGGCCGCCGTCAAAGTAACCGCTACCAAAGCCCCAAAGGCAACGGCCAATCTAAAGCCGGCCAAGCCTACGCCAGCTTTGGCGTCGATTTCAGGCAAACTGGACAACGAAAAGGTGGGTAAAGCTACGAAGATAGCAGCAGGTAAACCTGTTGCGAAACCCGTGGTTTCCGCCAAAACCCCACCTGCAAAACCTGCAAAGCTCGAAAAAGCAAGGCCGCCACAAGGGGCTGCCAAGCCCTCGATGGAGAAAAAAACGTCGCTACCTCCCGCGGACGCACTTGGGAAAACAGACCCCAAGACTGTGAAACCAGCCGCAATCAAGCATGATCCGGTCCCGCCACCATCCAACACGAACCCAGCGATCGTTGCGAAGATACGTAGTGCTCAGGCGGAAAAAGAACTTCGCAAGGACTTGGCTCAACCCGCTCCTAAGACCTCTTTGACTCCGCTAAATCCAATCCCGCAAATCGTAAAGGGAAAGGATCGACTGATTCTAATGGTTCGCGATCCCTATTGGATCCACGCCCATTGGGACATCATGCGACACTCCGTCGATCGGGCGAAGGCCGCACTCGCGGAAAACTGGCATACGGTCAAGCCAATCCTGCGGCTGCTCAAACTCGATGACTCTGGCACGACCAGCAACTCCGAAGTGATTCACCGAGACATCGAGATTCATGGTGGTGTCCGAAATTGGTACATCGACGTCGACGCACCACCCAGCCGCTTCAAAATGCTGATGGGGTACCTCTGTGCAAACGGCCGTTTCTACGAACTTGCTCGCAGCAATATCGTTACAACACCAGCGCCGGGTGGCAAAGAAGCAACAGACGACCATTGGGCTGATATCGCCACGGATGCTGAGCATATCTATTCGATGAGCGGAGGCTACGGTGACGACACTCAAACCGGCGATCTAACCGAAGTCTTTGAAGAAAGACTAAAACGCACAATGGATGCCGATGTTCTTTCTCAGTTCGGCAGCGGTGCGGAGGGGTCTCTCAAACGTCACAAGCAGTTCCACTTCGACGTGAACGCCGAACTTGTTGTATTCGGCTCAACCCACCCAGAGGCTCATGTTTCTGTCGGCACGGAACCCGTCAAAGTTCGTTCCGATGGTAGTTTCTCCATCCGACTGCCGCTTCCGGATCGACGCCAAGTCTTGCCGGCAACCGCGAAAAGCCGAGATGGAGTTGACGAACAAACCGTCGTCATCGCCGTGGAGCGTAATACCAAAGTCATGGAACCCGTCTCGTCCGATACCGAAGACCTGTAGAGTAAAGCGATTGTCTTAATCGCTTGGCTGGCACTTCATCGTCACGGCTGACAAAAGTTGGATTTCATTTTCATGAGCCTGAGACGCTAGCCGATTTTTGCAGGTCAAAAGAACTCGGCTACCTCCTCAGGCTCACTTTTGTCTGCTGTGTCTGACTTCATGCTCAGCCTAGGCAAGCGGCTTTGGAGCGAACTGCGTGTGAATTTGAATTCGACTGTTTTTCGCAGCGCCGAAACGATTGAGGACAATCGTTTTACACTTTGTTTGCCCAGAAACGATTGGGGACAATCGTTTTACACTTTGTTTGCCCAGAAACGATTGGGGACAATCGTTTTACACTTTGTTTGCCCAGAAACGATTGAGGACAATCGTTTTACACTTTGTGCCCAAAAATGAAAAAGGCACCGCGACAAGATCAAGATCAACTGAAGGTCCTCTCCCTCCTCCAGCCAGCCTCGAGCAAATCGCGGTGCCATTGTTTCGGTTGATATAAAATTGAACTTTTACACACACACACGCCCAA
>CANHVO010000602.1 GCA_947463915.1 Planctomycetaceae bacterium
CAAAGCGGTGTCCGGTCGGGACAAGCCCGAACCGGACAAAGCGACAAATATCAAAAGTCCATGTCGGCAAGCGTGACTTGCCAAAATTCGCACCTCTCCGACGCGACTATTGAAACGTAGGCAATGTTTTCGTTGTTTGAAATGCTTCACAGCGTTGCCGTTTCGGGGAGAGGGGAGCAAAGTAAAAAGATACGGGCAAAGACATGGCTAACGCCCAGTAGCTAATCAACCTGTAAAACACACGGTCATGTGCTTAGCCATTGATCAAAAACTCGCGCCTCAATTCCCCTCGTTTGCTTTAGGCCATACCTCCAAATCCGTTTCTTTGCCGATGGTGATAATGCGTTGTCCAACTCCGATATGCCCCGAGGGTTCAAACCAGTTTTCTGCAAGGCTTCCCGTTACGACAAAACCAGTTCGCCACGTCAAACGCAACTGCTCTTGCATATTGTGTGCATGTAGGTAGACTGAAAAGTTCTTTGGCACAGAGCCACGGCGATCACCTCAAAACGAAGTTCAGCTGGAGTCAAATCATGCGATACCTAACGGGATTACTGGTCTGTTCGATAGCGATTCTATCGGGATGCGGCGTTTCTGAACCACCGCAATGGAAATCGTGGCGAGATCAGTTTGTGTTGAGGGCCAAGCCGGAAGAGGCAATCACCATCGCACAAGCGATTGCGCTGCCAGCAGACCAAGAGCAAGAGATCACGATTTTCGCTCAAATCGGAGGTGGCAGGGGCGACACTTTCGACAACAAAAATGCCTCTTTCCTCCTGTCAGAAGCACCCGACGAAGCACACCGAGGAAAACCTGGCCATGATCCTGACGGGTGCCCTTTCTGCAAACAGAAAATGGCAAACGCTCCAATCGTGACGGTCGGTTTTTCAAACGATCAAGGGCAACCGATACCTGTCGATGCTCGCAAGCTCTTCGGAGTGAATAAAGGCGATATCGTCGTGGTCAAAGGAAAGAGCTCGTACGAGGAATCGATGAAAATATTGACGATCAAGGCGACAGGGTTGCACGTCGTTCGCAAGTAATCGTATTCGCGCCCGACTAGATTCGATCCGATAACCCTAGCGCAGCCGGTGATGAGAACTCGCTGCTTCCTATGTGGCTTGCGTAGCGAAACTCGTCAAGAGTTTCGGCTTCTTCCTCAACACAGCCGAAACTCTTGACGAGTTTCGCTACGGCTTGCGTCCGCTACATTTCGTTTCATTTCGCTTCGCAATATTTCAGGGGCGTTTCTTTTTGCCTTTGACTTCGTCGTTGAAGGTGCTCTTCTGCCTCAGCAAATGATGGTAGTGCTGGGCAAATCGGTGAGCTTCGTCGCGAACGTATTGCAACAGTCGCAAGGCAAACGACTCGCGTCCCAATCGTATCGGTTCACTCACGCCTGGACGATAGATTTCCTCCTCTTTCTTCGCAAGCGAAATGATTACCGGCGGCTCAATGTCCTGATCTCGAAACGCGGCCAAGGCAGCGCTCAATTGTCCTTTGCCACCATCGATCATGAGCAAATCGGGAAACGCCTCTTGCTCATCGCGCCGTTTTCGAAAACGGCGCGAGATCACTTCATGTATGCTCCGGAAATCGTCGATACCTTTGACCTCTTGGATGCGATAGCGGCGGTATCCAGGCTTGAATGGCAAGCCATCCAAAAACTGAACGAGCGACGCGACAGTATTGCTTCCTCCCAAGTGCGCGATATCGACCCCTTCGATCACTCGCGGCTCTTTGTCCATCCCGAGGACTTTCTTCAACGCTCGCATCCCCTTCTTTGGATCGATATAAAAAACCTCAGGTTGAGCGTGGATGTCGATCTCGCCTCGATCTCCTAGGTTTTCAAGCAATTGAATTTCGTCACGAAGCCTCGCTGCTTTTTCGAAATCGAGTTTCGAAGAGGCCTCAAGCATTTCCTCTCGCATCTGCTTGACCAATCGATCGCTGCCACCTTCGAGGAAGGTTTGAAGTCTGCGAATGTCGCGTCGATAGTCACTCTTGTTGATTCGTTTATTGCAAGGGGCAGTACACTGTTTGATCGAAGCCAAAAGGCACGGCCGAAACCACTCCCAACGTGGATCGTTTTCTTCGATGTCGAGCGAGCAAGTTCTGAATTGAAAGATACGCTGCAAGACTTGGAGGGCACCTCGCAACTGTCCGGCGCTAGTAAATGGTCCGTAGAGCTTTGCCCCCTTGGCTTTCGGAGTGCGAGTCACTTCAACACGCGGAAAGTCTTCGTGCGTGGTGATCATCAAGTACGGAAATGTCTTGTCATCTTTCAGGTCTTTGTTGTACCTCGGCTGAATATCCTTGATCAGGCGACTTTCGGTCAGCAACGCATCCACTTCGCTGCTGCAGAGCATGTAGTCGATATCGGCGATCTCATGGATCCATTCCGCTGTTCGGAGTTCTTGTGCGGCTGCGGCCAAAAAATAGCTGCCAGCACGCGAGCGAAGGTTCTTGGCTTTGCCGACGTAGATGACCACCCCCGAAGCGTCCTTCATGAGGTAGACGCCGGGGGAATGAGGGAACTCGCGGACTTTTTCAGCAGATTTGCGGAACCCAAGATTGCCGCTGAGTAAAGAATCGATCCGCTGCTGAAGCTCAGGGGTCGGATCGGTAAGGTGTTCGTCCGGCTCAGCAACCGTGACTTCTAATTCGAGTTCGTCTTCTTCGTCGGTTTCAGTCCGGTCGAACTCGTTCATGATGAACACTCCGTGGCGAAGGTTGCTTTCACATCCAGGGCACACCCGGCAGGTGTGCCACGGTGGGTCTCTGTTGTCGAGAGTGACGACATGGGTTGGTGTACCGGCTTCAGCCGGCTGAAACAGATAGACCAACATAGCTCCAGCCGGCTAAAGCCGGTATACCAACTTGAATTATGGTTGGAAACCAGGAAAAGCGCCGCCGCCAGGAAAGCCGCCTTGAGGGCCTGCACCGGCACCTGCTCCGCTTGCAGACTTGGGTTGCACGAGTTCTGGCAAGGCAATTCTCAGTTTCTTGTAGTCTGATTCGCTCACGACATAATACCAATCGGCAAAGCGACCGTTAAGTTCAGCCACTTTGTTTTTGGCTACTTTCAGCTTTTCGTCGCGAAGATCTAGCTTGCGTTTGTTCTCTTTCGTGATTCGGTCACGCGTTGCTTCCAAACGTTCCTTCCATTCTTCTGCAGTAGGCTCTTGCGTGACGGCCGGTGCATCTACTTTGGCTGGTGCATCGGCATTAGCCGGTGC
>CANHVO010000603.1 GCA_947463915.1 Planctomycetaceae bacterium
ATTCGGTCGGCTGAGTTAGCAACCGTTGCGTCGTGCGTAACAATCACTAATGTCTGCCCATGCTTTTCAACCAGGGCACGGAAGAGTTCTATGACAATTTTGCTGTTGGCTGAGTCCAAGGCCCCCGTGGGTTCATCCGCTAGCAAGATGGCCGGCGACATAACCAGCGCTCGAGCGATCGCAACTCGCTGTGCTTCTCCGCCCGACAACTCTCCAGGTCGATTACTTTGCTTGTTTCCCATCCCGACTGAATTAAGGGCCTCAACGGCTTTCGGTCGAGCAATATTCAAATCGACCCCATCCAGCCGCATCGGGACCATGACGTTCTCGATCGCTTTGAGCATCGGCAGAAGATGCACTTTTTGGAAGACAAATCCTATTCGACGACGACGCAACAGCGTCTGACTGTTCTCGTCCAAATTCGAAATGGAGTTGCCTTCAAGCCGAACGTCTCCCGTATCGGGTCGATCGAGTCCACCTAGCATATGCAGCAGAGTACTCTTGCCGGACCCGGATGGACCGATGATTGCGACAAACTCTCCTTTTTGGATTTCGAGATTCACACCTCGAAGCGCTGGGTGCGCTACGGAACCCATATGGTACGTTTTGGTGACATCGATTGCGCTGAGCAATGGTTCCATTGGTTGTTTTGCTGACTAGTGGCGGATCAAGCGGACGATCGTGTGGTTTCGATTTTGCTGCCCGGCAGCCGATCAATGTGACCAAGCCTCAAGGCTAAAAGTTCAACAATTCACGGTCGCCGAACGGGGGTTGAGGCCGTATCGAGCTAATCGGTAGCTTAAAGGATAGCGATCTTGGTTCAAAACGGGGTCGGGGGCGATAGTAATGTCCACAATTTGCCAGATTCGCTAGCTTCATTCCCAAAAAGACGCATTGCTCCAATGGGCCAATTTTCATTAGATTGAGTTCAGTCTGATAACTCTGTTTGGAATGGAATCCGTATGACTTCAATCGACCTCCCAACACTCGCCAACCGAGTTCATGGTGAGCTTTTTTCGCGATCGAATGACGACGTAATCACAGGCGCAGCCCCGTTGGGTGATGCTGTGGCCGGACACATTACACTCTTGGATCATGAAAAAAACCTTGCTAAATTGCAGGTTTCAACGGCATCGGCCTGCGTGACAAATCAGACATTTCCCGGACTGAGCATCCCGCAAATCGTTGTAAAAAACCCGCACAAGGCATTTGCCCAGATTTGCGAGTTCTTTCGACCAGAAATTGTGGTGACGCAAAAATACGGGATCGATCCACTTGCTAGCGTTGCGAACTCGGCCCAGATTAGCGACCGCGCGATGGTTGAAGCCTTCGCGAGCGTTGCCGACGGATGCGTGATCGGTGAAGGTACTCATTTGCACCGGGGCGTTACCGTTATGCACGGTTGTCGCATTGGCCAAGACTGCCAACTTTTCCCTGGCGTGGTCTTGTATCCAGGCACGATCTTGGGAGACCGTGTCGTCCTTCATGCAAATTGTGCAATCGGGGCTCATGGATTCGGCTACCGCATGGAAAACGGCAAGCATGTGCCGACAGCGCAAATCGGTTGGGTTGAAATCGAATCAGATGTGGAGATTGGCGCCAACTCATGCATCGATCGAGGAACCTATGGAGCAACTCGAATCGGAGAAGGAACCAAAATCGACAACTTGGTTCATATTGGCCACAATTGCAAAATTGGCAAGCACAATCTCGTTTGCGCGCAAGTGGGCTTTGCGGGCAGTGTTGCCACGGAAGAATATGTCGTACTCGGTGGGCAAGTTGGAGTTCGAGACCACATCAAGATCGGTGCTCGCACAATGGTCGGAGCACAATCTGGACTTTCGGCAGATACGGGCGAAGATGAGATTTTACTCGGCTATCCAGCGATGCCTCGCAATGAACAAGCAGTCGTCTGGGCTTCCGTCAAGCGACTGCCGGAACTCCGAAAGACCGTAAAGCAACTTGTGAAACAGGTCGAAACCCTGATGGACCAAGAAAAGTCGGACGAATGAGCAAAGCAAAATCCATCGGCATCGTGGCCGGTTGGGGCGAATACCCCTTGGCAGTCGCTCGAGCGCTTCGCGAAAAAGACTACGAAGTCGTCGTCGCTGCAATTCACGGTCACGCTTCGAAAGAAATCGAAAGCCTAGCAAGCCACGTCCGCTGGATCGGCGTTTGCAAACTAGGTGGCATGCAAAGGTTCTTTCGCCAACACGGCGTGAACCATGTTTGCCTATCGGGGAAACTGTTTAAAGACAAAATTTTGTATCATGGCTGGGGTTGGGTCGAACACCTACCAGACTGGGAATGCTTGAAGACCATGATGCCTCAGATCTTTTGGCGAACCCGTGATTTCACCGACAATTCGCTCCTTGGAGCCGTAGTCAATTCATTTGGAAGACGTGGCATGACGACAGTATCAGGCACCGAGTTTGCAACCCAGCTGATTGCCCAGGAAGGTTTCCTGACGCGTCGCAAACCGAGCAATATGGAACGGGCCGATATTGAGTTTGGCTGGACGATTGCAAAACAAATGGGTGGGCTGGACATCGGGCAAAGCGTTACCGTTCGCGACAGAGCCATCCTCGCAGTCGAGGCTATTGAGGGAACAGACGCGTGCATCGTTCGCACCGGACAGCTCTGCCCACGCGGTGGCTTTACCTTGGTCAAGGTTGCGAAGCCGGATCAGGACATGCGATTCGATCTGCCGACGATCGGTCCTCTAACTATCGAAAAGATGGCATTGGCAGGCGGCAAAGTCATTGCCATCGAAGCCGGCAAAACGATCGTCATCAATCGCGAAGAAACCATTCGGCGCGCCGAAGAACACGGCATTGCAATCGTTTGTCATAGTTAGTTAGCCATAAAATGTGAACTCAATCCGATTTCCGCCCCCTCTCCCCGATTCGGCAACGCAGTGAAGCATTTCAGGACGGATGGGGCTTGCCCCTCCGTCCGCAGCTTTGGAGTTCTAGATTCACGCCGCCCGAAAACGTGCCTCCGGATTCGTCGCACAGTGTAGAGCGATTGTCTCAATCGCTCGGCGGGCACTTTAGGCCCCATCCCGCAGAACAAAGATGCCACGACTAGAAGGTGCAATTGGAATGCGATTGTGGTCTGCACTCCTAAACGATTGAGGACAATCGTTTTACACTCACGCTGCCCATTAGAACACCAAAGCGGTGTCCGGTCGGGAAAAGCCCGAGCCGGACAAAACGCCAAA
>CANHVO010000604.1 GCA_947463915.1 Planctomycetaceae bacterium
CGAACGGGGTTAACGCCTCGTTGGATGTACTCGGAAAACTAAATAAAGCGTAGCTCTGTGCGAACGGAAAGACGCGTTAAACAGTAAGCCGATGCCGTTGATAACCAACAGGTTGCCAGCAGCATCGGCTTTTTTCGTTTTGAGGCAGCATATGGTTTCACAAACGTCCTTTTGGATGTTGGACCATATTAGTATTGATCGCGAACAGCGAAGTTAGGATCCAAGATGAAGACAGATGCACAACTGAAGTCGGATGTTACTACGGAATTGCAGTGGGAACCCACCCTACATGCGACCGACATCAAAGTCTGTACAAAGGATGGAGTCGTTACGCTAAGCGGTTCGGTTC
This sequence comes from Planctomycetaceae bacterium, assembly GCA_947463915.1. GTDB lineage: Bacteria > Planctomycetota > Planctomycetia > Pirellulales > Pirellulaceae > JBKCUI01. The sequence goes on from CANHVO010000604.1 coordinate 350, forward strand.
CTCATTATGCTGAAAAGCAAGCAGCCGAACGCGCCACACAACGCGTTGAAGGCGTAAAAGCTATCGCGGAAGAATTGCAGGTCAATCTGACCGGCATTCACCAACGAGCGGATTCTGAAATCGCCCAATCGGTCGTCGATGGACTCAAATGGCACGTTTGGATTCCAAGCCATGTGCAAGCAGTTGTTGAAAAAGGTTGGGTTACACTGACCGGTGAAGTGACATGGGGATTTCAACGCCAGTCAGCAGAAGATGCCATCCGTTTTCAATCGGGCGTCAAAGGTGTTTCCAATAACATCACGCTCAAGCCAACCGTCCAAGCGACATCGGTGAAAGATGTCATCGAAAAGGCTTTGAAACGCAATGCCGAAGTTGACTCCGAACACATTAAGGTTACCACAAACGGCGGAAAAGTAACTTTGGCTGGTTCGGTTAGCTCATGGGACGAACGACAAGAAGCTTGTTCCGCAGCGTGGAACGCCCCAGGCGTGACCAGTGTCGAAAACGACTTGGCTGTTTCGTACTAACCGACGTTTACTCCAATTTGTTAGCGGAACGGCGCAAGCCGTCCGGTGACTTAGTCGTTCAACGGTCAGCCTTTGGCGTACCGTGTTCTTTTGACAGTACGCCTACGGCTGACTGTTAAACGAAATACCTTCACCACTTGATCTGCACCAAGATTTCTTAGAGGAGTTGAGGCGTTGACATTAACTCATCGCCTCAACTCACTCTTTTCTATGACTTTACCATTTTGAAATCAGTAAAACTATCATGAAAATGAAATTCACTACGTTTGCCATTGCGGCGGCACTCGCAACCATCGGCGGATACCACGCTCTTGCCCAAGAGCCTGCGAAAGCGAAGAAAGTACCCGCTCAAACGGTTACTGCAGCAAAGCCAGCAACAGACATCACCCCAACGTGGACCATTGTCGAAGAAGACTTCTGGTTTCCATTGCGCTATGAACCGATGAGGTCGTTTGATGGCGCCCGTTACGACTATCGACGAAGTGAAGAGAAATCGGCGGCCTATGAGATCAACAAAGCAGTTAGCTGGTTGGGTTGGGCCGAAAGACATGCCATGCCTGAGACCAAAGCAAAACTAACGGAAGCCGCAACTGAACTCAAAGCGGTTGCAAAAGACCTCCAATCAGGCAACATGTTCGCTGCCGAAAAGATGGATGCATCACTTTCTAAAGCAGCAAGCGCTCTGTCAGAGTGGCACTACTACCGCGCTAAAGATTGGTGGGGGAAAAGCGATGCCAAGCATGCTGGAGATGACCTCGTGATGGCAGCGAATTATCTTCAGCGAGCCGCCGATTCGGCACACTACCAATTCGGTCCCGATACACAAGAAGTTGTCACCGACGTCTTTCGCAATGGCAAATGGATCAACGACGAAAAGCATACCGACCACAATTGGATTGCCAAGAATATCGAAGGCGTCGAAGGCGGACTGCGTGAAATCGCAGCCTCGCTAAAAAAGTAGCACACACGTTTTAGTATCACCTGAAGTTTCGTACACAGATCGAGGAGATCATTATGAAGGAAGCAAAAAAAGAAGCCGCACCAAAGTCACGTGATGGCAAAGTTGTCAGCATCGCTGGCGATAAATTGACATCCACTTGTGGAAAAGGGCAAGAACATCATCACACCGTGGCAAAAGACGCCAAGGTCACCTGCGATGGTAAGACAAGCAAATTGTCGGACCTCAAAGCAGGCACTGCCATTCGAATGACCACCTGCAAAGAAGATGAGAACAAAGTCACTGCTATAGAGTCGGGCAAGCACTTGGCTGCAGCCTCTCATTGATCTCGTCCGCGAGATCGAGCAGCCAACCAATCCGAGTTGAAGCTCAAATCGGATCGGCTTACTGAAAATAGGCTTTTCTGTAGCGAAAGTCGTCAAGACTTTCAGTGCATCGCCTAAACCAGCGAAACTCTGAACGAGTTTCGCTTTAAGTGCGTCTCCCTCAAGGTGATGCAAGAAGATCAAAATTGAAGTCATTTCAACAAAACACTAAAGGAAAAGTCTATGTCATCAGCTATCGCTACCAAATGTTCGACAATGCTCGCCGTTTATCCAGATCATGATTCCGCAGAAGATGCGGTCAAGTTGCTGCAAAAAAACGGGATGCGAATGGATCAACTTTCCATCGTCGGTCAAGACTTTAAGACGATCGAAAAACCGATCGGGTTCTTAACCACTGGTTCAGTTGCCTGTGACGGTGCGAGAGTCGGAGCATGGACGGGCGGCCTATTTGGCATCCTCGTCGGTGCTGCTTTCTTGATCGTTCCTGGAGTTGGACCACTCGTCATCGTGGGGCCACTCGCTGCAACGCTACTAGGTGGTGTTGAAGGCGCGATTGCCGGCAGCGCAGTTGGAGCACTTGCAGGTGCGTTGGTCAGTCTCGGATTCTCTAAGAATCAGGCGATCCGTTACGAATCACAAATCAAGGCCGGAAAGTTCTTGGTTACCCTCAAGGGAGATTCGGAACAAATCCAAAAGGCAAAGCAACTCGTTGGCGAGAACAACGCAGAATCAGTCGATGTCGTTGAGACATTGGCTGTTTAGCGTATCTGTAGCAAACGGCCATCGCTCCCCCGCCGAGTAGCACGCCAAGCATTTGCGACTTGGCGGGGCAAGCCCACCAGTCGCGGCCATCGCGAACTTGGGCATTACGAACCTGGTCTTTACTCAACACAGCGAACTTGGGCCTTGAGCCCAATGTTCGCAACATGCTTGGTGTGCTAAGGATCACCGCTCCCTCGCGCCGAGTAGCACGCCAAGCATTTGCGACTTGGCGGGGCAAGCCCACCAGTCGCGGCC
>CANHVO010000605.1 GCA_947463915.1 Planctomycetaceae bacterium
ATCGAGATTTCGGAGCGACCAAAATCGATGAAACATCAGGAAAAGGCCAATTACCAGCAACGTCGACAAAAACACCCAGTTTTGGGGCTCGAATCGAACGTATTGGATGAGAAACTGGCTCATGGAGTGCTTGGCCTGAGGTAGCTCAGCCTGGTAACAAGACTTCCTGTCGAAAACGAGGAACCTAATGTTTTTCCCGAAAAAGTACAAGGGTGAGCGGAAATAGATAGGAAATTGTAGCCCGATTCCATTTGTGAAAATTACCCGTTTCGTCCTTGCGGTACGGAACCGGAATCATCGCGTACTTCGGTATTCCGAATCTTCCGCCTGTGAAGATGACATTTTTTATTTGTTCTCGTATTTCCAACCTGGAGTTTCGAAACGTGGTCCTAGATCAGCCTAACCAATTCCTGCCGATCCTCGTGGATGCTATTCAGGACGAGTTAGCCTTCTATAGCATCGATATGGATGGGCGGTTCGTCTTTCTTAGTAATTCCGCAGAGGCTGTTTTGAATCACAGCCCAAATCAATGGCAAAACCGCACTTTTATAGATGCGTTGACCGACAATCCGTGTAACGATCCAGTTCGCACCTGCGAATGGAATTCGATGGAAGGAAGCAACTCAACTGGCCGAATCTGCGAAATTTACGATCGCGACGGAAATCGCTTGAAGCTCAAATACTGGCGTGTCCACATCATTCGGGACGGTGTGCCGATCGGACTTTCTGGGATCATTCGCCGGCTGCACGACAAAGCAAATGGCAGCCAAGAACTTGATCCCGTTGCAGAAAGGGATCTTATGGAAAAGGTGGAATCTCTGACCCCCGTCGAATTCCAAGTGATCGATATGGTTGTCGATGGAAACATGAACAAAAAAATGGCTGCGACATTGGGAGTCGCCGTCCGCACAATCGAGTCGCGTCGAGCGCGGGCCATGGCAAAACTGCAGGCCAAAACGCTTTCGGAACTGGTTCAGGCTTGGGTGCACGTCCGGCGGATCAAAGCGAGACAGAGTTAGCCGTCGGGCGTTAGTCCCGTCCATTATGCTCGTGCTCAATGAAATGGTGCTCGTGCTCCTAATCGAATCGTTTTTGCGATCGAGCACGAGCAAGAGCACCGTCATTCGGCTGAGCACGATCGCGAGGCTCGAGCACGCGGAGATGTCTAGTCCTAGATGATACCAGAGCTCACAATTGGACTATTTCATACGGTTTTTTGCGGTTAGGCTTAATGCTCACGCCTCGACACGAATAAAGCGATGAGCAAAATTGAAAGCCTTAGTAAAATCCAAACGAGATATTGGACTCGAGCTCCAAGACGTTCCGTTCCCCAAAATAGGCATTAACGATTGCCTGATCCGGGTCGAGAAAACCGGTATTTGTGGGACTGATTTGCATATTTACAACTGGGACGCATGGGCCCAGAAAACCATTCCTGTCCCGATGGTTGTTGGCCACGAATTTGTAGGGCAAATTGTCGAAGTCGGGTCGAATGTGACGGACTTCTTCCCTGGCGAGATCGTTTCCGGCGAGGGGCATGTGGTATGTGGCCGCTGTCGGAATTGCCTTGCTGGCCGCCGTCATCTTTGCAAAGACACTCAAGGGGTCGGGGTCAATCGTACCGGTGCATTTGCGGAATACATTTCCCTGCCCATGACCAACGTTTGGCACCACAATCCAGCGATCGATCGGGATATCGCTTCGATTTTCGATCCGCTGGGAAATGCGGTACACACGGCCCTCAGTTTTGACTGTCTTGGCGAAGACGTACTGATCACAGGCGCAGGTCCGATCGGCTTGATGGCAACCGCTGTCGTTCGCCATGCGGGAGCACGTCATGTGGTGGTCTCAGACGTCAACCCATTTCGTCTTGAGCTAGCCAAACGCATGGGGGCAACTTTGGCTGTCGACGCTCGAACGAGAACCATGGCTGAGGTGCAGGAAGAACTGGGAATGCGAGAAGGCTTTGATGTCGGGCTGGAAATGTCCGGTGCCCCATCGGCGTTGCGAACCATGCTGGCCAACATGTGTCATGGTGGAAAAATTGCCATGCTAGGTATCCCCTCGGAACAGATCGCAATCGACTGGAATCTCGTTGTGTTTAACATGTTGACGATTCGAGGCATCTATGGGCGTGAGATGTATGAAACGTGGTACAAGATGTCTGTATTGCTCGATAGCGGCCTCGACATCTCGCCAGTAATCACGCATCGCTTTCATTATTCTGAATTTGAAAAAGGGTTCGAGGCAATGCAAACAGGTCAGTCCGGCAAAGTGATCTTGGATTGGTCGAAATAGCATTTCTCATTTGCGAGTGATTCACGCCATTGTCCACATCGAATCCAAAAGCACATGTTCAACCACTTGAAGCAACACACAAATCAATGACTGATAGAAAACTCTTGGTGACCGCGGCCCTCCCTTATGCCAATGGACACATCCATTTGGGGCATTTGGTCGAGTACATCCAAACCGACATTTGGGTCCGCTTTCAAAAACTACGTGGTAATAAGTGCTTGTTCGTATGCGCAGACGACACGCACGGTACAGCGATCATGATTCGCGCTCGTCAAGAGGGAAGATCCGAGTCCGAGTTGATCGCCGACATGCAAGCTGCCCACGAACGGGACTTCGCTGGCTTCGGTATTGCATTCGACCACTACGGCAGTACCAACTCCACCGAGAATTACGAACTTTGCAAAGACATCTGGCAGTCGTTACGAGCTGCCGACCTGATCGCGGAGCGCGATGTCGAGCAACTGTTTGATCCGGTTGCTGGGACTTTTCTGGCAGACCGATTTGTGAAGGGAACTTGTCCGAAATGCAACTCAGAGGACCAATATGGAGATAACTGCAGCAAGTGTTCTGCGACGTATTCCCCTACCGATCTAATCAACCCGGTCAGCACCTTGAGCGGAGCGACTCCTGTCACCAAATCCGCTAGCCACCTGTTTGTTCAATTGGAAAAACAACATGCGTTTCTCGACGAGTGGACTCAGTCTGGCGAACATCTGCAAACCGAAGTAGCCAACTACCTAAAAGGGCATTTTCTTGGTAACCCGCTTCGTGACTGGGACGTTTCGCGACCTGCACCGTACTTTGGTTTTGAGATCCCAGATAGCCAAAACAACTTTTGGTACGTCTGGTTCGACGCACCCATCGGGTATATCG
>CANHVO010000606.1 GCA_947463915.1 Planctomycetaceae bacterium
AATCCAACCGGGCTAATCCTGTCCAACGCAGCGAGAGCCAAAGCACCTGCAATCTGAACCGAGACCGAGTACTTGCTATGCCGATAGCTCGAGACAATCATCGAAGCCGACGTGTCGACTAGCAGATAAACAGGAAGTCGTTTGGGAGCTTCATACTGCTTAACAAAGAGCTTCCCCGTGCGAGCGGTCACTCGCCAATCGATCGATTTGATCGGGTCACCCATTTGGTAGGGACGCGACTGCACAAACTCCAACCCAGAACCAAGAAACGGCGAGCGGTCCGTCCCATAACTCAAGCTATCCGCCAGTCGCTTGACCGCAATCATGAACTTTCGGGCATCCAACGGCTCCGCATCAGGCAAGACACCAACGTGTGGATCATTGCCGTTCGACTTGGCCCTATCCGATTGATCTTTCGAAACCACGGTGATCTCGCAAAACAGAAGACTTCAAGTAATCGAAAACGTTTTTCGAGGTATCGATTGCGATATCCTCGTACAGGCGGTTAAGCAAGAAACAATTTTTACGAGCTACGACCGTTTCGGCTTTGGGTACCGCCGACATCGAGCATGAGTTGCTGCAGAATGTCCTGCCCCGTGATGCCGTCCGCCAATGCTTCGTAGTTCAATCGTATACGGTGCAAGATAACATCTTCTGCCAACGCATACAGATCCTCAGGAACGACATAGTGCCTGCGATGAATCATTGCTCGTGCCCGAGAAGCTTTGATCAAAGCGATACCCGCTCGCGGACTGCAGCCGAAATCCAAACGCTTGTCTTGTCGAGTACGATTCACGATGTCGACAACGTGGTCGGTAAACGTTTCACTAACGTACACCTGCTGAACCGCTTCCATGGCGCAAATGAGATCTTCCGCAGTCCCAACGGCTTGTTGCTCCAGCACGTCGAATTCGGTTCGAGCCACTGCACCTCCCCCTTCGCGTCGGATGCCTAGCCTCGCATTGCGAAGCAACACTTCGCGCTCTTCCGCTGGAGTCGGATAGTCGAGACGATGACACAACATGAAGCGGTCAAGTTGCGCTTCGGGCAGTTCGAATGTGCCTGATTGTTCGACCGGGTTTTGTGTTGCGATCACTAGGAATGGTGCAGGCAACTTGAACGTCTGATTGCCGATCGTAACTTTGTGTTCTTGCATGGCCTCGAGCAAGGCGCTTTGAACCTTGGGAGCGGCTCGGTTGATTTCGTCGGCCAGCAAAAGATTGGTAAAGATGGGACCTTGGTGAACGCGAAACTCGTTGTTCTTTTGATCGAGGATTTCCGATCCCAAAATATCCGAAGGTAACAAATCGACGGTGAACTGAATCCGACTAAAGGCGAGATGAATGCTCTTTGCCATAGCAGAAACCAGCAGCGTTTTCGCAAGGCCCGGCACCCCCTGAAGAAGTACGTGGCCGCCTGTGAAGAGGGCGATGAGCAACCGTTCGACCACGACATTTTGACCGACGACGACTTCGCCGATTTTAGAGCGAATGCGTTCGATGAAGTCGTAGGTTCCTGACCAATCCTGTTGGCCAGATTTTGCTTCAACCGTTGGACGGGGTGCGTGCTCGATAGACATAAGTCGCGAAACTCACAAAGCGGGCGTTAGCGATGCTGAAAACGACGATGGTACTGCACTGAGAGACGAACAGCGGAATTCAGTCTAGCAAACTCCGAGGGCCAGGATGCGAGGTCGCCGAAAGTTTTTTCTAGAAAGATCGGTCGGATTGGTCTGATCAGACCAATCCGACCGATCTAAAGAGATCAGACTGATCGGTCCGATCCGACTAATCAGACCGATTTTGTTATCATCGCGAGCTTTTTCGGGGAGACCACCATGAGCATTCGCAAGAGTGGCGGCTATCGGAAATTGGCGTCATTTCAATCGGCGACGCTCATTTACGATGCCACCTATTGGTTCTGCGAAAAATTTCTGGACTCGCGATCCCGCACCGTGGATCAGATGGTCCAAGCCGCACGATCAGGCCGTCAGAATATCGCGGAAGGAAGCCGTGCGTCGGCAACTTCCTCGCAGACCGAGTTGCGTCTAGTCAACGTCGCTCGTGCTAGCATGGAAGAATTGTTGTTGGACTACGAAGACTACCTGCGACACAGGCATCTACCACTTTGGAAGGCCGACTCACCGGAAGCCTCCGATGTACGCAGCGTGCCGCGGCGATTCCGCGAAAATCGGTCTGATTTGTCAGATTCGACGGATCTAACTGATCTTTCTGACCCGCAACGCTGGTCTCTTTACGCCAAGTGGCTTGACCATACCGACGCTGTCATTCGAGCCAATGCGATCATCTGTTTGATACACCAGTGCAACTACTTGTTGGATCAGCAGATCGCCGTAATGGAGCAACAGTTTATCGCCGAAGGTGGCTATAGCGAACAGCTTGCATCAGCCAGGCTCGCCGAGCGGGCCAGGCAGAAACGGGAACAGAAAGATCAGTCGGATTTGTCTGATCCGACAAATCAGACTGATCTTATTCCTAACTGCCCGCAGTGCGGAAAAGCGATGGCTTTGCGCACTGCCAAGCAAGGGCAAAATGCGGGTCAGCAATTCTGGGGGTGCACTAACTATCCCGACTGCAAGGGCACCGCACGTTTGTGATTAGACAGATCGGTCGGATCAGACCGATCCGACTGATCTGTCCAATCACAAATCAGTCCGATCGGTCGGATCCGACCGATCAGACTGATCTATCAATTACTTCAATTACTTCAATTACTTCTTGACGTTGTCTGGCAGCTCCATTACTTCGACTTTGCGAATGAGTACTTTGCTACCTGGGTCATGCTGCTGGAACGCGAAGTAACCATCCTTGAATGTCTTCGCAAAATCGAGGTACTCATATAGTTCATCACCGTTGACGGTGATTTTGATGCGAGTCACTTCTTTACCTCGCCATACGTCGTCACGAACTTCTAGCTCGTACGTGAACCAGGTGTCTGGCTCGACGACTCTTTTGTAGACGTGGCACATTCCGTAGAGCGAACCGGTTCGAATCGGATCGGTGTGAGTGCTGTCGATTTGAGCTTCATAGCCATCGGTGAAGCCTGGTTTGCGTGAGCATCGAAAGTAGAGGCCTGAGTTTCCTTTGTCGTTGATTTTCACTTCGGCTCGATAC
>CANHVO010000607.1 GCA_947463915.1 Planctomycetaceae bacterium
GGTAACCAAGTTGCTTCGCGTCGGCGAAATCTATTTGCCTCAGCAACTCAGTGCCTCCCTCACGTTCCCCTCGTCGTTCGTATTCGATTTGAAATTGAACGGGACCGATAACTCGGCGTTTGAATCGCAGTTCCCAAACGTTTTCCTCTTGCGTCGAGCGAACAAAGTCGCTGACGGTTTCACCACTAGCCCGAACTGACTTGAGCTCGTCAACGCCCATAGTTGGCAACTTAACAGCCAGCGTTCGAATGGCTGCGTTCTGCACTGTGAATTCGGCGAACAAGGTTGAACGCGTTTGTCCCTCTCGTAATGTCACATCATGGAGTACTTGACCTGTAACCCACGGGGCCAGTTTCTCAATCCCCAACTGAATACTCCAATCGCGTTGCAGCAATCGAAAGGCGAGCGCCCCCTGCCCTGTCGCACCCAGTGATCTTGGATCCGCTTCGGAAACGTTTTGGCGAGTTACAGTTCGCAATCGAATGCCAGTGATTGGCTGGACCACCACATCTCCGGATTGCCGTTCCGCTTCGTTCAATTCAAAGCGAGGGATCGTCCACTGCGTCGGATCGGTAGGCACGGTTCCAGCTAACGTCAACGAAAACTTCTGCGTCCCCAACGTTTTGCCCTTCAAGTGCAACACAGTCTGCCGTTTGCCATTTTCTGTTAACTCGGACCAGTGATGCAGCGATTCACCTGTCAGTGACTCCACTTCCAAACCCGTAGGCAACGCAAAGCTCAACTGGAATAATCCGGTGCGACTGATCTCGGTCACGAAGTTGATGCCGAGCACGACCCGTTCGTCTCCAAACGATAGAACTTGTTTGCTAACCAAGCGAACTTCTGGAGCAACAGGCGAGACCTGTACCGAAAGACTACCACCCTCAGCACCGTATCGATAAACACGATGAAGTGTTGTTTGCTTGTTGGTCAACAAACTAGCATCGAAGTCCCCTAAATTGACGAGCGAGAGCGTTTCCGCTTGGACGCTTTCAGGTTGAGCTTCGGAACCAAAGGCCAGCGCGATTAGCCCTACCTCTCCAGCAGTTCCGTCCACTCGCAGCGGCGACAGCTGCACTACGGTCGGAAGTGCATCGAGGCTCCGCTGTGTTTCAACCGTAACGATAAACTCAGCTGGAGTTGCAGGGGCAACTTGCAGTTGCAAACGACTCTTTTCCGCATCAAACTGCCAGGAACTAATGGGGCCCTCGACTGAACTTACCGTGCCCCCGGCTGGAATGACAAGACTCAGCTGATTCACGCGACCTTGCGAAGTGCGAATCTTAAAGCGGTGCTTGCCGTCGATAACACCAGGGCCTGGCGTATAAAGTCCAGCACCTTCGACAAAGAACTGCGTCGCTTCGGTCGTTAGGTCGCGAGACTGCGGCCTCAGGGTGATGCTGGTTGGTCCAGGTCCAAGCAGAATCTTGGCACGGGCCGCGGTCGCTCCCACATTGGGCTCCGTGCTTAGCAGTTCGATTCTGGCTGCGGAATCGCACGCAACTTCCCAATTCGCTTCGTCGTAGCTAAGGTCAATTTGCTGGAACGCCGCACTTCCCGTCAAGACAGGAATACCAGCTGCGCATTGAATTGCCTCCAACTGAAACTCAAACGTAGCTCGAAACTGTTTTGCAGCTTCTGTTGCGGATTTATCCTTTTCCGCTTCGTTGATTGCCAGTTGGGCATTCGTGTCCTTTTCGGACTCATCGCTATCGCTTGAAGCGATTGTCACAATGTACGTAACTCCCTGGTTGGGCAGCTCGATCTTGCTCAACCGCAAACCTGCACCACTGAATTTAGTCAACACAGCGGGCGAACGGAGCAGCACAAACCGATCTCCCGGACGACCGGAGAGGACGACTTCGGCACTGGCGGTCAACCGCTTTTCGCGACTAGAAACATCCCACTTTTGAGACAACGAACTGGACGATTGAATTGGCTCGATCTCAACAGTACTTACTGGTTTATCCGCTGGCCCGGAAGCGATCAACTGATTGGGTACGCATGCAACTATTGAACCGAAGAAGAGTGCCAAAATCGTAGCGGTCACGATGGAACCATCTCCTCCCGCTGGATGCTGGCTCTTGTCTACTTTCGATGGCTCGACTTCCGCCGCCAATTTCGGACGAAAGACCTTGTTCAATTGAATCGCCGTCGGTGTGAGCTGATAAACCAAGATCACAACCGTCAACAGGCCAAAAAACCAAGGAGCGCCATTCGTTTGCATTAAGACTCCCGCAGCAATGATTCCCATCGCAATCCAACGCACGCCCACGCCAACCATCGGTACTCGAATGCGAGAGGCGAGCAAGACCATTAAGCCGCCTGAAACGAAGCAAATGAAGCCAGGCCATGAAACCATGGCGCGCCAGCTAGTGAGGTTGCCTACCTCTAGGCTCAAGCTCTCACCTGAGGCGAGCACAGGCAAACTCAGCTGAAGTGGGTGCGAGGGGACGACATGCGTTAATGCATCCCAAGTCGCTGCCCCTGACACCACAACGGCCAACGCCAGAGCAAATAGTCGAAGCGGCAATGAACGAACAAAGGCAATCAGAATAGTCAATAGAGTAAGAGAGGCCAACGGAACCAAACCACGCCGAGCAAGCCAATCGAAACCGTTGGGCCACATGACCGGTACCTTGGGGCCAACCGAACCGCCTATTGGAATAAGAGTATGATTCACATCCGCCCTCACGTTCCACTGGGTTTTCAAAACCGGTGAGAAGACAGTGGGTAGTTCGAGCGACACGGATCGCTTATCCTGGGCCGGTTTACCAAGTCGCAAGCTGACTTCAACAGGGGTATTTGGATCCGTCCCACCAGGCAACGGGATCAATGTTTCGCTACCTGCTCGACGGGCTGTAACGGGTTGGCCATTGACCGATACGGCCCACAATCGCACCGGATCGCCTGGCAGCTGCAGCCTCAGTGTGCGCTGGCCTCGCGACTTGACGTAGTACAACACGTCCGTCACCAACTCACCGTCCTTGGAAACGCGGCTGTTGGCCTCAGAGAACTCGACGACCTGTGTTGCGGTCGTTCCAGGATCGAACCAATTGACTTTGAGTTTCAAATCGAAGGGACGCTGTGTGTACTGCCATGTCCCTAGCGCCGGGGCCGTACTTAGCAA
>CANHVO010000608.1 GCA_947463915.1 Planctomycetaceae bacterium
GGGCTCCTCCCTCACCATAATTCCTTTTCAAGGCGACCTATCCATCAAGTGCGCCGTGGGTCAATAAGGAGCCTAGCACAATGGCGTAGACTAGGTAAAGAGCAGTTGACCAGGAGATTTAGTTAGGGGACCGGTTGGTGTCCCGGCTTCAGCCGGTTTTGGTTTGCACTGAAACAAATTGCCACGATTCGTAGCTGGATTCGCCAGAATTCAGGACGATTCGTAGCTGGATTCGCCAGAATTCAGGACCGTCTGAATTCTGGCGAATCCAGCTACGGCAATGCGTTATGAATTCTGGCGAATCCAGCTACGGCAATGCGTTATGAATTCTGGCGAATCCAGGTACGGTAGTTTTCAGCCTGCCGCTCGCCAAAGCGCGACTACGACTGACTTTAAAACGACTTGTCTTCGAAGCGATGCTTTGTCGAATAAATTGATGTTAATGCCACCCCCCTTTAACGGTTAGCACTAAGTTACGTAACATAAAAAGGCTACTTCAATGCGAATTCCAACTATTCGCGGGTTAATCGACCGCCGCGTGCTCGTCAATTTTCGTGTCGACGCGGAGTTGTTATCCAAACTTTGCCCCGCCCCATTTCGGCCTCAAATGATCGGTGGCTCCGGGATGGCTGGCATTTGCCTAATCCGTTTGAAACACATTCGCCCAAAGTTCTTGCCCCCCTCTTTGGGAATCTCCTCAGAGAATGCCGCTCATCGCATCGCAGTTGAATGGGATTCGACGAATGGAGTGCAATCAGGAGTCTACGTGATTCGTCGGGACTCTTCGTCCATCCTGAATTCGTTAGCTGGTGGCCTGATATTCCCTGGTATCCATCATCGAGCTCGTTTTCAAGCCCGCGAAACAGAACATGAGTATCACATCGCAATGGATAGCATTGACGGTTCGGCTCACGTTTCGGTCGATGGGAGGGTAACGGACAACTTGCCCGTAAACTCGATTTTTCCGACTCTGGCAAAATGCTCACAATTCTTTGAGGAAGGAGCGGTAGGATACTCGCCTGCCAAGTCCAGCGGAACGTTCGATGCTCTGGAGCTTCGCGCCTTTCATTGGAACGTTCAGCCGCTCCATGTGTCCAAGGTGCGGTCCTCATTCTTTGATAATAGCACGGTCTTTCCAAAGGGTTCGGTCACCTTTGATAACGCCCTGTTGATGCGAGGAATCGAGCACGAATGGCACAGTCGAGAGTCTATTTGTTGCCCAGGCGGCTAACGTTCATCCACTAGCTTCATCCGAACATCCATGAGAATTTTGGCCCCACATGCACCTGCCATTGCCGACTCCGCAGTCTACCCAATAGTTGTCATTCGCTTTGTGCTCGATGATTTTGTCCCCAGCCGTTGCCATGGAAATGGTACACTGCGTTTTCGATTCACATCGTTCAAGGTCCCGCGGTCAGTGCAATGACAAATCCATCGATCTCCGAAGTCAGCGACGCCACGAGGCCAGAGTCCATCCAAGTCACTCACGTCACAGCGGAAACCAGTATACCTGCTGATGACACACTTGCTGATGAGCTAGTGTCGGACAGCTCTCCCTTGTTCCCCATCATCGGCATTGGCGCCTCAGCGGGTGGGCTCGAAGCCATTACGCAGTTCCTGACCGCTGTGCCAGTCAAAAGTGGCATGGCAATGGTAGTAGTCCAACACTTGGACCCAACTCAAGTTGCCCTTCTTCCAGAACTCTTGCAACGCTGCACTACGATTCCTGTCTATCCGGTCACCGATCAGACTCAAGTCAAACCTAATTCCGTGTATGTTATCCCACCCGACCGGGATATGTCGATTCTGAACGGCGTGCTCCACTTGCTAGAGCCGATTGCAACCCGAGGCTTGCGACTGCCAATCGATTTCTTTTTTCAAGCTTTGGCAGACGATCAACAAGAACGTAGTATTGGCGTCGTCTTGTCAGGGATGGGAGCCGATGGAACTGTCGGCTTGCAAGCAATCAAGAAACATGGTGGCCTGACTTTGGCGCAAGAGCCCAAGTCCGCAAAGTTTGACTCGATGCCGATGAGTGCGATTAACGTATCGAATGCCGACATAGTCTCCATTCCTGCAGAAATGCCGAAGAAAATCCTTCAGCATCTAAATCGTGCTTCGGTTTTTTCTTTCGATTTTGGAATATCGGATACGGAGGCCAACGGTCAATTCGAAAAAATCATTTTGCTGCTTCGAAGTCATACCGGTCATGATTTTTCCAAGTACAAACGGAACACGATCTATCGAAGGATCGAACGCCGTATGGGGCTCCACAAACTTGTCGATCTCTCGCTTTACGTCCGCTACCTACGGGAGAATCCCGCTGAAATCGATTTCCTATTCAAGGAGTTGCTGATAGGTGTGACAAGCTTCTTTCGGGATCCAGAGGTATGGAATCATCTTCGAGAACTCGCACTAAACGGACTTATTGAGAACCGAACAACTGGACAGGCAATACGAGCTTGGGTACCGGGCTGCTCAACCGGGGAGGAAGCTTATTCTTTAGCCATTTCAATACGGGAAGCAATCGAGGCAAACAAGTTAACCAGGCAACCTCTGGTCCAGATTTTTGCTACCGATCTGGATTCGGACGCCATCGATCGGGCGAGGCAAGGTTTTTTTCCGGAAATCAGCTTGAGCGGCATCTCTGAGGAACGTCTGCTCAAGTACTTCACAGAGGAGCCTAGCGGCTACCGAATCAAAAAAGAGATTCGAGAAATGGTAGTCTTTGCCACGCAGAATGTTGCCATGGACCCGCCGTTCACCAAGCTTGACATTTTGACTTGCCGGAACTTGATGATCTATCTTGGGGCTGAGCTCCAGAAAAAATTGCTGCCGCTTTTTCATTACAGTTTGAATCCGGGTGGCACCCTATTGCTTGGAAGTGCAGAAAGCATTGGTACCTTTACCGATCTCTTCGAAGCATTGAACAGTAAGTCTAGAATTTTCCGCAGATTGGAGGCTCTTAGCCGAAACAGAGTAATGGACTTCACAACGTCGTATCCTCCAGACATCGTTTCGAACTCAGTTCCTGCTGATCACATCAAGCCCAGCGATAACTTTCAAGCGCAAGCCGAGCAATGGCTGCTAAAGCACTTCGCACCTGCAGCCGTGATCGTCACCGAC
>CANHVO010000609.1 GCA_947463915.1 Planctomycetaceae bacterium
GGAAAAGCGATGGCTTTGCGCACTGCCAAGCAAGGGCAAAATGCGGGTCAGCAATTCTGGGGCTGCACTAACTATCCGGACTGCAAGGGCACAGTGCGTTTGTGATTAGACAGATCGGTCGGATCAGACTGATCTATTGATCACTTCTTGACGTTGTCTGGCAGCTCCATTACCTCAACTTTCCTGATCAGGACTTTGCTGCCTGGGTCATGCTGTTGGAACGCGAAGTATCCATCCTTGAATGTCTTCGCAAAATCAAGGTACTCATATAGTTCATCACCATTGACGGTGATTTTGATGCGAGTGACTTCTTTACCTCGCCATACATCGTCGCGAACTTCTAGCTCGTACGTGAACCAGGTGTCCGGCTCGACGACTCTTTTGTAGACGTGGCACATTCCGTAGAGCGAACCTGTTCGAATCGGATCGGTGTGAGTGCTGTCGATTTGAGCTTCATAGCCATCGGTGAAGCCTGGTTTGCGTGAGCATCGAAAGTAGAGGCCTGAGTTTCCTTTGTCGTTGATTTTCACTTCGGCTCGATACTTGAAATTCTTATAGGGGCCTTTGGTGCAAACAATCATGGACGCGCCGCCCGAGCCAGCGATTGCCCCATCGGTTATCTCCCACTTGCTGGTTTCATCTTTGCCGACCTTTTCCCACCCCTCCATGGTCTTTCCGTCAAAGAGTGGCGTCCATTTGGCATCTTGGGCGTAAAGCGCATTCGATGGCAAGAAAGCGATTGCAACCAGAATGCCAGACATTAGAAACCGAATCGTACGACTCATGCGTGGAGCTCCAAGAAAGTCAGTTGAGGATGGCTGCGATCAATCGATCGCAGCGTTAAGTGTTCTTGGATCATACTTGGCAATGCGTCCAGCGGACAGCAGGGAGCAGCCTGCAACAGATTGACATCAGCCCGGGTTCGACAACAAGATGACTGGAGAGTAGCCTCTAGATTAAGGCGATAACGCCGAATCTCGATCCTTTCCACTTCACTCCTAG
Organism: Planctomycetaceae bacterium; assembly: GCA_947463915.1. Lineage (GTDB taxonomy): Bacteria > Planctomycetota > Planctomycetia > Pirellulales > Pirellulaceae > JBKCUI01. The sequence continues at coordinate 1,003 of CANHVO010000609.1, forward strand.
GTATGGTCCATGATCAATCGACTTCCGTATTTCCCGGTTGCTTTCCTTTCTCTCTTTTTAGCACACCTTCCGGAATGCGATGCAGGGGAACCTCAGATAGTCACCCTTTGGCCCGAAAAAGCGCCGGGCGAAAACAAGGCTTTGCCACCAGAGGGGGAAGCACCCGGTGGAACAAAATACGTTGCAGGCAAAACGATCTATTTGGTGACAAACGTTTCTAAGCCGGAATTAGCGATCTACAAGCCAGAGCCCTCAAAGAGCACAGGAGCGGCAGTCATCATTTGTCCTGGTGGCGGCCATAACTTACTGGCGTACGATCTCGAAGGAACCGAAATTGCAGAATGGTTGAACAGCATTGGCATTACCGGAATCGTCTTGAAGTATCGGGTTCCGTTTCGCAATCCGGAATTCAAATGCGAAGCCGCACTGCAAGACGCACAACGTGCGGTAAGTGTCGTCCGAGCCAAAGCAAAGGAGCTCGGCATTGAATCATCCAAAATCGGGATACTAGGATTTTCGGCAGGCGGCGAAGTGGCCGCGCGAGCTTCGCTTCAGTACACCGAACGCAAATACTCGAAACTAGACGCTACCGACGATGTATCGTGCCGGCCAGATTTTTCGGTCCTCATTTATCCAGCTTATTTGGTGAACAAAGCCAATGTGCTGCTAGATGAACTCAAGCCCACCGCGGACACCCCGCCAACTTTCCTTGTTCACGCTTGGGATGATCCTGTTACACCACTGAGCAGTCTCTGTTTGGCGACAGAGCTCAAGAAAGCGGGTGTGTCTTGTGAGCTTCATCTGTTTGCTTTGGGTGGCCACGGGTATGGCATGCGGCATGTGGATGGCTTACCCGTGACCGACTGGACATCACAAGCAGCGGTTTGGCTGAAGAAGAGGTAGCGGAAGGCTTAAGGCTTAAGAGTATGTCCCGCGATTGGTAGCTGGATTCGCCAGAATTCAGGACAGAATTCAGGACAGAATTCAGGACAGAATTCAGGACACACTGAATTCTGGCGAATCCAGCTACGTTGGTTTTCATTCTGGCGAATCCAGCTACGTTGGTTTTCATTCTGCTGCTCGCCTCACTGCTTGATGCAATCCATACAACCGTCATAACCCGATTTTTTCGTTCGCGTCAGATAGATTTTGTCCGGGGGGGCTAGAGCAATTCAAACACCGGAAGATCAATCGCGAACTAGCTTTCGGCGTCTGAATGTGGTTTTCCCTTCATCGCGTTTGATGAGCGCATTCGGTGTTTTATCGAGTTGAATCATGATCGCGTGTGCACCTACTAATATCGACGCAACCATTGCAAGTCATCGATGTGAGGCTGGTCCGAGCGTCGACACGCGAGACTGTTGTTTGGTCCAGATCTACCCAACGAACATCGTTGACGGATTGATGCGATTAGGTGATGACACCTTGACGATAGGTCGTGAGCAATCCAACGACTTGTCCTTAGTCGATGGGAGTGTTTCTCGATTTCATGCTAGATTGGATCGTTGCGACGAGGGTTATCTGCTCCGCGACTTGGGCAGCACCAATGGGACAATCGTCGACAACGAAACCGTTACGCAAGTTAAGCTCGTCGGCGGTGAGACCATTCGCTTCGGCAGTTTCATCTTCAAGTTTTTGAGAGCGAGTGGCATCGAGGCCCAGTACCATGCGACCGTTTATAACGCCATGACACGCGACGGCTTGACCGGAGCTTTCAACAAAAACTACCTCTTGGATTCGCTCTCTCAAGAGATCGCACGAAGTCAGCGGTGCAATCGCCCATTGTCGGTCCTTTTGATGGACATCGACTATTTCAAGAAGGTTAATGATTCGTACGGACATTTGGTAGGAGATGAAGTGCTGAGGGAGTTCAGCAAACGGATCAACTCAGCCAAACGCGAGGACGATCTTCTTTGTCGCTACGGAGGCGAAGAGTTTGTGCTGATTCTTGGTGAGACGAATCTGGAAGACGCAATTGCGATTGCAGAGAAGTGCAATCGATTTGTCGGCTCGAACGTTTTTGCGACGTCAGCAGGCGACATTCCGGTGACCGTAAGCTTGGGAGCCGCACAATTACCTTCGACTTGCGAGGCCGTTGATGCGGCGGCGGCTTTGCTCGA
>CANHVO010000610.1 GCA_947463915.1 Planctomycetaceae bacterium
CGAATCGAAGGTGTTGGTGATATCAGCATTATCGGTCTTCGCGAATACAGTATGCGAATTTGGCTCGACCCTGAGCGGCTAGCATTTTTGTCAATGACGGCAGGAGATGTAGTCAATAGTCTACGAGAACAGAACATCCAGGTCGCGTCCGGAGTTATCGGTCAACGTCCGGTACCGGATGGAAACGCTTTTCAGCTCACCGTCAACACTTTGGGGCGTCTTACGGAACCCTCTCAGTTCGAAGACATTATCATTCGGACCGGGGAAAATGGCCGGGTCGTTCGAGTCAAGGACGTATCGCGTATTGAACTGGGAGCACGTGATTATGCCGCCGATAGCAACTTAGATAACAGCCCAGCCGTGTCAATCATCGTTGCTCAGCGGCCCGGATCGAACGCTCTCGCAACTGCGGAACTCGTTGAGGAGTCGATAGCGAAACTCTCGAAAGATTTTCCAAGCGGTATCGAGTATAGGATCATTTACAATCCGACGGTTTTCGTGCGAGAATCGATCGCTTCCGTGATCCATACGCTCTACGAAGCCATTTTGCTCGTTGTTTTGGTCGTACTGGTCTTCTTGCAAAACTGGCGGGCTAGCGTCATTCCGCTGCTTGCTATCCCCGTGTCGCTGGTCGGCACTTTTGCTGCGATGTATGCCTTTGGTTTTTCATTAAACATCCTGTCGTTGTTTGGGTTGGTACTGGCAATTGGGATCGTTGTCGATGATGCGATTGTGGTTGTCGAGAACGTGGAACGCCATATCGCGTTGGGGCTATCACCGCGTGAAGCGAGCTACAAGGCAATGGATGAGGTCACGCCGGCGGTCATCGCTATCGCCGTTGGCCTATCCGCCGTATTCATTCCAACGGCATTTCTGTCGGGGCTTACTGGGCAGTTCTATCGACAGTTCGCACTAACCATTGCCGTTTCGACTCTCCTATCTGCTTTCAATTCACTCACGTTGGCACCGGCTTTGTGCGCATTGCTGCTTCAGCCGCATAATGCCAAAAAGGATTGGTTTACAAAGGTTTGGGACTTTTCGCTGGGCTGGTTCTTTAGGATTTTTAATCGCAGTTTCGACTATACAGCGAACGCTTACGGGCGAGCGGTCCGCTGGACCTTGCGTCGTACCATTCTGCCTGTGAGCATTTACGTTGGACTGATTGCGCTGGCAGCAATTGGGTTCATGAGAACGCCAACCGGCTTCATTCCCAAACAGGACATGGGCTACTTGATTACGATGGTCCAACTCCCCGATGGTGCTTCGGTGGAGCGGACGGCCGCGGTGGTAAGCAATGCCGTGGAGATCATTCGCAAGCATCCAGGGGTTTCGCACGCGATTTCCTATTCCGGCTATTCTGGCACGACCCGCAGCAATAGCCCCAATTACGGATCGATCTTCATCATCCCGAAGCCGTTTCACGAACGCGCTGCACATGGCCCCACCGCAAACCAGATCCAACGCGAGCTTCAAGCTTCTCTCGATTCGGTACCAGACGCGATGATTGTTGTTATTGCACCTCCACCAGTTCGAGGTCTCGGTACCGCAGGTGGCTTTAAGTTTCTCGTGCAAGATCGTGCTGGATATGGATATCAGGAATTGCAAAACGCAACAGACAAACTCATTGCCGCTTGTCGAAAAGATCCAGACCTAGAGAACGTTTTTACGACCTACCGAGCGACAACACCACAATTGTACGCCAACGTTGACCGCGTCAAAGCGAGCATGCTGAATCTGCCTATCGCAAACATCTTTGAAGCACTCCAGATCAACCTCGGCTCGGCATACGTGAATGATCTGAATCTGTTCGGACGTACGTTTCAAGTTCGAGTTCAATCGGAGGGAGAGTTTCGTCGAACCTCAGAAGATATCGCTCAACTCAAAGCTCGCAACAAGAACGGCATGATGGTTCCTCTCGGGGCTGTGGTCGATGTGGAATGGCGGAGCGGACCAGATCGAGTCGTTCGTTACAACATGTATCCATCTGCAGAGGTGCAGGGGGACACGGCAATCGGTCGGAGCTCGAGTCAAGCCATTGCAGCGGTAGAGCGTCTTGCGGCAGAGCAACTGCCGCCTGGCATAACGATCGGCTGGACCGACATCGCCTATCAAGAACAGCTTGCAGGTAACACCGCGATTTTCATCTTCCCATTGTGCATTCTCTTTGTTTTTCTCGTTCATTCAGCCGAGTATGAGAGCTGGATTTTGCCTCTTGCCATTATCCTCATTGCGCCTGTTTGCCTACCCTTTGCCTTAGGCGGTGTTATCCTGCGAGGAATGGATAACAATTTGATTTCCCAGATCGGGTTCATCGTTTTGATTGGACTTGCCGCAAAAAATGCGGTTTTGATTGTCGAGTTTTCCAAGCAGCTGGAGGAGGAGGGGAAGAATCCTTTCGATGCAACAGTGGAAGCTTGTCGACTGCGGCTTCGACCTATTCTTATGACCTCCTTTGCCTTTATTCTGGGTGTGCTTCCGATGGCGAGGGCCGTTGGCCCCGGCTCTGAGATTCGGCAAGTTCTAGGAACGGCGGTATTTGCTGGCATGCTGGGTGTAACTGTTTTCGGATTGTTTTTGACTCCGACGTTCTATGTCGTTTTGCGCGGGTTGGCTCAGCGAGTTTGGCCGAAAAAGAGTCATGCGGCAGATGATGAAACGAAAAACGGAAATTGAGCGGCGGGCGCCTGTCGTGTCGCGATTCGTTGAGAGATATTGGCCATCTGAGGCAACGCCACGAAAAATCTTGCGCTGTGAAAAACAGGGTTATGTGTAGCGAAAGTCGTCATGACTTTCGGCTGGAATGTCTATTCAACCGAAACTCTTGACGAGTTTCGCTACGAAATGCTCTGTAGCTACAAAATACTCTGTTGCTACGAAATACTCTGTTGCTACGAAATACTCGGTAGCTACGAAATGCTCTGTAGCTACAAAATACTCGGGTGCATTGTCCTCGCTATCATTCGCTCCCAAAAGGCATTTACTGCGTTGCTGCTAGTCCGCGCAGTACTCTAGGTAGTGGGAAGTAGACTTGCTCCTCACGAACTACCTGCTCATCCACGCTTGCATCAAATCGGTCTTTTAACCATTGAATGGTGTTTTGGACAACCAATTCAGGCG
>CANHVO010000611.1 GCA_947463915.1 Planctomycetaceae bacterium
CAACTGAATTCTGGCGAATCCAGCTACGAATTGTGAATCAGACCCAACTGAATTCTGGCGAATCCAGCTACGAATCGTGAATCAGACCCAACTGAATTCTGGCGAATCCAGCTACGAATTGTGAATCAGGGGCAACCGAATTCTTACGAATTCAGCAACGATGGTTCAGATTTTACCCACTCAATTGGGTGGTAATTGCACATATTGCAGTTTTTGGCACCTAAATTGCCCCTATTGGGGTACATGGTTTGACAGCCGGGGTGTCTCGCATTTTAATCAAGGCTTCCCGGCCCTGAGTTTTTGATGGAAATCCCAGGTTGCAGCCTGTGTTTGGCTTGCGATGTCTGATTTTCGTTTATCCCACCCTTGGAGAATCGTTTCGAATGAAAAGATTATTTTTTGTCTTTGCCATCGTTTTGACGGCAACTGTCTCTTCCCGACCTGCGCTGGCGACCAAGGAATTTGGCGAGCAGTTCACGAAGCAGTATGTAACTGACAGTAAAAACGATGACTTCAAGAAACTCGCTGGCGAAGCGAAGTGCAATGTTTGCCACATCGAAGGCGAAAACAAGAAGAAGCATAATCCTTATGGCGAATCGTTGAAAGACGCAGGACTGCTCAAAAAACCTTACATGGAAATGATCAAGAAGGAGCCAGATAAGGCTCGCAAAGAAATCGAAGCGATCTTCAAAAAGGTTGAAGACAAGAAAGCCGAAGGCAAGGACAAGACTTTCGGCGAACGTATCAAGGAAGGCCTTCTACCTGGTGGCGATGCCAAAGGTAAGCAATCGATTGAGAAAACAATCTCCTTCATTTCGCCAGTTGTCGATTTCGTCGAGATTTTCGACGGAAAGAGCATGGACGGCTGGAAGATCAATGAAAACCCAAAGAGCTGGGCAATTGAAGACGGTTGTATCGTTTGCCAAGGCGACCGCAGCCACTTGTTCTATGTAGGCGACAAAAAGCCGTTCAAGAATTTCCATTTCAAGGCTGATGTCAAAACGATGCCCAACAGCAACGCTGGCATCTATTTTCACACCGCCTTCCAACCAGACGGCTGGCCAAAGAAGGGCTTCGAATGCCAAGTCAACAATTCCTACAACAGTGACCCACGCCGTACGAGCAGCTTGTACTCGGTCAAAGACGTCTCGGAACCTGCCGCCAAGGATAACGAGTGGTATACTCAAGAAATCATCGTTCAGGGAAAACAGGTTACCCTCAAGGTAAATGGCAAAACTTTGGTCGAATACACTGAACCGAAAGATCAGCAAGCAGGTAAAGATTTTGAGCGTTTGATCGGCGAAGGCACCTTTGCTTTGCAAGCGCATGATCCAGGAAGCAAGGTATACTTCAAAAACCTGATGGTTAAGCGACTCGATTAGAACCCTGATTTAATTTGCATCAATACAAATCCAGCCAGTCAAGCTCAGCATCGGAATGCTTTCCCTTGCTTCTGGCTGGTAAAACCAAAACGTGCTCTCGTCGGAGAGCACCTTCTTCTAGGATGGTATCGATTCGCATCCTTGGTTTCCTTCTGTTTTTATTTGCAACTTCAGTTGCGAATTGCCACCTGTTGAACGCCCAACCGCCATCCGAGTCCAATGCGGTTCAATTTCAAGCGGAAATGGGTCTCGGTGGTTTTTGGAAAGTGGGGTACCCAACTCGACTCGTGATCGATGTGAAATCTGGGACCAATGCGATCGATGCTCAAGTTGAGATTAAAACCTTTGATGGCGAGGGAGTGGACGTTCTCTACCAAAGCGATTCTTGGCGGTTCAATCTGTCGGCCAATTCGACGAAACGTATTGAAACCGAAGCCAAACATGGTCGGGGGAATCGGCCGATCGTGGTCCGCATCGTTGCCGCAAACGGAAAAGTCCTTTTGGAACGAGCCCTCGCTAACGAGGAACGTGGGACAGCTCTCCCAGCTACGCAGCCTTGGGTCGTAGGTATCGGAAGCGACAAGCTTGGCTTAGGACAGGGCGGGATGAAGTCGACGCGAGGCGCTCTTCCTGAACACTCTACGGTTGAACTAACGAGCCCATCGCAATTGCCGTCGTCCGCCAGTTGCTATGGCGGAGTCGATTTGCTCGTATACTCATCGCGAAACAAAGACCTTAATGAAAGAATCACGCCCGAACAAGCGACAGCTGTTCGAGATTGGGTTGCCCAAGGCGGCCGATGTATTTTGACTCTGGGCGAAAACTCCGAATCATGGATGCAACGACCAGAGCTTGCTGCCATGCTGCCAGGTGATTTCAAAGAAGTTAGTCGGGACTGCGAACCTGGTCCGCTTGAGTCCTATCTCGGTTCGCAAAGTCGTTTGGCAAATCTCACTTGCTGTATCTTCAACGTAAGCTCAGGTACCGTCGACTTAGAATCAAAAACAAAGAATCGAGTTCGGTTTCCACTTATCGCTCGATGCGCTTACGGGGCGGGCAAACTAACGGTGACTGCATTTGAGTTGGATTCGACGCAAATTTTGAATTGGGAAAGCAGGCCAAGCCTTCTGAAAAACCTTCTCAACGAACAGTGGGAAAAGAAGGATATTCTCACCGAAAAACGTGTCTATCTCGGGTACGACGATTTGTCCGGTCAGCTGAACTCAACACTTGATCGCTTTCCGCTGCTGACGCTTGGGAATCTGACGTCTCTTGCGATTCTGACAGGTTTGTTTTGTTTAGTAATTGGCCCGTTTGATTATTTTGCGATCTCGCGTGGATGGCGAAAGCCCAGGGGCACATGGCTCACGCTTTTGATTTCTTCCGTAGGCTGCTGTGCATTGATCACGGGCGTGGCCAGTCGCTGGAAACCTCAGTTGCCGACGATCAACACCCTCGAGTTTCTTGAAATGGATTACCAAACGCAAACATTGCGAGGGCGCAGTTTTGCGCATTGCTATGGGGGGGAGCGCGGAGCTTTTGATTTCTTTGCTCATCGGCGTACGAAGCAGACAGCCACCACAGCCAAGCCAGCGATCGCCAAGCCAGCAATCAAGGTGCAGCTCGATTGGTTTGGACAGCCAGGCCGTGGGCTCGGTGGATTCGAATCGACCGTTGCAACCGATCGAGGTATGCCGATGTAC
>CANHVO010000612.1 GCA_947463915.1 Planctomycetaceae bacterium
CTTTGCAGCAGTTGCATTCGAAACTGAAAATTGTCATCCACCATTTGAAAGGAGAGCGCACCTGGAACCTGACCTGCAACACTCGAAGTGAGGCTTCGCGCCGCGGTCGAACCGCCGGGAAAGCTCGGTGTAAGGTTGCCGTCCGACATGGCACCTGCAACTCCATCACGTTTGGTGAAGTACTCAAACGCCGAATTGAGTCCGTCTGTCAAATGGACGCGGAGTACTTTTACCTCCAGCAACACTGTGGGGGTCGGAACATCCAATTGCTTGATCAACTGCTCAATCTGCTCCATCGATCGCAGATCGCCTGTTCGAACGATGATCTGGTTGTTTCGTCGTATTGTAGAAACATAGATGGTCGCAGCCTTGCGTTCCAGCAATTCGCTTCGGTCACCATCGTTGATACGTCCCTGATCGACCATTTGGTTTTCGAGACGCTGAATTTCCTCAGACGACAGGTCTGTTAACGGACGATTGTCACCATTAGCGTTCAATTGTGAGTTTCGTCTTGCACCACTTCCAAAAGAATCGGTTGAGCTTCCTCCTCCAAAACCATTTAGTCCATTGCCGCCATTAATACCATTTAGCCCGTTCGCGCCTCGCAATTGCAGAGAATTGGAGCCCGAACCTCCACCTCGACTCGAGCTCGAGCCGTTGTTCGACGAACTATCTAAAGAACCAAGCCCAAGAGCTCGACCATCAACAAGGTCGAAACGGTTGAAACGTTGCGAAAGGTCAGCCAGGTCGGTCAGGTCGCTACTGGCTGCGTTGTATTGAACACGGTTTCCGAGAATTTGTTGAATGACTTGGGCGACCGCCACTGGATTGGGATATAGGAGTGTAAATACCTTCGTCTCTTCTTCGCGGAAGGAAGAAAGGTCGCGTTCGTATTCCTTGGAGGTCGCTATCCTGATAATCCCTGAATGCTCGTCCTTGCGATAAAAGAGCCCATTCGACTTAGCGATTGCATCTAGCGCATCCATTGCGCTCACTCGCTTTAAGAACGCCGTGATGCGAGTCTTTCCGGCTTCCGCCGAATTGATAATGTTTAGGCCGGTTTCTTCTGCGAATACCTTCATCGCATCCGCCATCGAAACATCTTCGAACTGCACTTGGCGAAGCATTTTTTGAGAACCAGTTCGAACCCCAACCCTGGAGTCGTCGCCGAGAACAATAATCTCTTGGGCAGCGATGTCATTTTCGACCGATGGCAACAGCTTCGTAGCCGCGCTCTCGGGCTGCGTCGAAGCAAGGGTTGTCGGCTTGACGTCCTTGATGAAGACTTGCGGGGTTGCAAAAACCACTGCCGAATGCGCGCAATGCAAGCACAAGATAGCAATTAGCCAGCTTACGTGCTTTTTGTTGTACGCCATAGATTCGACTTCCTTTCCGTCGCGCAACGGCACCATGCTGTTGCGTTGCAGGATGTATCGACTAGGCAGGATATGCCGATCAGCGAAACTTTGCGGACTGTAGGTTTTTTTCCTGAACTTTACCTAAGGGATATCCTTATCTAGAACCCAAAGTGTGCAAAGTGTGCAATTTACTCAAATTATCTTCACTCGAGCCTTAATGCTGTTTGTTCGGAGCTACAGTTCTCCGATTGCAAAAAGTTGTCCGGCAAGTTGATCATTGCCGCCTTCGTTGACATCAACGAAAAGGGCGATTTATGCACTCAAGCTGCCTCAGATTACAAACTGTCTCAATTTTGTTGGAGAGATTTAAATGTTGTCGCGTTTCCGAAATCGCAGAAGTCGTAAGGGGTTTACCCTGATAGAGCTCATTGTTGTGCTCTTCATCCTTGTTGGACTTGCGGCACTAATCATTCCTACTGTGAGCGGTCTCGTCGGCCGAACCACAGCCAGCACGTCGGCTTCGAGCATAGGCAATGTCGCTAACGCGATTCAACGCTATGAAGCTCAATTCATGACCTACCCAGATAACTTTGATAGTTTGCAGACCAACTTAGTAACGGGGGTAAGCCTCAATACTTTGGATGCCGCGATCGTTGCCGCGACAGAAGACTTGACTTTGACGGCTCCAATCCGTGTTCCCCTTACATCAGCGGGCATTACCTCCGTAGGTCTTCATACGGCTAACGACGGTAGCTATGAGCAAGCTGCACCAACCGCCCTCACCAACACATCCATTTTGCGGGGCTTAAAAGCCACGGTTCAGGAAACTTTAGGGTTGGAAAAGACAGGCGTAGCCGGCAAGTATGTTGTACTTGGCGTCGGTTCGATAACCGACATGAAAGGCAAAACCATGATCGAGCCTCCAGCCGCCTTCCCGTCGGACGGTTCAATCAATCCGGTCTTAACCTATCGTCGGTTTATGGCAGTTTTCCAAATTACCGATGGTACGGATCCGCTAAAGCGAGCCAAGCTGGTAGGTGTTCTTGCACCCGATGCAAGCAGCGTGGCAACCGAGTTGGGCAACTACTTCACATTGGCTCAACCAAATAACTAGTCGTTCTAGAGTAGTCCACTCTAGAGCCAACGATCAAGGGGTCTGTATCTTGTAAAAAGTTGCGACCTCGGTTCCTGAGTGACGTCCAGAACACATCAGTTTACGATAACGAGGCAGGAAAATCATGTCCCTACGCAAAGCATTTACTATCATCGAGTTGATCGTAGTGCTTTGCGTAGTTGCAGCCCTAGCTGGCCTCTCGCTCCCGATTTTGAGCGGAACACACAGTATCGCCGCCAACGCGACGACTCAATCGACATTGCGAGAAGTTGGCCATGCAACGAGCCATTACTGGTCAGATTGCAAATTATTGAAACTAGACGGCACAACCACAATCGCCACAGAATCGACGCGATTCCAAATCCGCTGGCTCTTTCGCAACCCCCAAACCGACACAACGAACAACAGTTTCGACATCAACTCATCCATCGGTTGGAACGGGCCATACTTGCTATCCCCCACAGGCAGCCCACTCTTGTTTGGCGATGTCGCCATGATAGACGCCTGGAACAATGCAGTCGCAATCCAAGATCCAAGCCCCACAGCTAGCCCTCGAGACGTTCGCATCGTTTCCGGCGGC
>CANHVO010000613.1 GCA_947463915.1 Planctomycetaceae bacterium
GAAAGATCGATAGCTAGATCCGTTCAAATCAGCTGCCTTTCTTTTGCGAACTTTGTGCTCTCTTGCGGCTAATGCGAAACTGCTGTGTTGCATTTTTGAGGCAGCCGTAGCTTGCCCCCAACTCGCTCCGGTTTGACACGCCGGGCTAGGTGGTCGGAGCGAGTTTAGCGACCGGACAAAACGCACACGATCCGCCTTCCTGAGCGAGCTAAGCCAATGTAGATTTGGTCGTTTGGCCGCCAATGTACGAGTCGTTTTCGTGCCTCAGTCATCTTCCTCACCGCAGTCCCAACAAACAGGAGCATCGAAAAAAGAGAACTGCCCCCCATTTATTTCCGAGTAGCGTCAAGCTCTAATTTTCGAATTGGTCCAGAGACTGGATTTGGGGACTTTAGCTTCAACTTGAATGGCAGTGGCATATGTGCGATCAAGATCATTTTGACGAAGATGCAAAGAAGTACTCACGCAGGGATTTAGGCGTGATGGTTTCAGCTGGGATTGGTGCCGCCTTGTTATTCCCAAGTTCGGCTCACGCTGTCGAAGTGGCTGAGAACGAAGTCGACATCAAGACGCCGGATGGTGTTTGTGATGCGTACTTCGTTACGCCCAAAAGCGGCGCATATGCTGCGGTAATCGTTTGGCCAGATATCTTCGGCTTGCGCCCTGCTTTCAGGCAGATGGGCAAGCGGCTTGCAGAATGTGGTTACAGTGTGCTGGTAGTCAATCCATTCTATCGATCCAAGAAAGCGCCAGTAGCACAGGATGCAAGCAGCACACCAATTCAAGATGTGTTTCCACTAGCGCGTACATTGAGCGAGAAGACGCACAACGATGATGCCAAAGCGTTGGTGGCGTGGCTCGACGCTCAGCCGCAAACTGATACGAAGAAGATGATCGGTACGATCGGATATTGCATGGGTGGTCCAATTGTTATGCGAACCGCAGCGGTAGTACCCGAACGCATCGGCGCTGGCGGCACGTTTCACGGCGGTGGACTCGTCACCCAAAGACCCGATAGTCCTCATCTGTTGATACCTAAGATGAAAGCGAAGTTTCTTATTTGCATTGCCGAAAACGATGACCAAAAAGAACCAGAGGCTAAGAATGTGCTGAAGGACTCTTTCGCTCAGGCCAACTTGCCTGCGGAGATTGAGGTCTACAAAGCTGGTCATGGGTGGTGTCCTCCAGACACCAAAGTTTACAACCAAGAGCTCTCCGAAAAAGCTTGGGCACGCCTGCTTGTTCTATTCGAGAAGGCCTTGGCGTAACATCGCCAGGTATGCTTCTAACTGCCAACATTCATAAGGGCATTCGTTTTTTGGGCCAGTTGCTTTGGCAAACCTAGCGGCAAAAGCTCTCGGCGTACTCCCGCAGGACGAACCGTCCTGTGTCAGTTACTCGCACTTTTTAGTTTCCTATTCACAGAAAAGTTCTTCTGAAACGCTACCTCAAGCGGAGTGTTTGTCTTCAACCGCCAACTCTTACCGGTTTGACACGCCGGAGCGAGGTGTTCACCCGGCTACTAGCCAAACACTCACCTCCAAGCAGCTCGCCGGCCCATTCAATCAGCCAGATGGGGTACACTTAGAACGTGTTTACCGGCATCGCGCCGGAGAATTACTAGTGCATCTAAAGACTGTCGATTGCTGTGAATCCTTACGAACCGGATGCCCGGGCTAAAGAGCCTTTTGAGCCAAAACCGCAGGTTGTCAATCATGATCCAAATCCCTATACCGTTGCTGGCAAGCTTGTGCTTGTCGCTGCGATCCTGCCACTGATTGCTGGTGTTTTGGGAACCTTATCCTATTTGCCGACGAGCAGGTACAACTTGGTTATGCTTTGCATGCCCTTTGTCTTGCCTGCCGCCGTTGTGTTTTTGGGTGGATGTGCAATCTGTCGAGCGTTTGGTATTCGGATTCGCAAAGACGACGTTGTAAATGAAGATGGTCGAATTGAACTTGCAAAACCTGAATACGTATCTGTCGCGAATCCTCCAAAAACTGGGTATTGTCGCGATTGTGCGTCAGAAGTAGAGATCGAGGATGACTATCGCTGTCCAAAATGCGGCTGGCCATTGTAAGCTGGAATCGATCACGATGAACAAAATCGTGCACATGAGGCGCCGGTAAGGTGCTTCTACTTTCGATCTGTAACTTGCCGCTATTGGGGCGATGGTCTCTTATAGAGTACAAAGAAGACTGGCTTCACACTTGCCGCGTCCACGAAGACTACTGTGAAACCAGGCTCTTCAGTTAGGTCGCGAAATTGCAGGTGTACTTTCTATCGATGTCTAGCCTGAGGATCGTCATCAACCTTTGCGAAAAGTGGCTCGAATGACGGCAGTCTTACCTTCTCTCACCAGGCATTTTATGACCATTAAATCACTCGGGTAGACCACGATGCAGAGCTAGTGTCGCTCCTTCAGAGCTCTGGGGCAGTTGGGGCATTGGACCTGGGGTTTCGTTCGCCCTGCGAACTTACCCCAGGCTAAAAACTGCCATCGCGTTCGCGATTGAATCACAACCCCAACTCGCTCCGATTTGACGCGCGTTTGACACGCCGGTGCGTCCACTTCCAGGTAGCTCGCCCGTCCATTTAACCGGCCATTAAGTGCCTTCGTACTGCTCTTTTTTTCGCTTCGATAGACCTTAGTCACCCCATCGATTTTTTGTGATGGCCCCAAAAGAACACAGAGAACGCGAAAGAGTAAGAGGGGGTGACAGCCACATCCTTTCAGAGCCGCTGTCTTTCTTTCGCGAACTTTGTGCTCTCTTGCGGCTAACGCAAGACTGCTGTGTTGGGATGCTGTGTTGGGATTTTCGTTGCCTTTTTGGGGACCGACCCGAGCCAGCCACCACAGCCCAACTTGCTCCTGTTTGACACGCCGGTGCGTCGCTTACACTCAACTCACAGCAAAATATTCACCGCCAATTAGCTCGGCCATCAAACCCCCTTCGAGTTTTTATGATGGCTGCAAAAGAACACAGAGAACGCGAAAGATCGATAGCTAGATCCGTTCAAATCAGCTGCCTTTCTTTTGC
>CANHVO010000614.1 GCA_947463915.1 Planctomycetaceae bacterium
CCCACAAAACTGTCAACAGACTGTATACTCAAGATCGGCCTCCCTGATGTTCCTTAAGTTGCTTCGTAACAACAACTTATACGCAGGAGAGGCCACTTTTGTTTGCGACATGAATGAATAATCCGGGTTTAACAGTCAGCCGTAGGCGTACTTTGCAGCTTTCACAGTACGCCTACGGCTGACTGTTTAACGACTAAATCAACAGGCTTCTAGCCTGTCGATCTTCTTGTGACAGGCTGGAAGCCTATCCCACTCAAGCCTAACTACTTATCTGCTGTTCCCACTTGGCGTCGTATTCGCGTCGCCATAAGTTCTTTGGAATCGCGTCGTCACTCCAACGTCCGTCTTTGCTGGTCGTGTGCACAACCCGGTCGGTTCGATGCGCCACATTGCCCAAGTGACAAAGCAATGTGCTTTGATGACCACTGAGGATGGGTTGGTTTAGCTTGGACGGATCGTTTGCTCGAATGCAATCGATGAAATTCTGCATGTGCTCGGGCTGGCCATCGCTGGTCTTTTCGCCCGAGTCGACCATCTTGTTGGCCGAGTTGAAGATCTTGTAAGAGCCGTCGGCTTCGATTTCCATATAACCCTCTGTTCCGTAAAACGAAACGAACGGCCCCGGGGCATGCTGCGAACACGAGACGCCCTGATAGGAGATTTGTTTGCCTCCCTCAAATTGCCAAGAGACATCATGCGTGTCCGGTGTCTCCTGGTCATCTTGGTAGCAGTAGCGACCTCCGCTGGAAACGGTCCGAATGGGGAAGTCGGCTTGCAGCCCCCAGCGGCAAAGATCAAGACCATGCACTCCGTTGTTCCCTAACTCGCCATTGCCCCAATGCCAAAACCAATGCCAATTGTAATGCAGTACATTTTCTCGATACGGGCGATGCGGTGCAGGTCCTTGCCATAGATCGTAGTCGAGTGATTGCGGTGGAGCCGCATCCGACTTGACGCCAATCGAGCCTCGCAATCGATTGAAGAACGCTCTGGCCAAGTAAACTTTGCCCAACACACCGCCATGAAGTTTACCGATGGCTGCCTGATACCCTGGGCTGCTGCGGCGTTGATTTCCTACTTGCACGCAACGCTTGTTTTGAACTGCCGCTCGAATCATCCACTCTCCTTCTTGAGGATTGTGGCATGCGGGCTTTTCGACATAGACATGCTTTCCTGCTTTGCATCCCAAAATCGTTGCGGGTCCATGCCAATGATTCGGGGCTGCACAAACCAACGCATCCACTTCTTTGTCGTCGAGGATCCGACGAAAGTCTTGAATGGCCTCGGGCTTGCCGCCCAGCTCCGAAATGAACTTGGCCCCGGCAGCCGCCCGAGTCGAGTCCGCATCGCACGCATACTTGATTTCAACACCGGGGATCTTCAACAAGTTTGCTGCTAAGTCCTTCCCGCGATTGAGACCCATCAATCCGATGACGACACGCTGCGCATCCGGCTTCGCGGCGGCATGAAGCTTGGCCGCTGCAACGAGATGGGCTGCCGCAATCCCAGAAGAAGATTGAATGAGAAAACGTCGTCGCTTCATGATGGGTGGGCTCACATTTGGTTAGGTTGGGAGGACAAGTTAGCGGAACAGCGCAGAGGCCTGTTGGTTTCGTCGTTTAACAGTCAGCCGAAGGCGTACTTAGCTGGCGAGGATAACATGCCTACTAGTGTACTAGATGGACTCTCAAGTTGCTGTCCCCATTTCTAGCCACTTGGGGCTAGAATGGCGGGACCTGAATTCACTAATACGACGCGCGAGCTCTTTAGGCGAGCGACTGGCGGAAAACTACCGTAGCTGGATTCGCCAGAATTCAGAACGTACTGAATTCTGGCGAATCCAGCTACGAATCGTGCTAGAGCCGAATCCTCCGAAAACCAAATTTCAACGCCATAATATGAACGAAAAACCACCGCGAGTGACTGTCAAAACATTGCAGTCGATGAAACGTAAGGGGCAGCGAATTAGCATGCTAACGGCGTACGACTACCCTACCGCCAAAATGCTTGACGAAGCCAAAGTGGATTGCATCCTCGTCGGTGATTCCCTCGGAATGGTTGTGCAAGGCAAGACGACAACCATCCCGGTCACACTCGAAGAAATGATCTATCACGGCGAGATGGTCGCCAGAGCAACCGATCGAGCCATGGTCATTGTGGATCTGCCATTTCCTGTAGGTCAGCTAAGTATCTCCCATACGGTTGAGTCTGCCGCCAACATCATGAAGCGCACCCAATGCCAAGCGGTCAAAATGGAGGGAGGGCATCAACAAGCGGCTGCAATACGAGCATTGGTCGATGCTGGCATCCCAACTATCGCGCATATCGGATTGCGTCCTCAAAGTGTCCATGCGCTCGGTGGCTATCGAGTGCAACGCGATGCCGACCAATTGATGACCGATGCCAAAGCCGCAGAACAGTCGGGCGCATTCGCGGTTCTCATCGAGTGCGTTCCACCCGATCTCGCAAAACTCGCAACCGAACAATTGAGCGTCCCAACCATTGGAATCGGAGCGGGACCGCATTGCGACGGACAAGTTCTCGTGACCAACGACATGTTGGGTTGGAATAGCGGATACGTTCCGAAGTTTGTTCGCCGATATGCGGATCTTCGGAGCGAAGCGGCAAAGGCAGCCATGCAATTTTGCGAGGATGTACAAAAGGGAACCTTTCCAAGCGCCGAAGAATCCTTTGGAGGCTAGTAGCGCCCGCGGCTTTACCCACATCGATTAACTTCGCGATCCAAAGAACCGTCTCACTTTTGGACCTGTCTATTTTCTGGGTTTGCCGCCAGGCAAAGTTCCTATCCCAACCCGAAGCGTGAGCGAGGGGCACGGAACCCCTCGCTCACGCTTCGGGTTGGGATTAAATCAACAGCCCGCGAGCCCCGCAGCTACGAACTATCGCCGTTACACGCAACGCTGTTTCGCATTTTGTAGCGAAACTCGTCAAGAGTTTCGGTGGTTTATGCAATGCAGCCGAAAGTCTTGACGACTTTCGCTACAGAAAAGCCCAATTTACATTGAGCA
>CANHVO010000615.1 GCA_947463915.1 Planctomycetaceae bacterium
GAGCAGGCTAGAAGCGATATGCAAAAGTCTGCGGAGTCATTGGCAAAGAGCGAAACCTCTCCGGCGATTTCTTCCGGTACCCGAGCTCAACGTCAGATGGACGAGACCAAGGACCAAATGCGGCAATCATCGTCGAGCCAGCTAGAGCAGACCATGCGAGATATGGTGCAGGACGCCAAACGATTGGAAGAACAGCAAAAGAAACTAGAGGAAAAGTTAGCCACTTCCAATCAGCCCTCTTCACCAGCATCGACCGACGAAGAAATTTCAGGGCCCGTCGATGAGGCCGCTTCACCGCTGCGTCCGGATGGAGATACGCCCAAAGAGCCTACGACACGCAAGGATTGGCAAGCACAAAAGAAGGAACTCAGAGAGCTGCTGGAAAAGATGCAGGCAACTGTCTCAGAGGCTGAATCGAGCGAACCGCTTTTGGCGGAAAAACTTTATGAGTCCTTCCGTGAGAGCAAACAAAAGGGGCTTGAGCAACGCATGGACGAAATCCCAGTTTACGTTGAAAGGGGGCTTGAGGAACAAGCCAGACGCTCGGCGAGTGAACTCAATCAAGGGATACGAAACCTGAAAGAGAATATCGAAAAGGCCTCGGAAGATGTGTTGGGGAGCGAAGAGCAGTCGCTCAGGCGAGCGTTCAAGGAGCTGGAGCGAGCGGAACGTCAGCTGGATGCCGAACTGGAGAAAAGGGACCCAACGGGCAAAGGGGCGCGCGAGGGAGTTCCATCTGCAGATAAGCAAAACCAAGAGCAATCAGGACAACAACAACCCAGCCAGCAACAACCAGGCCAGCAACAACCTGGCCAACAACAACCCGGCCAACAACAACCCGGTCAACAACAACCCGGTCAACAACAACCCGGTCAACAACAACCCGGTCAAGATCCACAACCGGCAGGCGAGCCGTCGAATCTAGGGAATCGAAACGCGGGACCATTGCAACGGACGTCACCCGGTGGTGTCGACTACGGACCGTTGACAGGAACAGAGTATTCCAATTGGGTCGACTCGCTGCGCGATGTTGAGGAATTGGTAACAGATCCGGAAATGAAGGGGGAAGTAAAACGAATTCGTGAAGCTGCTCGCGAAGTGCGTGTCGACTACAAGCGACATTCGAGAGAGCCGCAATGGTCGCTGGTCCGTGAGCTGATCGCGAATCCGATTGAGCAATTGCGAGAAAAGGTTCAAGAGGAACTATTGCGGAAATCCTCCGAACGCAGCTCTATTGTGCCCATCGACCATGACCCGGTCCCGAGCAAGTATCAGCAGCAACAAGACCGCTATTACGAGAACCTTGGGGGCGCTAAGAGTCGATGAAAACAGAATCGATGAATTCGAGTTTCTTCGATGTCTTTGGCTTCCAGGAAATTGTGTTCGGAAAACCGGAATGGTTTTACTATGTCGTTGCAGCGGCCGTGCTCTTGTCCGCTTTTACGATTTGGTCGTATCGCCGGAGCGAAATGCCATTTCGTTGGAAACTGCTCGCCGTCAGTCTACGTACCGTTGGCACCGCGTTGTTGCTGATTTGTCTACTTGAGCCGCTGGGGTCTTTGCAGCGTCCAAAGTCGCAAGCGAATGTGTTTGCGGTGTTGGTGGACAATAGTCAGAGCATGGGGATACTCATGCAGGAAGCCTCCAAGAGCAAGAGCACTGAGCTTGAGCAAAGTCTTAGTGACGATGCCGCTTGGCAACGCAGATTGGCAGACGATTTCCGGATGCGTCGTTATTTGTTCGATTCGGCCATGGAACCTGTGGACACTTTTGTTGGTCGCAGTGTAAAAGGAAACGAGTCGGCACTTTATCACTCATTGCAATCTCTTCGGGATCGGTATCAAGGACAGCCACTGGCTGGCGTTCTACTTTTTACGGATGGGAACGCAACGGATCGCAAGCCAGATGAGAGTCTGTCGTCGCTTGGATTTCCGATCTATCCCGTTCGAATCGACACATCGATTAATCAACGCGATGTGAGCATCGTTTCCACCACGACGCGGCAGTCCGATTTTGAAACGTCCCCTGTTACGATCCAAGCGAGCGTGACCCATACGGGCTTCCAAGGGGAATCGGTCGTAGTCGACTTGTTGGATAGCGGTAGCAAAGTTCTGCAGTCGCAAACTGTCAAGTTAAAGAATGCCGGTGAGTCTGTGCCGGTGGAGTTTCGGTTCAAGCCGGAGAAGTCGGGAGTACAAGGATTTCAAGTCGTGGTTCGCAGGGAAACCGCAACGGCCAAGGAGGACGGAACGAACACTCCTAGCTTGGAAGTTACTCTGGGAAACAATCGGCGTTTTGAAGTTGTGGACCGGGGACGGGGGCCGTATCGAATTCTCTACTTGGCTGGTCGGCCAAATTGGGAATTCAAGTTTCTGAAGCGAGCCCTGGACGCTGACGATGAGATTCGATTGACTTCGTTGATTCGGATCGCGCGCAAGGAGCCAAAGTTTAGTTTTCGGGATTCCAAAGTGGACACATCCAATCCGCTTTTTTCCGGCTTCGAAGATATCTTGGATGAGGAAAAGGCCAAGTTTGATGAGCCAGTATTTGCAAGGCTCGGTGTAACGGAGGCCAACCAGTTGCAAAAGGGTTTCCCAAAAGACGCCGAAGAGTTGTTTGAATATAACGCCGTGATCATCGACGATCTGGAACACGATTTTCTGACCCAGGATCAACAGTCAATGCTAAGGCAGTTTGTTACGATTCGCGGCGGAGGGCTGCTGGTGCTCGGTGGTCAGGAGTCGATGCGGGGAAAGGGTTTTTCGGACTCCGTGTTAAGCCAAATGTTGCCGATTTACGGTGAAGATGGATCGCCAAATTCAAGCGAGAACGTAGCCCATGGTGAATCCGAATCGATCGTTCGCTATCAGCTGAGCCGAGAGGGGTGGCTGCAGCCATTTCTTAGGCTGGCTGACAATGAGGCCGCTGAGAAAGAGCGATTGGAACGCATGCCGTCTTTTCAGGTGTTGAACCGATTGAACAAAGTGAAACCCGGCGCCTCGGTTCTAGCCGAGGTATCGATC
>CANHVO010000616.1 GCA_947463915.1 Planctomycetaceae bacterium
ACTACCCAGGCCCGTACACGCCCGAAGTGGTGCGTCAACACATCAACGATTGCCGTCGACGGTTGGGTGTCGACGCTTTGGATCTCGTGCAACTCCATTGCATTCCCCCCGGCGTGATGGCGTCGGGCGAAGTGTTCGATTCCCTTCGAACATTCAAGCAGGAAGGATTGATCAAAAACTTCGGTGCCAGTGTCGAGTCGATGGATGAAGCTCTGATGATCCTAGAACAACCGGGCCTGACATCGTTGCAAATCATTTTCAACATTTTCCGACAGAAGCCTATTCGCAAGTTGTTCGACCAAGCAATGGCCCAAAATGTTGGCATCATTGTGCGTCTGCCATTGGCAAGTGGTCTGCTGGCGGGGAAGTTTACGGGAGAAACGAAGTTTGCCAAGGACGATCATCGCAACTACAACGCCGACGGAAACGCGTTTAATGTGGGTGAGACGTTCGCTGGATTGCCTCTGGCAAAGGGGGCGGAGCTGGCAGAGCGCATCAAGGCTTTTGTACCCGAAGGCATGACGATGGCGCAGTTCTCGCAGCGGTGGATTCTCGACCATGAAGCGGTATCGACGGTCATCACCGGCGCGTCGCAGCCCTCTCAAGTTTTGGCGAACGCCGCAGTATCCGAATTGCCCCCGCTTTCGAAAGAAATACACAGCCAGCTTGCCGCGATCTACGAAAGCTCGATCCAAGAGCATATTCGTGGATTGTATTGATGGAGTGTAAAGCAGTTGTCGCAACTGCTTTGTGTTAGTGCCAAGTCAAGTTGATCAGACTTAATCGAAGGCCTGATTACGAGCACTACGTTGTGTCTTGGGAATCGCGTGACAGAAAAATTAGTGACAGGAAAACAAATCCCCAATCTTTCTGTCATCCATTTTCCTGTCAACGTGGTTGGGAAGATTAGGCAGTGGATCGTCGCGGATAAAAACGGGGCTAGATCATAGAGGATGGAGTCGAGTTCTATGGGGCAGGATGCTGTGCTTTGGGATGGGGCGCAGGGCGTGAACAATTGAGACAATTGTTCGACACTATTTACGATTCTTGAAGGCGTCCTCGATTTGTTGCATTTGGTTGATATTTGGCGAAAGCGTAAACTCGACTTCTGCCGGGAACAACGCGATGGACTCGATGTCCTTTTCCGTCAAATCGAAATCCAGGTAAATACTCTTGAGGCATTTCACTTTAGCTAGCCGCTGGAAGGAGGCCGAATCGATGCTTGAGATCCACAAGTACAGTCTTGGTCGCGCTTCGTTATCGATCAACAATTGAACGGATTCTGGAGTTAAACCTATCGGACCTAGCTCTAAGGAAACTGGCGATTTGCATAGAGCTTCGATAGAGTCCTGCGACAAAAACCTTCCCATCCATCGCATTGAAATGGACTCAGCTTTAGATAACTTCGCCAATCTCCGAATGGCATTGTCGTGCAATGGCATCGGTTGACTGAAGTCCAGTTTGCATAAAGGCCGATCGGCATCGATCGTTCGAAGGTTCGCCGCTGAAATCGTGCCCAAGAAACTTACAATACAATTGGGCGATGATGGCAAAAAGTTAAGCCAACTTGTTTCATCGGACGGATCTTTCAAATTCAAACGTATGTATTGGACCGGAGTGTCGGCTGGAAAATGCCGCATGGCTTTTTCTGTCAATACTCCCGAAAGATACAAATAGTATGGCCGCCGGATCGCCTGCAACGCTTTGACTGTCTCTTCATCGGGTGAGTACAAATTGATCGTCAGAGATTCGACTTGATTTGAATTGACCAACTTTGAAAAAACAAACAAGTCAATCTTCGAGTTGTTCCTCGATGCATCGCCGACTTCCAGTTTAAACTTTGGCATTCTTTCGACGTTGATTGTTCCCAGACGACCGACATCTGGGCTGCCGTGCGCGAAGGAAACCATAGGCATCGCGACTCGTGCGGAGTCCGCAAAAACCGCCTTGCCTAACCAATCTGCCAAAAAGGCCGGGACAAAGAATCCTTCTTCGTATTGCAACCAACCGTTCGTGCCCACCGTATCGAACTTCACGCTCGCACCAGCATCGATCACCGAGTTCCAGGCCATACGGCGCTGATTGGCTTTCTGCAAAATTCGGATCGATACTGTGCAGACCAGTGCGACAAAGATGGGAACCATCAAGAACAATCGCATGGGATATCGACCGCGCCAGCGAAGAATGTCCCCCAAGAACCAAACACAGATGCCAATAGGAATGGCAATGAGCGTGCCTCCATCTCGCAAGTCGCGGGTTGACATATAGGCAGCAACCGCAGCAATCACACCGACGAATGAGGCGAGTCCTAGATTGAAAAGAGGGGACCACATCGGCTTTAGTCGCTGATTTGTCGACTCGTTATTTATTCGCGAATTGTCTTGGCCGACTTCCACTGTTTGTTCCCGTTCGGATTGGATTGTTAGTAAGATTAGCGCACAACTTCAAACAGGTTGCGTGGTTCTAGTGTCGCACGATTGTCCCAATCGTTGCTCGGAACAATTGAGACCAACGACAGGAAAATAATCCCTCAATCTTTCTGTCATCCATTTTTCTGTCAAAAGTGGAAGCGAAGAGTTATTTGGTGACGCGGCAGCTCGGTTGCGCAGCATTGCAATTGGGCAAAGAATCCAAGAGGAACCGCCGTTTTGATAGAGAGTACAATGGCTGCATGGTAGCTAACAGCCGAATTCGCAAACTTACTCTCGTTCTGAAGTGGGTAGTTGTATTCGTCATCTTGAGAGCGCTGGTGGCGTGAGCCACTGGTCCACTTCAACGCTAGATCCTTAACAGCCCAGCGTTAGCCCAGGTTGGTTGAATACTGTGCTAAACTAGCTCAATTCGAGTCATGAGGCGTTTCGTGGCCATCGATAGTCGCTAATCCGCGCAGCACGTTTTTCGAAATGTTGAGAGAAAGGAATTGGACAGTTCCATCTGCCATACAGGCGTTTCGTCCGTGCTGATGTGCGGTCTTTGACTTGGGATCTGCGGCGACAAACACGTCTTCGCTTGCGTC
>CANHVO010000617.1 GCA_947463915.1 Planctomycetaceae bacterium
ACTTTTCCACTACGCCGGAAATGATTGTTGGGGGAAGGGGGCGGTGTGCGCGCAAAAAGCTAAATCTGTGTAAAATGGCCCGCGTCAACAAAAACGGCTATCGGAAATACATTTCCAGTCACCGTATGAATAATCCGGGTTAAACGAAGCACCTTCACCGGAGGGCTCGCGCCCTGCCGCTACGCATACACGCTACATCCGGTAAACCTAGCACGAAGCGCAAACTAGTGAATTGAATAGTTGATTCAAGAGCTTGCGCGTCGTGCTAGTCGAGAACCTGGGTTAGGGGCGATTTACCCAGCCAAAAGCTTCGAACTCGCTCATGATCGAACTAACCGACCTTTCGAGTTGCTCTAGGCCGTCTTTGAAAAACAAGGAAAGGTCCCCCTCCGCAGCAGCGTCTTCAAGACGCTGGGCAATTTCAACACTCGTCTTAGCATAGAATGTTGCAGCGAGCCCTTTCAGGCCATGAACAACGGCCCTTGCTCGAGTTGGACATTCATCCGCCAGCGCATTCTTTAGCTGCACAAGTAAAACTGGAGCATCTTCGACAAACATATTCGCCAAGTCCTTTAAGAGCTCAGCGTTTCCGTCCAAGGCCTGCAATGCTCGCTCGAGGTCTATTTGGGGCATCATCTTTGGTATTCTCAAGTCCGACATAAACAAGAACGAAGCGTCAAAAAGTCCACTCCTTAGACTATCGCAAATTCCAAGCCAAATAACTGCGACTGCGTTTAAATTGAGCCGCGGGGCTAGCGGCTTGTTAATTGAATACTTGCTCAGTTGCACTTCGTTTAACAGTCAGCCGTAGGCGTCCTGTCAAAGGTGCAAGTACGCCTTCGGCGGACTGTTAAACGAGTAAATCAGCAGCCCGCTAGCGCTCGCGTTACAGTCATTTGTATGTACTAGTTGCAAAGTGAGTGCCCGATGGCATATCGCCATCAGAAACCTTTTTCAGCAGCTCTAGTCCCCCCATCGACAAAAGATAAGTTCACTACTTGAGCAAATAAACCGAGTTGGCCAATATGAAGTCTAGTCGAAACATGTCCTTCCGTTGAAAATGAAGTGTGACATGATTTCTAGTTGGGGGAATGGGTTTGACAAAAGTACTAATCATTGACGACGATCGAACTGTGCGTCACATCGTTGCCACAGGTCTGAACGGGTATTCCGACATAACGGTCCTTCCGGCTGCAGACGGCGATGTCGGTTTGTCGCTTATTGAGTCGGAGAAGCCGTCGGTAGTCCTGCTCGATGTCTATTTGCCAAACCACAATGGGCTTGAGCTGTTCAGGAAGATTCGAGCAATTGATCGAAAACTGCCTGTTATTTTCATCACCGGAGATACTTCAAGCGAGACTGCCATCCAGGCGATGCGAGCCGGAGCCTTTGATTACTTGCCAAAACCACTCGATATCAGCCAAATCAAAAGTTTGACTCTGAGCGCCATCAAAGCGAGGCGAATGATGGACGAACCCGTCGCCTTTCAAGTTGGTGAAGGTGAGTCCGGCGGCGAACGATTCATCGGCAAATCCAAGTCGATGATCGAAGTCTACAAGTCGATTGGCCGGGTGACCGCAGAGAACGTTACGGTGCTTATTCGAGGCGAGAGTGGTTGTGGGAAAGAGTTGGTGGCACGGGCTTTAGTGCAGCACAGCGATCGAGCGGATAAGCCGTTTGTTGCTGTGAACTGTGCGGCCATTCCCGACCAGTTGCTCGAGAGCGAGTTGTTTGGACACGAAAAAGGGGCATTTACAGGGGCGGAACGACGTCGCATTGGGCGATTCGAGCAGTGCGATGGGGGAACGATTTTTCTCGACGAAATCGGTGACATGTCGACGATCATTCAGGGAAAAGTTCTTCGGTTGCTTCAGGAACAGAAGTTCGAAAGGGTGGGCGGAAATGAGTTGGTCACGACCAACGTCCGCATTCTGGCCGCCACCAATCGTCCTTTAGAAGCCATGGTGAAAGATAACTTGTTTCGAGAAGATTTGCTTTACCGACTCAATGGGTTTACGATCGACTTGCCGCCACTGCGCGAAAGGAGCGAGGACATTCCGCTGCTGCTCGAGTACTTTCTGCGTCGAGCCAAACTTGACATGGGCAAAAAGGACATACAAGGGATCTCGCCAAATGCGTTTGAGCTCTTGGTGCAATATGATTGGCCAGGCAATGTTCGCCAACTTCAGTCCGCGATCCGACACTCGATGATCAACACCACAGGTACGGTCATCGGTGTCGATAATTTACCATCGTTCTTGACTGGAACGACACCTGTTCGATTGCCCAACGCTCCCGTTACACTATCGATCCCGATTGCAGCCGAGCCGGAGGGAACTTCGGAACTGGACATGGGTGCGGAAGAAGCAAAATCTGCTGAACGGTCAGACGCCCATTGGCCGTCGCATGTTGACGACTTTCAACTTTTCAAATTCATTGACGAGCGTCTAGCTGAAGGTTCGACCAACATTTACGCAGAAGCATTAGAACAAATGGAGCGTCGTTTGTTTGCGAAAGTATTGGACGTTACCCATGGAAACCAATCGAAAACAGCCGAGGTCCTTGGAATTACGAGGGGCAAAGTTCGCGATAGGATCGCGTTGTTTGGAATCCTGTTGGAGAGATCGGTATCGGTCGGCAAGCTATAAGGAAATTGCCGGCAATCGAAATACAGCTGTGTTTAACAGTTAGCCGTAGGCGTGCTTCTAACAGAACAGAGTACGCTTTTGGCTGACCATTAAACCTGCGGCAGAATGAAAACCCTGAGATTTCCTCCCACCCGCCCCTGAAAGGTAACGCTGTGAAGCATTTCAGGACGGCTGGGGCTTGCCCCTCCGTCCGCAGCTTTGGAGTTCTAGATTCACGCCGCCCGACCGCGCGCCCCCGGATTCGTCGCACAGTGTAGAGCGATTGTCTCAATCGCTCGGCGGGCACTTTAGGCCCCATCCCGCAGAACAAAGAAGCCACGACTTGAAGGTGCAATTGGAATGCGATTGTGGTCTGCACTTCCGAAAC
>CANHVO010000618.1 GCA_947463915.1 Planctomycetaceae bacterium
AATCTGTGTAAAATGGCCCGCGTCAACAAAAACGGCTATCGGAAATACATTTCCAGTCACCGTATGAATAATCCGGGTTTAACGGTCAGGCGAAGGCAGACGGTACGGACAACGAAACTGAGTACGCCTACGGCTGACTGTTAAACGACGAACTCAACAGCCCGCGCTTCGCTCCCCCCAGCAACCCTACTTCCAAAACGGCAAGTCGCGTTTCGGCTTCATGGTGAGTTCCGGATCGCTTTGCTGACCAGCCACTAGGTCTGCTCGTTTGCTTAAATCATTGGACGATTCTATTGCAACTTTATTCGTTTCGGTTTTGTCCACTTTCAACCTGCTGATCGCATCCGAGATTTGAATGGAGACTCCTCCGCTGATCATGGCAGACATCGATCCGTTGGGTTGAAGATAAGTCGAAGCAACCGACTCTAGTTCCACCGGCGCTACAGGCAACCGAGGTTGCGCCTTGGCGTTGTCGATTGCCAAAAAAGGCTTTCCATTGCCGCTTCGAATCTCGTGTCGCACGATCTCCATGGCAACGGCCAAGTCAAAAATGTGTCGCAAACGACCGTAAACAGGATAATCCCGCTGCAATTGGTCGAAGTTGCGAGTGAACTTCCTCGCGAACGCATCTGCGGCATAGTCAGGAGAGGTCGTTGCGACACGTTCACCCTTGGCATTCATCATTTGGGCTTCGCTTAGTACTTGTACGTTCGAAGACGCAAAATGATAAATGTGGCGTTCTGGGTCCATCGGAATCTTGAAGTCGGTTAAAGAGAACCACCAGCGGACCAAGCCGGAATCCCCAGAAGTGCCCAAACTTGATAAGGCCGCTTTTTCGTGCCAATACGATTTCATTTTGGCTGGGCATGGCTCTAGCCCCAATCCCAAGCGTTTCATGTGCGCATCGGCGATCAAAAGAGCGTAGCCAGTCGGGGAATCTTGTCGAAGCCCAACGACTTTCGCATGCTGGCGTCCAAGCTTTTGACGCCACTCTTCAGCCCACTTCTCCGGTTCTCGTTTCATCGCACGCATCGAGGAAGGCTTTCGAGCCATCTCATAGGCTTCTGTTAAGCGAACTGGGTCAGGATCGATCGAACACCCAAACTCTCCTTTGGTGCGCAAGATGTGTGGAGCTATGCCGAGAAGATCCTCTAGCAAAACCGGGGGCAAACCCGTCTCCGCATTCAACAACTCTCGCGACGGGCTGGCAACTAGATTTCCAGCTGGTCCACCGAGAAACCATTCTCGCGACTCCTTATCGTAAGCAAGGTAATCAATTCGATAGAGACCACCCAACAATTCCATCGCAATGTTTGCACGTGTGTTCTTCGTGTCCGTGAGTCGCTCTGCGACCTGTTGATCCAGCTGATGCAACGAAACCCACCTTAAATTGGTTGCTTCCTGCCAATCGCCGAGCTCCGACAGAGTCGTTGCTGCCAAGGCCTTTGCCTTTTTGTTCAACTCAAGATCAAAGCGGACAGAAGTCAATCTTGCTTTGCTTGAGTCGAAACGTTCAATCAGTCCTTTTGGATCAATCCGCACACCTTGCCGAAACTCTCGCATCGATGCCGTACCGCCAGCATCAATCCAATCATCTGGCGTAATTGTGTTCTGTATCAGCAATTTCAGTTCGTCGAAATTAGCAGCCGAAGCACCACCAAATCCCGACTCGCTTGAACGATTTGTAGATGCCTCACTACCCGTCGCACTCGATGATGCACCGATTGACGATGAGCTGCGCCCTAGTGTTTGGGCATCCGAATCGATTGCGTTCTCAATGAGTCCCATCAAAGCAAAATAGTTTGCAATCGACTTGCCGTCATTTGCGGTTCCGCTGCTACCGTTCTGGTGCAACAGACTAAGCCATTCCAGTCTTTCTTGGCTTGGTAACGACCGGAGCACTTTCACCGCAGAACTGGTGTCTCCCGACAATATCGCATCTCGAACACGCTTGAGTTTACTTGGCTCGCAATCGGGGTCGCCGCAATGCGCAATGCGAGTCGTGGCAAGAAACGTTGTTAGGAAAATGACCGACAAGCCAAATAGCAATCGCATGATTGATCCTCCATGGATAAATCGATACCATCTAGAATTCAGAAGACCTTGGACGAGGCCGATTCCCTAAGTTTATCGTCCTTGCATCGCCCAGTGATTCTCTCCTCTCCAAATTTGACAAACTTTCCAAACTTTTACTCGGCGATGCGTCGCAGGAGCAAGATATGGCTTTTCCATTCAAGCCCCCCCTACTTTTGGCAATTCTACCCTTTGGATTGCTACCTTTTACCAAAACAACCATGGCTCAACCACCCAACAGTTCCACAACAACGAATCCCATAAAAGCCGGGGAAACGGATCCCTATCTGTGGCTCGAAGACGTAACAGGTGAGAAGGCCATTGAATGGGTTAAGGCCAGAAATGCCAAATCGCAAGCAAAAATGGAGGCCGATCCGCAGTTCAATTCACTTCGCGAAGATCTGCTAGCCATCCTTGACTCCGATGCTCGCATTCCGTTCGTGTCCAAACAAGGTGACTTCTACTACAACTTTTGGCGAGACAAGAAGAACGAGCGAGGACTTTGGCGCCGAACAACTTTGGAGCAATACAAGAAGGCTCAGCCCGAATGGGAAGTGATTCTGGATCTGGACGCTCTAGGCAAAGCGGAAAACGAAAACTGGGTTTGGAAAGGTGCGAATCTTCTTCGTCCCGACTACAAACGAGCCCTTATCACTCTTTCGCGCGGTGGTGCGGACGCGGATGTCACGCGTGAATTCGATATGGACAAGAAGGAATTCATCAAGGATGGCTTTTCGCGACCTGAAGCCAAAGGGGGCATGAGCTGGATCGACAAGGACAATGTGTTTGTCATGACCGATTTTGGTCCGGGATCAATGACCGAGTCGGGCTACCCTCGCATTGCCAAGAAATGGAAACGCGGCACACCGCTAGAATCAGCGGAAATTGTCTACGAAGGCAAGAGCGAAGACATGTCCATCTCCGCCAT